>JAJRRF010000166.1 GCA_024279735.1 Alphaproteobacteria bacterium
GCACGTCAAGGGCATCAAAGATGCCGCACAGCGGGTTACCCTTGACGTGATGGCCAGGAATGCGACACTTTTAAAAGGAGAAAAGATGATAATATCACTTTGAAAGTATAAAACAAAAATATTTTAACTGAGTTGATATTCAGGTTGAACTGGAAGGTATGGCGCAAAGAGTTAAAGACATGTTTGTCGACAGGAGCAGGGCGCAGGCCGTGTGTTTTCATGAATTTGTTAATAACTGCCGAGCAACGGTCAGACTTTTCAGCATAGGTGGGGAAGCCGTTTGGGAAGCGGTGCATCGCTTCAAGTGCGCCAGAAACCAAAGGCATATCACGCCTGGAGTGGTGCGTCTTCAGGCTGCGGTGTTTGGTGGCGCGAATTTTCAGATAGGGAATAGGGGCATCCAGAATAATATGTTCAGGACGCAAGTTGACGATCTCACCAGTGCGAAGTCCTGTCCAGACCTTTATATAAAATATCATTTGGGCTTCCGTATTCAGCCCCTTAAGCGCGTCTTTCTCCAGCAGGACATCCTGGACAAATTCAGGGCTGAATGAGCGCATGGGTGTGTGGCGTTCGCCGCGCAGTCTCATGCCAGAAAATGGCTTTCCCAGTTCCAGCCTGTGGGCATCAGATATTTCATTGACCATGCGACTGATGGCCGTCATGTCTTTGTTGGCCGTGCCAATGTCAAGACCATCTGCCTTGACCCGCTGCATCCAGTACGTCTTGAAGTCAAGCGCGTCATGACGGGTAATTTCCCTCACCATTTTATTGCCGATCACAGAGGTCAGGTTGCGGATGGCTTTCTTTCGCGGATTTGTCCAGCGTTTCAGTTGTTCTGGCGACTTGCCCAAAAGGGTGTCAGCAGCAACCTCCATATAGTCCTCAAGCAGGCCGTTCAGGCGGGTATTATAGTCAGGCTTGTCCAGGCCGCCCAGCACGGCACTGACAGCCATCGAGTCCTTGGACATGCCGTTTTTTTCCAAAAATTCCAGCCGATCAAAAATATCTGTCAGCTCCCCGCCAGCCAGATCAGAATTGGTCTTATACTGAAATCCCAGGGCAATGGCTCGTTTTACTGCATTGTCATAAGCCTGTTTTTCATTCGCGCCCTGTCCATCAACTAGGGCCGCCCAATACGCGTCATTAATCCGGTCCAGCCGCTTGGCAACAATAAGGGCCGCAGCCTGGTCATATTGCCGTGTGGTTTGCCTGATCATCCCACGGCTATCAAGATGGGCATAGTGAGACGGCACACGCCTGACATATTTCCACACATTCCCCACCTTGCTTATATGATCTTTCGCCATTCCAAAACTCGCATTGTTACACACTATGTTGCGTGTTTTGTTACACGGTTTTAAGATATGTTTCAATCTATCAGATTAAATAAAATAAAAAATCATTATATAACAGTATCTTACGGATATTAAAGGGAAAATAAGTGGAGGCCTCGTCCGGAATCGAACCGGAGTAGACGGATTTGCAATCCGTCATTTTTTGTTTAATTTCAATGGCTTAGGTCTGTGTCTTATGCTGGTCATATGGTGAATCTTGGGATAAAGTCGGAAATTTGTCTTGCTAGACAATTATGCCCTCTTTTTTCATCCAGATGTTGAGTTTGTCTATGGCGGTATCGGCCATGTCTGCGGTGAGTACCATATAATGACGCATAATATCGTGGGCGCGGCGTTGGCTGTGGCCTGTTATGGCGCATATTTCATAGACTTCGCAGCCAGCGAGTGCCAAGCGTGTCACTGCTGTATCTCTCAAGTCCTGAAAGGTTTTGCCTTTAATCTCTGGCATGGTGATAATGGCTTGTTTTCGCACTTTGGCAAAGGTTTGGGCGAACATTTCATTGCGGTATGGTCGGCCTGTTGGTTCATAGGTGATCAGCGTTTCAATAGATGTGATATTGTTTCGACGTTTGCGCGTTCGGATTTGATTAATGCGTGCCATGACCAGGGGGGTCATGGGAATGTCTACTTTTGCGCCGCGTTTGGCTTGGGTAATCATGATCCTGTTTTTTGTAAAAATGTGATCTGGCAAGGACAGGGTGTCTGCTGGTCTTTGACCTGCATGTGCGGCTATGATGATGCCATCCCCAACGCTATGAAGCCCCATTTCATCGGCTGTCTTAACCATTTCTGACACTTCTTGAGGCAGCCACAAAACCGTGCGCGGCGGTGCTTTTTTGACTTTAAGACGCAAGGCGGGGTTTGTGTTTTCAGCGATCCAGCCGATAATCTCGGCATAAGACAGGGCGGCGCGGGCGGTGGCTATGATTGCAGAGGACATAGTGAGACCGTGCTTTTTGCGTATTTGCACATAATATTCGTGCATCATAGGTTTTGTGATTTTCGCAACGGGTATTTCTGAGAAAATGCCTAAAAATTTATGGCCATTATAGCGGTAATCTTTTTGCGTGCGTGGGGCAAGGTCTTTAAAGTTGTGACTGCTATACCAAGACTGGAACAGGGCGTTGGTGGTGCGCTGGGTGATGTAATTTTGGCGGGTTTTGCGCGGCTGGCCAAGGCGGAAAGCGTCCAGGTCGGCATTGAGGGCTTCGGCGGCGGTGATGGCGGCGGGCATGGAGAGCCAGCGGCCTTGGCTGTCTTTTAGGTTTTGGCCTTTAAAGCCTTGGGCGCGGACTGTGGGGCCTGGTTCCCAGCGCGGGCGGCCATCGCGCCATTTGAAATATCTGATTTTAATGGTGGCCATTTTTTAGTCCTCGCTTTGCTCGTCTCGCCTTTGCGGCGTTGGCCTAGGTGTCAAGCCGCTGGGCTGTGCCCGTTGGGGATGGTCATTGCTTATGTTGGCATTTATCCCGCTTGGCTCAATTTTGGAGAATCAGGCTTGGTCTTTGATAAATATCACATCTGTGGCGGGGAGTCTTTGGCTTGCGCCAAGATAGTAGATAGTGCCTTGTGGCGTGTGGTCTGTAAAGAGCAGGCGGGCGGTGATTTTGCCGTTTTTGTAGATTTGGGTGATAGCCATGGCAAGCAGTTGGTCGCCATCTGCTTTTTTAATGATGTTTCCTGGGCGCAAAATATGGCCGTCAATGTCCTGCGCTGTCAGTGTCAGGTCGCCCTTCAGGGCTTTGGTTGTGAACAGTTTCATGTCTGCCTCTGAAATATGCTTTTTTTCTTGGGTTTTTGGTAGAAGTTTTGCAAAAACAGGTAGCGTTCAAGATATTCTGTCAGCAGTTCTACCTGCTCTGTATCGGCCTGGATGTCTGCTTCGCAGAGGGCGGCCTGGATGGTTTTTTTCAGGCAGCTTTTGGGGATCTTGGTCATTCTGCGGCTTCTTTTGTTGGTGTGTCTGCCAGCAATTCTTGCCCTAGCTCTTCCAGGGTTTTGCGGGCGGTATATTGCAGGATGGCCAGCAGTACCAGCGCGTCTTGCTCTTCTGTCAAGATGTCAGGGGCGGTGAAGCCAGGGGGCAGGTTTAGGGTAGCCTCGTGGCGGATTTGACCGATTTGCAGTGTGAGTGTGACTTTGTGGGTCATTTTTTAGTCCTTACGCCGTAGGCGTTCGTCTCGCCTCAAGGCGTTGGCTTTTGTGCAAGTCTGAAATTGTGCCTGTTGGGGATGCTTGTTCATTGTGTGGGCAGTTATCCCTTTTGGCTCAATTGGGGATTATGCTGACCCTTTGGCTTTGCTGACATCATATTTGATGGCGAGCTGGTCGCACAGGGAGTCAGTGGTTTGAGAAACGAGGCTGTCAATCAACATCACGAGATTTGCAAAATCGTCGGGGCTATCCATTTTTGGGATTTTTAGAACTTTATTGTCAATTTTTCCTTTAAATTCACCTGTGACTTCATCAACTACTATAGTTACTGATATATCTAACATGCTTAACTTCCTATTTTCTCTAGTCGTTGTTTTAGGATTGCGCCCCAGTCTTTTTCTTCTGGGGGGAGGTCTTTGGGGGCGGTTTTGGCCGCTTCGGTGGCGGCGCGGTAGGCGGCAACTGTGATTTTTAGGTCATCGGACAGATTGCGGTCGAGCCAGGCATAAACTTGCACCGCTGACCAGATTAACTGGCCGTCTTGAATGGGCGGGGGCATTCCGTCCTGTACCAGCTTTTTCCAATTATGGTAGACCCAATCCTTGCTTTTGCCGATTTGGGCAGCCAGTTGGGCGGTGTTGAGGGTGTGCATTAGCCTTGCTCCCCATTTTCTTGCTCTTTGAGAGCTTGTAAATATTGCGCAGAGCCTGTTTTGTAGGCACTGATAAGATCCGCGGCAGTGTGAACCAGCATTTGTTCTGTCTGTGGGAACTGAAAAGGCGGCATGAGCTGAAACAGGATAGAAATAGCTACGCCAGGGGCTATATTTATCATCACATTTGGGTCAGTGCCGCGCTGGCGTTCTTCGTCCATCAGCTGTTGCAGGACAGGGGTGAGATGGTTGAGCATACGGCCATAACAGGCATCGTATTCGTTGTCTGAGGTCATAAGTTCAGCATAAGCCTGACCAGCCTTGCTGCTCTCTATCATTGCTGATGTGGCAGATTTTGCCATAAAAAATACTCCCATAATTTTGGTTATGGGTGTAATGTATCGAATATCAATACATAAAGTCAAATTATTTGTATCTAATACAGATACTTTTTGTTTGATCGTTATGTCTGTCAAAAAGTTATGCACATAAAAATACCCCGTTTTCGGGGTGAAAACGAGGGTAATATGTTTGATTGTTTGCTGCGTGTTATTCGCTGCTGTCTGTTGCGACGAAAAAAGGTTGTAGTGCCAACAGGCTATAGCCGTGAATTGCTGGAAAACTTAGCGGATCATCCCGAAGAAGCTGCCAACGTGTTTCCATTTTTGCATGCTGCCCTGCCAAAAGAGGAAGGCGAAGGAGTTGTATCTGGTAAAGTTTCTGACCTGTCTGATCATACGCGTATTTAAGGGCGGTTTCTTGATCTGTCATTGCGGTAGGGCGGAGTACAAAATCAACTATGCCGCAGATTGCTGAGATTTTGGCGGCATTTTTAGGGAGTTCCTTGTCATGAAGCAAGGCAGTTGTGCGCCTTCGGGCTTCCTCAAGGTTAAAGAATGGTTCGTGATTTCTTATTTCTGTGAGAATGACTTCAGGCCAAAAGACTTTGCCGAGCTGGAGGTGTAGCTCTATTTCTATGGGTTCTGGTGTGTTGCTGATAAAGTCCTGAATAATGTCTAGTAGGGTCATGTTGTGCCTATTGCATGAAAAAATTGGTGATGACGGTGCTGTATTTTGCAAAAATTTCCCTGCCAAATCCTTGCGCCACACCCACAACGATAAGGCCTGAAGTGAGGGCGAGGCTTGCCCAGATGCGGCGTTTTCGGCGATGCCATTTTAGCAGCGGCAGGATAAAGGCGCGGGCTTCAATCGCCCTGTCATTTTTGCGCGGCTTGAGGGCGTGCAATATGTCTTCTAGGATAGGGGGTTGTTTTTGGTGTTTTTCTGCAAGTGCCAGCAGCTTTGTGTTTGTTAAGCTGCACAGATGATCTTCGCTATAGAGTTCAAAACGGGGTTTTGCCATCATATTTCCTTGCTGTTTTTTCTGTCGCAATAGCGCGGACGTAAAACCGCTTTGCACTTTTACTGCGATTGCTTGTGTTAAAACCGCCCTAGCACTTCGCCGATCCAATCGAGATAGACCTGTTTTTCTGGCGGGCCATTCCAGTTTGTGAGGTCATAGGTGCTGGCAGTGTTGCCGTTTTCGAGGATGCGGGCAACCATCGGGCCGTTTGTGATTTGAGCCACGCATTCCTTGCCAAGCATATAAGAGGGAATGCCCTTGAGTTTGCGATAAATCAGGGCTTCGCCCTCAAAATAACGCGGATAGAGGCTGTTGCCCCTGATGGCGATGGCCACCAGATTATCGCCGAGAATTTTAGGGACGCGGACATTTTCTGTCCATTTGTTCTGGGGCAGAAAGAAGATCTCGCCCTTCTCATTGGTATAGCCCGTAATGCGCACATCTTGCCAAGGTTCTGAGATGATTTCTTCATAGGGCACATTAAGGGCTTCTGAGAGGCGGTCTAGCCATGGTTCTATGCCACGGACACCGCGTTCGATATTGCTGAGATTTACTCGCTGCGTCCCAATCAGTTCAGCAAGCTGCTCTTGTGTCAGACCTTTTTGTTTTCGTATTGTCGCTAGATTATTGTCCATAGTATTCAAAATGAATACTTTTATGAGTTGAGTCTATTTTCAAATACGTCAAAAAAAATATTGACATGTATCGTCATTCGATACATTTATAGATTATGAAACTCATTGACTTTAAAAATAGACAAGGATTGTCAATCCAAGAATTAGCTGAACTGCTGGAAGGGCCAGTGGCATCTGTTAAGTCATGGCTGTATTCTGACAGATTACCGCGCAGAACAGAACTCATCAAAATTTATGACAAGACCAATGGTCTTGTGACACCGAATGATTTTGTGTTGCCTGAAGACCCTGACCCGCCGCCTGAGGAGGAGGAAGAACCGCCGATTTTGGATTGCATCCAAAAGACAGCGGCTGAATAAAGCAATCGCAGTAAAAGTGCAGCGCGGTTTTACGTCCGTCGATTGCGATACAAAACGGCTTAGGGGTAAGCCCAAAACAAAAAAAATCAGGGGCAAAGCATATGCAGGGGGCAACATCACCAACACAGTTGGGCTTTGCGTTTTATTATCCGCCTGAGCGGGTGATTGCGGCTGGGGTCTATTATCGGGCGGCAGCTTCGCTGATTGGCAAGGGGCGCGGCCAGGTGCGTTTTCCCGTCGGAATGGTATTGCCGCGTGTCAGTTGGCGCAAACGCAAGCGGCAAGTGGCGGCCTATCTGGCTGTGACCCATGGCGGCTTTGCCCAGGCCGATGTTGCCAATTATCTGGGATTGAGCCGCAATAGTGTGTGGCATGGTTGCCGCACGATTGAGGCTTGGCGTGATGAGGAGCGGGTGCGCTTTTTTTTACGCAGGCTTGAGGGGCGGCTAGACGAGATGAGGCCATGTCATGCTGGATTTTAATGCGATTAAAAGCGGCCTTCAGGCACGGATAAACTATCTGGCGCGGGAGCTTGCGCCTGGGGGATATGAGGATAGCGGCAATTATTTTGCCAAAAGCCCGTTGCGGTATGACCGTAAGATTGGCTCATTTTATATTGGCCTGGTGGAGCGGCCAACTTTTCAGCGCGGGGCTTGGATTGACCAAAGCACGGGCGAAAAGGGCGATATTATTGACCTGATTGTTGCAGTGCATGGACTGGACAAAGTCGCGGCGTTTCGTTGGGGCGCGGATTATTTGGGGCAGGATTTTGAGGTCAAGGCTTTGCCTAAAGATAGCGCGCCTGTTTATGGTTCTGCTGGCAAGAAACCGCAAAGCGCAAAAGAGCAAGCGGCCAGTGCGGCCAAGTGGTTTGCGCGGGCAGGGGCGATAAAGAACACGCTGGCAGAAACATATTTAAGCGCGCGCGGGCTGGCGATGAAAGACTACCCGCGCTGCCTGGGTTTTCTTAACAATGTGCGCCACCGCGATAATGGCACGTTCCCCTGTATGATGACAGGTTTGACGGATGCCAAGGGCAAAGTAAAGGCGGTTCACCGCACTTTTTTAAAGCATGATGGGACAGGCAAGGCGGAAGTTGATCCGCCTCGCTTGGTATGGCCTGGCTATAAGGGGCTGATTATGCGGCTGCATAGCACAGATGACAGTCATGATCTCGCCCTTGTGGAAGGGGTTGAGGATGGTTTGAGCGTGGCCAAGGCCAAGCCTGACCTGAATGTATGGGGGGCGGTTTCGGTCTCAAATTTCAAAAATATAACCCTGCCTGCGATTTTGGGCACAGTCTATATCTGCGCGGATAATGACGCGGCAGAGTCAAAGGCAGGCAGGGCGTTGGACAAGGCAGTAGCGGCACTGTTGCCAGAGATTAAACGGCGCGGCGCGCGATTAATGATTGTGCGTTCGCCCGTGGGCAAGGATTTTAATGATGTCTACTAACTGCGTTAGGGCTGTTTTTAGCGCGCGTGGCTGCGTCTTAGGCAGGATAATAATGATTATGCGGGGGCATAGCTTATGAGTAGTACAACCACGGTTGTTGAGGGCGCGTTTATGGAAGCGCGGCCTGCGGGTGATGATGGTTTTGAAGACTTTAGCCCTGCTATTGGTGAGCCGCTCAATGGTGTGCCGCCTGGGAAGTGGAACAGGCGGCGGGATGGCCTGCCAGAGGGCTGCCCTGTGACTCCTTTGGGCATTCAAGGCAAGAATTTTTTCTTTCTCGACCACGCGCAACAATTTTATGGCTATAAAGCCAATGATTTTAACCAGGCGGGGCTGGAAACGCTATTTGGGGGCGATTATAACTATCTGTGTTGGGCATGGCCGCGCTGGGGCAAGCCGAAGCAAGGTCGGCCTGCACCTGGGGAACTGATTGCCCAATTTTCGGCTGATATTGTCGGTTATGACAGTGCCCGCATACGTCCTGCGATGATGGCGGCGTGCAAAACCAAGGGCATTTGGAACGGGATGGATAAATTGCGCGGTCGGGGAGCTTGGAAGGCTTCGGACGGGCGGTTGTTGCTGCATTGCGGTAATGTGATTGTCGATGGTGATACAGAAAAGCTACCTGATGAGATAGACGGTTGCGTTTATCCTGCCCTTGGGCCGTTGTCGCGGCCTTGGCCAAAGGCAGCAGAGGCCGATAGCAAGCATCACGGCGCCAATTTGCTAAAGCTGTTCAGGCAATGGAATTTTAAGCGTAAGGATGTTGATCCTGTTTTGCTGCTTGGTGCTGTTGGGGTGTGTTTTTTGGGCGGGGCGTTGGAATGGCGGTCTGCGACCTATCTGACGGGGGATACAGCCACTGGTAAGTCAACTTTGTTGGGGGTGATAGAGTCTGTGCTGGGTGATTGGGCGATGATGTCCACCAATACAACGGCGGCGGGGATTTATCAGAATATTGGCTTTGATGCCACCGCTGTTATTTTGGATGAACTGGAAGCGGCGGAAGATAACCGCAAGATGACGGCGATTATTGAGCTGATGCGCCAGGCCAGTAGCGGCGGGCTGATGTTTCGCGGCGGCGGTGAGCATCAAGGGGTCTCGTTTACGAGTCGTTCGGCGTTTATTTTTGCATCGATCAATCCTGTGCCCTTGGAAAGCCAGGATTTTAACAGGATGGCTTTGCTTCAGCTCCAACCATTGCCGCCTTCCCAGTCCCAACCTGTGATAAAAGAGGATGAGCTTGCCCTAACGGGCAGGATCATTTTAAAGGCTCTGGCTGATAATTGGCATCGGTTTGACGCGGTTTATCAGCGTTTTGCCCAGGAGCTGGCTGAAGGCGGGCATAATGGGCGCGGTCAAAAGACCTTTGGTACACTCCTGACCTGTGCGTCCTTGATTGTGGGCGATAAATGGCAGGAGCTTGATGTGCCGTTGGGTGATGATTTGACCCCGTGGCGCAAGTGGCTGCGGCGCGAGGCCTTGGCAGAGTATGAGGATGCTTTGCCCAATTGGCAGAAATGTCTCAATAGGCTGCTGACGGTGCATATTGATAAGTGGAGTAGTGGGATGAAAGGCACGATTGGGAAGGAACTGGAACAGTTTTATGAGATGCAGCCAGATCATCCCGATACCAATATTGACATGACCAATGGGACTTTGTCCCAAGCGGGGTGTCGGTTGGTCGAGGTTGGCGGGGTTTGGTGGCTGGCTGTTCCCAACCAGTCTACCGATATGAAGAAAATTTTTGAAGGGTCGCAGTGGGTTGGTGGCTCGACTGGGTCGTGGGGGAATGCGATACGGCAATGGGTCGATGAGGATGGGTCGCGCTGGCAAAAGAGAAAGGTGCGCGTCAATGGGGCGACGTTGAACTGTACGCTTGTTTCATTAGATGCGCTTTACGGCGATGATGGTGTGATGACGGATTGTCTCTAATCCCGACCTGTTTTGATGGTGTGATGGCCTTTGGCTGGGGTCTGGTGGTCTTTCCAGACCTATCTGTGGGTATGGCAGGGCATTTTTGGGGCGGTTTGTTCTGGTTGTTCCAATGATTTTGAAATTGGAACGCTATTGGAACAGCAATTGGAACAGGCAAGTATATGTTTTAAAAGGGTTTTTTGCGCTTTGTTCCAATGTTCCAGTGTTTTGCAAAGGTCTCTATATGTGCGCGCATGTGGGATGGTATAAATCATTGGAACAGTGGAACATAGATATATATATCCATATAACCTATTGATATATATAGATATTTATTGTTCCAATTGCTGTTCCAATCGCGTTCCAGTCTGGAACAGAATAAAATAAGGGAGTTTAATCAGGTTATGGCTAGAAAAGGGGGTTTGGCTTCACTGTTGGATGAAATTGGGGCGTTTGACGCGCCAGCTTGTGACAGTGAGCAACTGGCGTTGTTTGATGACGTTCACGAGGCCGCACAGGCGGATAGTCTTAATTGCGCTGCTAGGGGCGATAATGGCGATCATGGCGCGGATAGTCTTAATCGCGGGCGTGGCCGTCCTAAGGGCGCGTTAAATCGCTCTACGGTCGAGATGAGGCGGTATATTGCCAACAAATATAGCGTGTCTCCTTTGGAGTTTCTGGTTGGCCTGCTGAATACGGATACGCAGACCATCATTGAAGAAACGGGCTGCAAGGTAGAGAATGTCATCAAAGTACAGACAAGCGCGGCGGTTGCGGCGCTCCCTTATCTTCACCAGAAAATGCCTGTTGACGTGCATGTAGCGGACACCAAGAGGCATCTGGTGCTGATGGAAGGCATGACCAGCGAAGCTGAGGAGCTGCTACGCAATGAGGACGCTATCATCATAGAAGTGGATGAAAATGGGGAAGAAATAGCTGACTAAAATAACGACCGATTAAAAATACAATCTCAAAATGAGGGCTTGACTTTTGAATGTCGCAAGACAGTAACAGTAAACCAGAAGATAAACCCGTCTACTAAATCTAAGTGTAAAACGAAAACGAACTATTAAGTTCGCTAAACTACGCACAAAAAAACGCCTGGGGGGGGTGTTTTTGTCAGTACACGCAACAAAAAAAGCCCCCCAGAAAATGAAAAATTCTCTCTCTCCCAGGGCTGTCCCCTCGCACACATAGGGATATTTTTGAGTTTTCGCCTGCCCAAAGCCCGCCTCTTTCTATACAGGCCTGTGGTTATGGGGTTTACAGAGGGTCGAGCTTGGCTGTCTCCTGTTCGGGTCGGGGTGAGGGTAATAGAGATATGGGGGCTGTAAGCCCAATGGAATAGAGTTTGGAAAGGATAGGGATAGGATGGCAACACAGTTCACAGTCCAGCGTTATAGTCCCCCTGGGCCTGTTGCAGCGGCTTTTATTGAGGATTTAAGCAAGGTCGCGATTATAGAAGGACCCTACGGGTCTGGGAAAACCACTGCGTGTTTCTTCCGAATGCTGAGCCGCGCCATGCGGATGCCAATCTGTCTGGACGGTAAAATACATTATCGCGGCCTGGTGCTACGTAACACCTACCGAAAAATGGAGAAAACCGCCATCAGGACATGGCTCAAATGGTATCGAAAAGAAGATGGCATTTGGCAAGGCGGGCAAGACCGCCCCTGTAAACATGTGATTGAGTTTGATGTGATGCGCCGCTTCAAAGACGGTGAGCTTCATAAAGTGCCTGTGATTTTTGAAATAGAATTTGCCGCCGTTGGCGACCAGGATGCGGAAGAATTTTTTGACGGCTATGAAGTGACAGATATTTTCGTCAATGCCCTAAATACCTGCAATGAGGATATTATGACTTATGGCGTTGGCCGTACAGGCCGCTATCCAGCGGAAAAAGATTTGCCTGAAGGTGCGATTTATCATGACAGTTTTACGGGCGATACCAACGCGCCAACTGTTGATACCTGGCTAGACCGCTATAGCTATCACTTGCCAAAGCAAGCACTCTGGTTTCGCCAGCCTGGCGGCAATGAACAGGCGGCCGAAAATTTGCAAAACCTCAAGGGCGGCCGAAAATATTATGATAATCTTTATGATTTGAATAAAAATCGTCCCTGGTGGTGCGAACGGATGCTCTCAAACAAACGCGGCTTTAGCCGTAATGGTAAACCTGTTTATGAAGATTTTAATGATGGGATTCATGTCGCCCCTCAATCGCTCAAAATTGCCCCCAACTTGCCCCTCTATATTGGCATAGATGGCGGCCTTCACCCTGCGGCCATAGCTGGCCAATGGCGACCCAATGGGCAACGCCGCATATTGGGAGAGCTTGTGCCTGGCCGCGTTGGCGCGAATGAATTTGGCCGCTTATTGGCCGTTTGGCTTCAGCAGATAGCCCCGCCTGCGGGCATAAAGGCCATTTTCTGTGACCCTGCCAACTTTTATGGCGGCGGCAATGATGAAGATGACAAGACTTGGACTGAAATTGTCGAGGGCTATCTGGACATCATCATGACCGAAGCTGATACCAACGCCCTATCTGCCCGCCTGGATGCCGTGCGGCTGCCGCTAAAATATCGGATAGACGGTGTGACCCCTGAGCTAATTATCTCGCCAGATTGCAAAATTCTCAGGCAAGGATTTAACAGCGGCTATCGTTATCAAAAGCGCAAAAAAACCGATACAGATAATGATGACACCCAAGATTTTGGCCTTGAGCCACTGAAAAATGACTATAGCCATCCCCATGATGCTCTGCAATATCTCAATCTGGGCATGGGCGGCTTGCGGTCACTGACGGGCGGCAAAGGCCGCCATGGCTCTGGCACGGCATTCTCTGGCCGCTCTGGCGGCGGCACAATCAAAAACACAACGAAACTATTTGGATAATATCATGCAAGCACTACAAAAAGATATAACAACGCTACAAGACTTTGAAAGCCTTCAGGCTTATGGCCTGGTCATTGCCAGGCCATCACGGTTTGAGGACTGGCACGACATTATGCGCGCGTCAGGCCGCAAAGCCATGCCGCCGCAATATCTGTCGGCAGCGCGCTACCAGACTGCCTTGCCAACCTCATTTAGCGTCTGGCACAAAGGTGCCATGCACCGCGTCCCGCTTCTGGTCGGCGGTGCTGTCCCTCTGGTCAATCACTCAATGGTCTGGCTTCAGCCAGGGCCAGAGATGAAAAATAATATGTACCGCTGCATAAAATGGGCGCGGGCAGAAATGGCCTGGCAAAAAAAACAGGCAGTCAATGGCAGCCTAAGGCTGGAAGTGCAGCACGGCCATAAGCCTGGCCAGCGCATGGCGCGGCTGATCGGATTCAAACGTATCTCAATTGGCCAAATGGAAATTTGGGAATTTAATCCCCAATAGGCAGGTGATAGCGGCCTGGAACTAAAATTGCGCCGCGCAGGCGCGGATTTAAACAAGGAAATAATGATGGGCGGAGTAGTGAAAGCGATATTTGGCGGCGGTGACAATGGCCTGGCAGAAGCCAGGGCGCGGCAAGCGGAGCAGGATCAAAAAATAGCGGCGCGAGAAGCCAAGGTCAATAGGCAAGAAAGTGCCCTAAAGGGGCTACTGTCAGGCGGCAATGGCAAAAGCGTACTTGGATTTTCAGGTGAAGATGATGGCAAGGGCGAAACTTTCGGCGGATAAATTATGAATATTCAAGTCAAACCAAAGCGCAGTGAGGCAGAACAGCAGGTCTCAAACCTAAAACGCCTGCGTAAGCGGGCGGAAAAACTGGAAAACGGGCGCAGCGCGTGGGATAGCCTGCTTGACCAGGTGAATAAATATATTATCCCTTACCGTGCCAATACCCGCGCAGGCAACAATAAGGCAAATGTCGGTGATAATCTGACAGATGACATCTTTGATGCCACCGCGCCAAAGGCGGTTTTCCGCTTTGCAGGCATGTTTGCCGAACAAATTCTGCCTGAAAATTTCTTTGAGCTGGATGTCGGCCCCGTGCTGGAACTGGCAATACGCAATGAAGCAGGTGATGAGGCAGACGATCAAATTAAAGCCGAAAAGGAAAGCCTGGATATTGTCAGTAAAATCGTCAAGGCAGGTCTTAATACGGGCAGTTTTGCCACCTCTAAGCATGAGGCAGGCCTGGACTTGGCCAGCGGCACGGCAGCTTTATTGCTCAATAAAGGTGATCCTGAGCAAGGCGATGATGTGCTGGATGCAATGTGCGTCTCTATTCGTGAAGTCACCCCAGAATATGATACCCGTAACAGATTGCGCGGCGTGGTCTGGCCGCGTATGATCCCCGCCGATGAACTGAAAGAGCAGTGGCCGAAGGGCAGATTTTCCGACAAAATAAAAAAGCTGATGGATGAAGAGCCTGACCAAGAAGTCAAGGTCTATCAATATACCCGAAGGCAGGGCAAAAAATGGCAGCTCACAGTCTGGTGCGCTGATGATGAAGACAACCAGCCGCCAATTTTTACCGAAGAAAGCCGCACATCGCCCTGGATTATCCCGCGCTGGTTCGTTGTCCCGGGGGAGCCGTTTGGCCGTGGCCCTGCCATGATCTCCCTGCCATTTGTCAAGGTGCTGAACAAGGCTCAGGAATTGGCACTAATGGCCGCCGCCTTCGCCGTGATGCCGATTTGGATGGTCAAGGATGACCAGGTATTTAATCCTGATAATGCCCGCCAAGAACCAGGGGCATTCTGGCCAGTGCGCCATACAGGTGGCCGCGCGGGGTCATCCATCCAGCCTTTGCCCGTGCCAAATAATTTTGATGTGTCGTCTGTGGTGATAGCCGAGTAACGGCAACAAGTTCAGACTGCCATGTTTGATGAACCGCTCTATAGCCAGTCCGATGCAGTCAGAAGCCCAACCGAAATTGCAGACCGCCGCGCCGTCCATAACCGCGACCTGGGCGGGGTATTTGGCCGGCAAACCATGGAAACCGTGCGGCCAATAGTCCAGCGCGCAATAGAAATATTATTTGATGCTGGCCAGTTGCCGCGCGATGTCAATATCGACCAGCTGCTTTATAAAATCAAGATTGTCTCACCAATGGCAGACCAGATGCAGGCCTTGGAAGTCAAGGCTACTGTTGATTGGCTGTCCATGATCGGCCAAATGGCAGGCCAGGAAGCGATGATGCTGGCCGTGCGATTGGAAAAGACCTTGCCAGATATAGGCCGCAAAATGGGCGTGCCTGAACAATATATCGCCACCAAGGAAGACATGAAGCAAATCACCCAGCTGGTTGCCCAAATGCTGGCCGCCCAACAACAAGCCCAGCAAGCAGAGCAAGGCGGCGGACAACAGCAGGCCGAAGCCCCGCCGCCTGGCTTGCCGGTCTAAATTTGGGCGCGGTCTTTGCGGCTGAAACACGCCAGCCCTAGCCAGTTTGTGACTTATTTTAAAATTTTGTCATGTGACAGCTTTGACGCGGGGTTATGCTTGCATCATGCAAAATAATTCCAAACTTCCCTCATCATGGGACAAACTCGGCGGACTATCCAATCCTCCCTTGTCCCAGTCAGATGAGATCAAAAATATGAAAAATGCCTTTGACCGAATGGCCGACCTGTTTGTGTCAGTGCTGGACACAGACCAGGGCAAACGCCTTCTGGATTATCTTGAAGCGTCTACTATCCAACGCTCCAGCTTTAACATTGATGATGAGACCTTGGAAAAGGTGGCCTTGCGCGGCGCGTTTCGCGCAGGTCAAAATGCGGTTGTGATGCAAATGATTGACGTGGTGCGCCACGGCAAAAAAATGAAAGCCATTAACAGGGAGGCTGATAGTGAATCGTAAACCCCTCATTGCCTTTGCGCCTGAAACAGGGGCTGGGGCTGGTGCAGATTCAGGCGCGGCAGAAGCTCCGCCGCCTGCTTCACGTCATGATGCCAGCTATGGCGGCCTGGTGACAACGCCAGAAGCCCCAGGCAGTGCTGATCCAGCGCAAAACCAGGCTGATCCAGCAACGCCGCCCGCTTCAGACCCCGCTTCAGGGAATGACCAACAGCCCCCTGAAAAGGCAGAGACAAAATCATACCAGCCAGAAGGCTTGCCAGATGATCTGCTGGGCGCAAATGACCAGGAAACCATTGACAAAATGTTGGCAGCGCAGTCTAAAAACGCAGCGCCTGAAACACCAGCAGATTACAAATTTGAGTTTGATCAAAAGCTTAAAGATAGTTTCCCTGGTAATCCTGCGGATGATCCCGCCCTGATCGGCTGGTCAGATATTGCCCATAAGCATGGTCTCAGCAATGAGGCCGCCAATAGCATTATCACAGAAGTTATGAATGATTGGCTTGATAAAGGGCTGGTTGCCAAGCCTGTCAGCCCAGATGAATTTTGGAATGCCCTGGCTGAAAATGGCGGCGGTGCCGCGTCAGGACAAAAGCGCGTCAATGAAGCAGCCACCTTTGTCCAGGGATTGGAAAACAGCCATGTGTTGACGGCGCAACAAAAAATCAGCCTGACAAATTTTGCCACTGCCGCCCCTGAAAATGTCGCCATCATTGAAGCCCTAAAGGGCGCAATGGCAGGCCACGGGGTGCAGACAGGCGGTGATCCGTCTGTGCCAACAGCCTTCACAAAAGACGACCTTGCCCGTCGCCGTTCTGACCCACGTAACGATAGCCAAAATCATGCCAATTATGACCCGAAATATCGTGCCGAAACAGACAGGCTGGCAAAAAGTCTTTTAAAAACAGAATCGTAAAGTTAAAAAAGGTAGGGTAAATAAATGTCAGACGAAGCCATAAATTGGTTTGTAGAAGAGCAAAGTGCTGAAGTGATCCGCCGTTATCAAAATGGCGGAAATTTTATGGCAGGCACGCACCGTAAGGTCAAGTCTATTGATGGCAAGAGCCTGACCCTCCGCAATATTGGAAAACTGAAAGTGCGCCCCTTGGTGCGCAAAGGCAAGGCCGCCCCGCAAAATGCAGAGATGGGCACAATCACCCTGGAGACCCAGGCCAGTCAGATTTTTTACCTGTTGTCGGAAGATGATACCGAGCAGATGACACCAGAGGATAAAGACTCTTTATCCCAAGAAAGTGCCGATGCTTTTGGCCGTGAAAAAGACCGTATTTGTTACACCGCATTAGACCAAGGCGCAGGTCAGTATGGCACTATTATTGGCGATGGCAATCAACCACTGACAGCAGATATGGCTTTGGAGGCCTGTGATGCCATGCAGGACAAGGATGTGCCTTGGGACGGTAATGTGTTTTGCCCCTTGCCATCACGTCAATGGAATAACTTGCTGACCCATAAGGCTTTTATAGAGGCTGATTATGTTGGGCCTGACCTGCCATTTGCCAAAAAAATGACCAAAAAAACCTGGAATGGCGTGCATTGGATGATGGCTTATAATGACCTGTTTCCCCGTCTCGGGATGCCCAAGCGCGTCAAGGGCACATTAAACGCCAAAGATCGTTTCTACATGTATCACTATTCTGCCCTGGCCAGCGGTGATGTCTATGATATTCGCTCTAATACTGTTTGGGACAATGACCGCACCGCTTATACCGTCAATAGCCGTATGCGGATGGGGGCAGAGGTGCTGGACAAAGAAGGCGTGGTTGAGTTTTTGGTCAAGGGCAATGCGCCCCTGGCATTTGCATAATAAATTAAGGGTATCGTTATGGCAGCACTGATAAAAAATGATAGCCGCATGAACCGTATGGGGGATGGCGGGTCACTGCCCAACCGTTCGGTCATGTGCATTTGGCACTTGGCAACAGATGATAGTATCGTCCATGTCGAGGCCGACGGTTATTTTGATAATTTTGCAGACGTTCTGGAAATTGGTGAGCCAATTATGGCCTCAATGGCTGTTGGTTCTGACCCTGTTCTCAAATTTTACATTGTCGCAACCAATGACGGCCAAGCTGTTACGATCAGTGCTGCTGAGTGATAATAGTTTGGAGTTATTGCGAGGAATGGCCTTGGCGGCCTTGGAGCGTGAATGATAAGAATTGACATATGCAACCAGGCACTTAGCCGCATTGGTCTTGAACCCATTGCGTCCGAGGGGGCGGACGGCGCGGACACCATCATAAATATTTATGATGGTGTTTGTGCGAATCTGATCTCGCTGTATGATTGGCATTTCTGCCAAGGCCTCGCCCGGCTGCCCAAATTGTCTTTGCCGCCGCAAGACCAGCGACAAGAGCAGCAATATAAATATGCCTTTAAACTGCCTCCTGACAGGGTAGGGCCGCCAACAACGGTCTATGATGAAAAGTCCTGCAATGTCCCCCTAAAATGCTTTGCCTTGCGGGAAGCAGATATTTGGGCAGACGCGGAAGAACTCTGGATTGAATATGTCCATTTGCCTAATCCGCTGAATTGGCCAGGCTATTTTACAGAAATGGTGCTGACGGCGATGATGTCAGAAATTGCCCTGTCGGTACGTGAAGATAAATCACTGTCACAAATGCACTATCAAAAAGCCTTTGGCAGTCCAAGGGAAGGCGGCATGGGCGGCTTGTTTGAAACAGCCAGAAGCCGCGAAGCCAGCTCAAAACCAAGCAAAGCTTTTGGCAGGCAAGACAGTATGTTGCTCAGGGCCAGACGTTTTTAAGTGCTAACACCAATCAAGCCGAAAGGGATCAATGTGCCCTACAAAGCGCGGACATCCCCAACAGGTAAAAAATAGCGGCTTGGTACAAAAGCCCGCGCCTTGAGGCGCGACAAGCAAAGCGAGGAGTTCAATAATGCCCGAAGTACGTAATGCTTTGACATCAGGCGTTTTAGACCCGCTGCTTAAAGATCGGTATGATCTGAAGCAATATAATGCGGGTCTTGAAACAGGCGTGAATATTGAGTTCCTGCCTCAGGGCGGGGTGCGCAATCGCGCAGGTCATGCCCATAAGCATATTTTTAGAAATGTTTTGCAGGCTCTGAATGTCAATACGCCGTTGCTGACAAAATCGCCCGCAAACCTGCCTAATATATTTGCCCAGTTTGACCAGGGTTTAGTCCAGTCTGTCGCCAGTTTTGATATTTTTGGCTTTTATGCCGCGCCAGAACAAGCCGCGCAAAGCGCGGATGCGCCAGCAGAAGAAACAGCAGAAGAAAAACTAAAGCGTGAAGAAGCAGAAGCCAAAGCAGCAAGAGATCTCGCCAGGCGCAACGGCAAGCCCGTTTGTAAAATTAAGTTAGAATATAGTCTGGATAATGCAAGCTGGACGCAATTAGGCGTTGCCCACGATCTAACTCGAACGCCCCGCACACGCCGTTTTGCTCAGCAAACAGGCACTGTGCAGGCGCGCTATTGGCGTATAACTGTGTTTGATTTAGTTGGTGCGACTGATCTTGGTGAAATAAAAATTGAACGCCTCAAAATGTGGTCTGAAACACAGACAGTCAGCCCTGTCAAACTGATGAATAATGGGGTTTATACCCTGGCAATTACGGCTCAAAATATAGATATTTTTAAAAATGGCAACTGGCAAACCTCAGTGCCAGGGGATGCAACGTCTAACCAGTTGCCAATGGTCACGCATACTCAAGAATCCGCGACCGTGCTGCTATTCCATCCTGATATTCGCCCTGTGCGTTTGAAACGGCAAGGCAGGGATAACAGTTGGAACCATGATTTTCCTGTTCTTGAAAATGTGCCTGATGACGTAATGGATGCTGCTTTAGGCTGGCCAAGATGCGGCGTGTTCTACCAGTCGCGCCTAATCTTAGCAGGATTTAAAGCCGCGCCAGATGTGATCCTGTTTAGCGTCAATGGCGATATTTTTAATTTCAACAAGGGCGAGGGCGACCTGGCAACAGACGCGATGCAATACCGCGTTGATGCGGGTTTTCCGCAAATTATTTACCGCATTTTTGTTGGCCGCCACCTGCAATTTTTTACCGACCAGGCCGAGTGGTTTATTGAAGCCAGAACAGTCGATGCCACCAAGCCGCTAAACGTCGTACTTGCCACCCGCCACGGCATTAGGCCAGGGGCAGGGGTGCATTTTATCGAAGGCTCAACCGTTTTTGTGCAAAAAACAGGCACGGTGTTGCGTGATTTTTTATTCAGTGACGCAGAACTGTCTTACAAAGCAGAGGCCATCACCTTGCTGGCCAGCCACCTGCTGACCAATGTGGTAGACATTGCCGTCAGGCGGGCGGCGGAAACCAGTGAGGGTAATCTGGTATTCCTGATAAACGCAGATGGCAGCATGACCTTGCTGACATTGTTGCGCTCTCAATCTGTGGTTGCCGCCGCGCAATGCATCACAGACGGCGATTATCTGGCGGCGGATGTCGATGATAATGATGAGGTCTGGCTGGCGGTGCGCCGCAATGGCCAGGTCTGCCTGGAGCATTGGGACACAGAAAGTTTGCTGGACGGCGCAAAACATTTTTATTTTGCCAATCCAACCCAAGTCATATCTGGCCTGGAGCATTTGGAAGGCAAGACGGTTTGGGCGGTGGCAGACGGCAACCCCTGGGGACCTGATATTGTTCAAAATGGCCAGATTATTCTGGACAAGCCAGCCAGCCAAGTGGAAGTCGGCCTGTTGCCAGAGCTAAAAATACGACCGATGCCGATGGTGCAACGCACCAGGGACGGCGATGTAGTGCGGCGCAAACGGCGCATTCATACGGTCTGGCTCTCACTGATAAAGACAGGTGATTTGCAGCTATCAGCCAATGACGGCCCCGCGCGGCCTGTGCCATTACGCAGTTTTGGCGACAGGGTTCTTGATATGCCGATGATGGGCGATTTATTTACAGGCGAAAAACGCCTGCAAAACCGCAAGGGGTGCGGCTATCACCCCACAATAGAACTCACCCGAACCGTCCCGGCCCCCGTGCTGGTACGCTCAATTTTAATGGAGACGTAAAAAATGGTAGACGAAACACCTAAACAAGGAAAGCCAACAATAAGAGAGTTGGAAATTGGAACACAAATGTTCACTAAAGTGATCGCACTTGATGAGCCTTCAAATGGTGGGGCTTCGCATTTATATGTAACGATTCCTGCTGGTTTTGATCTAACAGATGCAAACAATGCTATTCCTGCTGTCGTTAGAAATAATGCAATTTGTGAAATACATTTTCAGCAAGGCCCTACAAAAGAAGTGGGTTTAAATGGTGTGCATCATGATGATCTTTTGGCCATGATTATTGATAGAATTCAGGGCTTTCAATCTGGGGATTTTAAATGCCGTGAAAATGCTATTGCTATCACAAAATTGGAAGAGGCTAAGCATTGGCTTGATCATAGGGCAAATAATCGCAAGAAGCGAGGTGTACTAAGTACAAGCAAAATTTGAGCCGAAAGGGATCAATGTGAATCAAGTGATGACCATCCCCAACGGGCAGGCCATAGCGGCTTGAAACCAAAGCCTGCGCCTGAAGGCGAGACGAGCAAAGCGAGGATTTAAAAATGGCTTCAATGGTGATGGGTCTGTTTACAGCAATGGGCACGGGGGGCGGTCTGCTGGCAACAGGCAGCGCGGCCCTTACAGGTATGCAAGGGCTGATGACCGCTGGCAGTGTTTTGTCGTCTGTGGTCGGCGGTATCTCTGCCTATAATACAGGGCAGACCCAGCAAGAATGGGCAAACCTCAATGCGCAAGGCGAGGAGCTGAAAAGCCGTGATGCCGCCGTTGGCATTCGTAAAGACATGCTCCGCAATCTGGCCAGCCAGCGGGTTGCCTTTGCAGGCAGCGGCGTTGATATTAGCTATGGCACGCCCGAAACGCTCTATCAAGATACCCTCAATGATGGCCAATATAATATTGACATGACCATGAATAACGGCGCAATCGCAGCCGCTGGCCAACGTTATCGCGGCCAACAAGCCGCCAATCGCGGCGCGCTTAGTGCATTGCGCTACGGCGTGAAAGGAGTCAGCACCGCAGGCCGTTATCTGACAGATATTAGCAGAAGGGGATAGGATGTTTTTTTTAAGTGCTGAATGGCGCACGGCCTTTCGCCCTAATGGGCGGGGCAACGCGAGGAACAAACAATTGAGCCGTGCGGGACAAAAGCCCACAGATTGCAAGGTCATCCCCAACGGGCAAGGGCTATGCGGCTTGATACCAAAACCCACGCCGCAAAGGCGAGACGCCCCCTTACAGGGGGAGGATTGTTAATATGCCAGCAAACACCAACCGCCGTCCCGTCCAGATGCCTTTGGCAAATGATACCCGCACGGTTGCGCCAACCGCCAGTCTTGACCCAGGCGGCCATGATATTGGGGCAGGGGCATTGTTTGACGATCTTGCGCGCGGCTTTGACCGCCAGGCCAGCCAGCTTGGCCAGTTGGCAGACAAGGCCGCACAAACAGAGGGCTATGAAAGCGGCCTGACCGCTGGCATGGATAACGAATTTAGGCCGCGCCGTGATAATACTATTCGCGGCAATGCCTTTGATATGGCAGGCATAAAGACCGCTGGCAACCGCCTGCGCTCAGGGATGCGCAATGATCTTGCGGCGGCGTTTGAAAAATACGGCGATGATCCTGCGGCGCTCAAAAAAGCCCTGTCAGGGGCAGCCAAAGGCTATATTGGCCAGGCCAATAAAATTGACAAACGCCTTGGGGCAGATTTACAGGGCAGCTATAGCAGCGCGTCCCATACCTTTATGCGCCGTGCCACCCGCAGGCAGGTCAAGCGCGTCAATGCCCAATATCTGCAAAGCACCAAGGCTGATCTGACCGACCGCGTCAAGACGATGGAACAGGATGCCTATTATATTGGCCTTGATCCTGTGGCTTCAGACTATATGGCGTCAGACTATAGCGCGGTGCAAGCCTCGCTCCAGGCCAGAACCGTAGACGGCAAGCCGCTTTTCACACCAAAGCAGCAGCAAAAGCAGCTCAAAGGTCTGAAGGACAATATCACCATTGCCCGCATTTCTGGCACGTTTGAGCGGCTGGAAGGGCTGGAGGCCAAGGAAAAATTTGTCCAGGATTTGGAAAGCCAGTGGCAAGACAGCAAGGGAATAGCCGCAAGTTTTGACCGTGACGGCCTCGACAAGCTAAAATTGCGCCTGGGCAAGCATTTGAAACAGGAACAGTCAGGCCGCAAGGTGGCGGTCAAAGCCCTGGAAGGGCAAGTTAAAAAATTTCAAAAACTGGTTGAGTCTGGTCATAACCTCAATGTTGAGGATATGGGGCGTTTTGAACTGGACTGGGCCACCAACGCAGACCCAGAGGTGTATCAAAAATATGAAAAAATCAACCGTCTTAACAATTTCCAGCAATCCTTCAAGATGCAACATCCAGGCAAAATGGCAGGGATGCTGGAACAGAAGCGGGCGAAACTGGCTCAAGACACAGGGCTTGGCACAGAGGAACGCCTGCAACTATCCGATGAGCTGGATATGGGCGAAAAAATCCTGGCAACCGTGCGCCAGGAGCTAAAGACCGACCCGCTTAAATGGGCAGCCAAGACAGGCCGTTATGCTATTGAACCGCTTGACCGGCAGAATTTTCAGGCCAGCCTGGAAAACCGCATTGCCACGGCTATCACCATTGGCGATGATTTTAATATTACCCCGCCTTACTTAAATCCTGCCGAAAAGCAACAAATGTTGGCTTCAGCTTATGACGGCGGTGAGCAGTTTGTCGCCTTGCTTGGCAATATCACCGAAGCGGCGGGAAGTCATAGCCAGGCGATTTTGGCGCAAGTGTTTGACAAGTCACCAATGCTGGCACAGCTTGGGGCAATGGCACAAAATGCAGCCACCCCTGACATGGTGGCGCAAATTGCAGACCATATCAAGCGGCGACGCAGTGGCAAGGAGTATATGGGGGCTGCCTTGTCACAAAAAAAGGCCAAGGAATTTTATGCCAGCTCAGGTTATGAGTCACTTTTGCGCGGACGGGGAAAAACGCAGGATAGCATAATGGCACTGGCTGGTGCGATTGCTGAAATAAGCGCGAACACAACAGGCAGGACGGAAGTGGATGAGGCTGATTTTCACAAGGCGATGCGGATAGCCCTTGGGGAGCAGGTGATAAATGGCAAGACTTTTGGAGGTATTCACACAGAAGACGGTGGCTATCTCTGGGGCAAAGCCAGCCAGACCATCATTCCGCCTTTTGTTGAGGCAAAGCAGTTCAGGCCGTTGGTTGAGGCTATGCGTGATGAGGATTTGACCAAGCTAGGCAATCCAAAGCATGGCAATGGCACAGCGGCTACGGCGGCTGAAATTAAAGACGGCCAGCTGCATTATATTGGCGATGGTAAATACCAGCTTGAAACAGCCCAAGGCTTTTTGGCAGGGGCAGATGGTGGCCGTTGGGTACTCGACTATAAAGCGATGATGCAACTCACAAGCAAGCGGCAAAGCGCGGGTTTGCCTTTGATGATGCCCTTTCTTCCCTTTTAGTTACAGGATAAAATATGCTTTTACTTGAAGACGCGCCGCAAGGCAATATTTCAAAAGGCCCAGCCACTAGCGGGGCTGAAATGTACGCCGCGATGCGGGATGACCAGCTCTATGATAATGGCTCTATCATGAAGCAGAGGGCTGTCAGGAAAGGCTGGGAAGATAAGCTGGCCAGCATCGAGAAGGCCAGTGGCCAAAAAATAACGTTACCGCTATTTGATGGCGTGTTTATGCCCACTTTTGGCGGCGTTGATCCTGAACAAATGCAGCAGCTGCAATTGCGGGCTGTGACTGACTATCGCCAGACAGTTTCCAGGATAGAGCAACTGGCACAGCAATATCCAGAATATTATGAAAAATGGATGACTGACCCTGAAACGGCGGGGCATGAGGTCTCGCGGGCGGCTGATAAACGCCTGCGTGATGTATCAGGCCGCAACCAGTCCATGCTTAACAGTGTCATGGGCTTTGGGGGCGCATTTGTCGGCGGTATGCAAGACCCGATTAATTTGGGCCTTGCCCCGTTTGGCATGACCAAGGCGGTTGGTCAGGGGGCTTATCAGGTGGTGCGGGCAGGGGTCATTAATGGCCTGATTGGCGCGGCGGGTGAAGCCGCGATCCAGCCCTTGTCACAGCAATGGCGCAAGGAAGCGGGGCTGAAATATGGCTGGGGCGAAGCTGCTAAAAATGTCGGGATGGCCTTTGCCTTTGGCTTTGGCATAGATGCAGGAGTGCGCGGCGCATGGCGCGGCGGCAAGTTGCTGAAGGGCAAGATTGACGGCAAGCCAAGCCAGGCGCAAGCCGATGCCTTTTATGGCGGCCTGAAGGGATTGGATGAGGCCGAAAATCAGGCGCAGGCTTATGAGATTATAGAGGCAGCTGCTGGCCACCTACCCGGCAATAACCCGTTGCACAAGGCGTTGCTTGGCAAGGATTATAAGTCATTGCTGCAAGCTGTGCATCAGGTGGACCCTGACCAGGCGCAGGCCTTGAGTCAGGCGCGGGCTGAATACGGCGATGGCAACGCCGCTATTGCTGACGATGAATTAAGAGGGGCGGCAAATTTTCTCGAGGGGGAAGATGGCCGCGCCGTGCCTGAAGGCCTGCACGCCGCCGATGATACCGCCGCCGAAGTCCAGGCGCAGCGTCATGTCACTGACCAGGACGAACCGCCCGCAGTGATGCCAAAGCCGCAGAAAGAAGGGGGGCAATCATTGCAGGACGGGGCGAGACATCCCTTGCCGCCCTCTGGGACATTAGAAGGCAAGCCCTATACCAGCCAACAGCTGAAACCTTCCCAAATACAGGCCGATGCCAAGACGTTCCAGTTTAAGGAGGGCGGTGATGGCGAGGGTGTCACCAGCCGCCTTGGCGATGTTGGTCAGTGGAATCCAGCAGCCAGCGGAAAAACCATGATTTTCCAACGTAATAATGGCGATTATATTATTGCTGATGGCCACCAGCGGCTCGGACTTGCCAAGCGGTTAGCCAGGCAGGGAGACGAGATTAGTCTTGATGCGATGATCTTTAAGGAAAGTGATGGTTGGACACCAAAGCAAGTGCGAGAACAGGCGGCGAAAAAAAATATTCAGGAAGGTTCTGGCACAGCTTTGGACTATGCCAGGCTAATGCGTAGTGCGCCTGAATTGATTGATAATAGTGTGCCGCAAAATTCAGCCAAGATGACCCATGCCAAGGGGTTGGCAAATTTGTCAGATGATGCCTTTGGCCTGGTGATTAACGAGATTGTGCCAGAAAACCATGCCGCGCTTGTCGGGCGGTTGGTGGCAGATCAAGAATTGCATGTTGATATTTTGCAGCAAATGGCCAAGGCAGATTTATCCAGCGAAGCGCAAGCCCGCATTTTTATTGGCCAGGCCTTGCAGGCAGGCCATGAGGAACTCACCCAAATGACGTTATTTGGTGAAGAGACCGCCAAATTGTCTTTATTGCCCGCAAGGACAAAAATTCTCAGTGATGCTTTGAAAAATTTCAAGCAGAACAAACGCCTGTTGGCAGCAATCAATGACAATGCGGCGCAGGTCGAGGCGGTTGGCAATAAGGTCAATAAGGATGCCAATGCGCAAAAATCCCTGCAATCCGCGCAAATGGCGGAGCTGGTGGAAAAGCTGGCCAGCACCCATGGCCCCGTCTCTGATGCTTTGCGCCGTGCGGCTCATATGATGGCGCATGACGATATATCCGTCACCAAAGCCCGCAAAATCTTTATGGAAGATGTAGAGGAGCTGTATAGCAAACAAGGGCTGGAAGGGCTGATAAACCCGAAAAAGCCAGATGACCTGACCATTGAACCTGGCAGTCCTGAAGCTGAAAATCAGGGCGACTTATTGGCCGCGCGGTTTGATGAGTTCCCCGAAAATGCGGAAAGCCCTGCCGATTTTGCCGCCATCGTGCAGCGTCTGCCTGAGCCTGTGCGGGCGGAGCTGGTCAAGGTGATTGACCTGCCAGAAGGCGCGGCGAAGTCTGTGGATGCTGCCGCTGTCACTGCCACCTGGGACAGGGCGAAAAATCTCATCCAGGTGGCAATGCACAACGCCGATCCAGCCGCCAAATTGCGCCATGAAGAAATTCATGCCCTGCGGGATTTAGGGCTGTTTACAGACAGGGAATGGAAAGTTTTACTTGATGCTGGTCAACAAGCTGGCATTATGGCGGAAAAAATTAATGGTGATATGACCAGACAAGACCTGTATGGCCAGGCCTATGCTGGCCGCTCTGACCTGGCGGAACTTCTGAACCAGGAAGTGGTTGCCCATTTGGCAGAACGCCGCAAGGCAGGGGAAGACCTGGGGCAGCAAGTCAACACCATCCTGGACAAGCTGCTGGATTTTCTCCGAAAGACAGGCAATGCCTTGCGCGGCATGGGATTCCAGACCGCAGAAGATGTGTTTAGGCGGATAGAAAGCGGTGAGATTGGGCGGCGGACGCAGAATGTCCAAGGGCAGGATGGAATTGCCTATTCGCTTGAGCCAGCCCCAACTTTCTACTCTAATCTAACGCGCGGTATTGAGGCCGTGAAACAGAACAAAGCCCCTGCCAAGCAGTGGCAAGCTATGATTTCAAAAATGCCAAGCATATCTAAAGATGAGCTGGAATGGAATGGCGTTCTGGATTGGCTTGGCGAACAGAAGGGCAGTGTAAGCAAGCAGGATGTGGCTGATTATATCAAGCAAAATGAGATAGTTTTGCGCAAAAATTCTACCAGTAATGAAATTCAATCGACGCCAAGCCGCACTATCTTTGATGATAAAATCCAGATTCAGGCTGGGACACATAAATTATATGCCCAAAAAAATGAGTATGATGAGTATAATATTTATCATCCTGCTGCTGACCCAGATAATCCCGTTTTTGATATGGAGTTCCATCCTGACCACGAATGGGGACAGGAGGAGATTTCAACTTATTTAAATGATAATTATTATTTTTTTGAAAAAGAATATGCTGAAAACACACAAAAAGGCGGCGATAACTATACTGAGACAACGATAGAGCTGGTGAGTTCACGAGGGGAAAATTTTGATGATCAACATTTTGGTCCAAATAATACTATTGCTCATATACGTCATAAAGACCGAATAACAGCCAAAGGTGAAAATCTGCTTTATCTGGAAGAGGTGCAATCAGATTGGCATAATTCGGGGGCAGATATTGGATACAATACTGCCAGTGAAAAATCCTCTTTGATAGAGCGAAACAGGTTAATTCGTGAGGAAAACAAAGAATCAAACAATAAATTAATCAATCAGCAAAATGATATTATTCAAACTGTAGAAAGCGTTTTAGCAGATTCAAATCCTGCTTTAAGCAGGAATATTGATAGCTTGCTTTACAATTTAGAAAGAGGGGAGTTTGCTGAAGCAAAACAAAAAATTGATAGTTTAGAAGACGGTTTGTCCAAATATCCTGAAATTTTAGTGAAAATAGAAAAATTCGCGGATCAGGTCTTTGCGCAACCCCCTGCCAAACCCACCCTAAGAGCCGGCGTATCTGACGCCCCATTTAAGGGAGATCGCTGGATGGAGATGTCCCTCAAGAAGATGCTCCGTCATGCGGTCGATAATGGCTATGAGGCTATTAGCTGGAACAGGGGCGCACAAATTGCAGACGTTTCCGAAGGTAGGTTTTACAACTTGCCCAAACAAATAAGCTGGAAGTCTGATGGCAAGAAGATTACGCTTGACGGCGTAGATAAACCCTTGACTTTAAAAGAGATTGAACAAGGAATCAGCCCTCAACTTGCGGCTGATATTTTTAACGAAACCAAAGCAAAAAAAATAAGCGGAATAGCCGAAAATAAAGCGGACTATAAATTGCCTTCGGAAGGGTTCAGGCTAGAATATGACCAGAAAATACCGCGCTTTTTAAATAAATTCACCAAGAAATGGGGCGGTAAGGTTGAGTTTGAGATTTTGCCAGATTTTGCCGATACCAATACCCCAAATGGGGTATTGCGCATTACTGATGAGATGCGCAAAAGTGTTAAGCAGGGGATGGCTTACTCGCTTGAACCGCGCCGCAGCCAGGACTTGAGCCGCCAAAAGGGGGAGGACAGCCAAAGCCAAACACGGGCGAATACCCGATCAGCAGCTGTACCGCGCGGGCAAGGGCGAAACGATTCATATAATTCAGCTGATATTCCTCCAGGGATAGAGTCCCTAGACATCCAGTCATCCAGCCATTTAAAAAATGATGAATTCTTGATTGATGATGGCGGCTCTTGGTTCAATAAATTATCCTCGCTGGTTGGTCTTGGTCAGAAAATTGTAGCAAAATATCCTGAAACATTCAATGGGGAGGCTTTCAGGTCATGGTTTGGCGGCTCAAAGGTGGTGACAAAAAGTAATGAGCCATTGATTTTATATCATTCTACAAATGCAGAATTTGAAACATTTAGGCCAGGGACAGGTGACTTAGGAATGCACTTTGGCACATCACAGGCGGCAAGCGACCGATTGCCTGCCCAAAAACAATATGCCAAGGAGGCTGGACGTTATTATAAGGAAGCTGACCAGATATTGCCAGTTGTACTTTCTATTAAAAACCCTTTGCACACAGAAGACTATATCAATTGGCATGCCCCCAAAGGTGTGGTAAGTAAAGACGTTCAGGCAGCAGTCATGTCAGCTGATAAAGATTTGGGAAAACGCATTGCGGCGGCGGAAAAATATAAATTGCATCCAAATAATATTTTGGAGATTCAGAATATTGGTGTCAAGCAACAGGCAGATATTATCAGGGCTGATTTGCAAAGGCAGGGCTATGACGGGATTGTCTATACCAACGCCGTTGAGGGCAGGGGTAGTAAAAGTTATATTGCCTTTGAACCCACTCAAATTAAGAGCTTGTTTAACCGTGGCACATTTGACGGCAGTGACCCGCGTATCACCTATAGCATAGACCCAGAAGAAGCCCTGGACGGGGTGCGCAAGGCGTTGGCCGAGGCTGACCAGGCTTTGGGCAAGGGCGGCAGAAGCGCGCAAGACCAGGCGGAGCTGGACCAGCTGGCCAAGGACGCGCCTTGGGAAGACAAGCCAGGGGCAGAGGGGGCAGGGCAACAGCCGCAAAGCCAAAATCTGGATGATTTTCTCAATCAGATAGGCCAGGAGTTTGCCGCAAAATCTGGCCTGGAGTCAGCGGTGCGGATAGAGCAGATCAGGGCGAAGGGGCAACAGGCCGGGCTGGATGAAGCGGAAATTCAGCAGGCCGTAGAGCAAATTATGCGGTCTGGCTCTGACCCTGTTTCCCTGCCTGGCCAGCGGCCTGAAGCAACGCCAGAGGCAGAGCCTAATTTTAGGGGCACGCCTGAAGAACAAGCCGCGAAACGGGCGCAATATATTGAACAGAAACGCCGCGCCGTTCTCACGCTTGTCGCAGCGCAGCGGGTCAAGGCCGATATGATGCGCCATAAAAATGCCAAAGGCCAGCATGACATGGTTGCCGCTGCTTTGAGCCATATGGAAAATTTTGGCACGGCCAAGCATAGCGCGATAGCCCAAAGGGAGACCGAAATTCTTGGCCAGGCGATGACGCGGATGAGCGAATTTGCCCGCGAATTTGAACGCACCAAATTAATGGGTGTGACGCCCAAGCAAAAAATGGGTCTGTTGCATGATATTATTCGCGAAAGCTTTGGCGAAAAAACGGGCAATCTTCAGGCTGAAAAAATGGCAACCGCCTGGTTTCAAACCCATGAGGGTTTGCGCGGCCGCTTTAACAGGGCAGGCGGCATGATCGGCAAAATGGACAAATGGGGCTTGCCGCAAAGCCATGACCAGATGGCGGTCAGCAAGGTGACATTTCAGGACTGGTTTGATGTTATCAGCCCGCTGCTGGACAGAAATAAGACCGTGCATCATATCACAGGCCAGCGCATGAATGACCAGCAGTGGCATGACAGCTTGCAACATATTTATGAAACCATTGTCACCAATGGCCAGAACACCAGGCAGCCCAGTTTGCAGGTGCAAGGCAGCGGCGCGCTGTATAAACAGGGCAGTGAAGCGCGTTTTCTAAATTTCAAAAATGCAGATGACTGGCTGAAATATGCCGAGCAATTTGGTAATGTCTCTGGGACGCATGGCGCAGACCTTGGCTTTCATAGCATGATGCGCCATCTCCAGGGCTTCAGCCGTGACATTGCCGCGATGGAAATATTAGGGCCAAACCCTGCGGCGATGCAAAATTATATGCGCGGCCTGATTGAGCAAGAGCTGGGCAAGTCCCGTCTTGGTCAAGCCTCAGCTTTACCTGTCGATGGCAGGGATGAGCAGGGCAGGCCTTTTGTCAAAACCCTGACAGGGCGCAAACTCAGCCATGACGATTATGTTGGCAGGGGGCTTAAAAAACTCGATGACCATTTTGATATTGCGCGCGGGGTGCTGGACAGTCCTGTTGACCAAGGGCGTGCCAATTTTGGCAAGGCGGTGCGCAACTGGCAGGTGGCCACCAAGCTGGGTTCTGCCACCCTGTCAGCTATTGGCGATATTGCCACCTTCAAGGCAGCACTGAAATTTGCAGGCATGAAAAATCAGCAACTTATTATCAAGGATATTTTCAAATATATCCAGGCAGAAGACCGCCATTTTGCCGTCAGGTCAGGCCTGATCCTGGACAGTGCCATGTCTATGGTTGCGACGGAAACCCGCTTTGGCGGGGCGGTCGAGGCCGCGACCCGCACAGGTAAAATTGCTGACCGCACCTTGGCCTGGAGCGGACTGGGAGCCTGGACGCAGGCCATCAAACATGCCTTTGGCATGGAGACCATGGCCAATTTTGCCCGCGTCCGTGATTTGCCGTTTGACCAGCTTGACCCTAAAATGCGCAGGCTGTTTGACAATTACGGCTTAGAGCCTGGCCAGTGGGACTTGTTGCGCAGTTTTGGCACGACCGAGCATAAGGGGGTAAAATTTTTGCGCGGCGTAGACATCTCCAAAGTGATTGATGAAGCCAGGCCGTATCTCGCCGCCTTGCGTGAAGCAGAAAAGACAGGGCAGTTGGACGACTTTATGGCCAGGCCGCAGCCAGGGCGCGGCTATTTTGACCAGCTCAAGGGGCTGCTGGCAGAGCGGCAAAAAAGCGGGCTATATCAAGACCCTGACTTTAATGTCAATTTGCATAATCTCAGCGCGGACATTTTGGCGGCCAAGCAAAAATATATGGAGATGATCCATGCTGAAACCGAATATGCCGTGCCAACAGGCACAATTGCGTCCCAGGCGATTACCAAGAAATTCCAGGCGGGCACACCAGAGGGCGAAACCTGGCGGCTATTCTTCCAGTTTAAGGCTTACCCAATCAGCATTTTGATGATGCAAGGCGGGCGCACCATGCGGCTGGTGCATGGCGAAGGGGCAGCAGCAGGGGCGAAATATGCCGCCAGTACCTTTATGGCTATGACCCTCGCAGGCGGGGTGATTGGCACTTGGCTGAAAGACCTCAAGGCAGGCCGTGACCCTGATATGGATTTTACCAGCCAAAAAAATTGGGGACGCTGGATGGCGCAAGGCGGCGGCATTGGCATTATGGGGGACTTTTTGTTCTCTGACCATAACCGCTTTGGCGGCGGCCCCTTATCTACTTTTGCAGGCCCGGCCTTTGGCGAGGTTGAAAAAGTGTTGCGTGCCACTGCTGGCAATGCGCAAAAACTATTGACTGGCAAAGACACCAGTTTTGCCAAGGATGCCTTGGGTATCGTGCGTTCAAACACGCCAGCCATAGGCTCTTTGTGGTACACTGCCACCGCCTATAACCGCGTCTTGCTTGACCAGATGAACTATCTGGTTGACCCGTCTGCCAGCAAAGCCTTTAGGCGCAGGATGAAAAAACGCGAAACAGAATATGGCCAACAATATTTCTGGCCGCTTGGTGACACCAGCCCCGCCCGCGCCCCTTCAGGCAGCAGCCTAGGGGAGACGTTTAGTTTTCAGTAGGCTTTGACTCTCTGCCATTTTTATGATTCATATTATTTAATTATGATGAAATGGGGGAGTGTATGGCGCGTAAAGAATTGCATTATGTAACGGTCGAAGAATTTTTAAAGTTGGTTGAACCTGAGGGCATTCCCGTCTTAAAAACTAAAATGGAAGAAATGAAAATCAATCAAGAGGAATATGATAAGTTGTTTGAGAAAGACAGTGCTATGTCAGGGTGGCGCATAATATCAGGTATGTTTTTTGCTTTTGTGACAGCAGGCCTTATTTTTGGAAAAAATATTATTTCTGATGTAGGTCGCGTTGGCGGGGATATAGGTATAGGCTTAGCTTTTTTTGCCTTTCCTGTGTTAATGGCTCTCCAATATAAGAATGAAAAACGTCGTGCCATATTATCAAATAAAATTTCTGAGAGCAACAGGATATTTTTTGCCTCTTATTGGGGGGCATATTATTTCCCAAAACCTTGGCGTAAGGGTGCGGATATAGCCCTAGCTTATTCATTAGCTGAAATTCAAGAAGCAAACATGATAGCTGAGAAGGATTTGTCCTATCTTAATGAATGACGGTCAAATTGACCGTCACTGGGAATCTTAAAAAAGATACTCGTCTTTTCTCCCTACGCGGCGCACATCTGATTGCGATGCTCGGTCATACTGCTAAAGCCAAAACTTTTCGTAAGGCGGTGCTTGACCTGATAGAGCAAGAACAGCAGCGGCAAGAAAACAAACTGGTCAAGCAACGGGTCGCGGCGCAAAAGCAAATTGAGGATTTGCGGGCGCGTCAATTACAGCTTGAAGACAAAACAAAACAGACAAAGTCTGTGCCCTTTGCCCGTCTTTCAACCCCTGAAGCCATTGAACCAGGCGCAGAAATTGCCACCAACTTTGCCTGCATTCGGGAAGTCAAGAGCGCGGATATTGGGGTGCAAACCGAAACCGCCTTTCATCAGACCATGGTGTTTGTTTCAAACTTGATCCGCGATAACAGGCGGCTGGAAAATGAAAACCACACCCTGAAACAAGCCTTTAAGATTTTGAAGCACTAATTCTTGCGCTTTAAGATGTCACAATCTCGCCACAGCACCCTAAAAATGGGCGCGGTGGTTTTGGGTTGTAACGCCTTGTCATTGCCCGCTGTCGGGGCATAATCAAAAAAATGCGTGTGACACATTTTGGGCGCATTTATACTCGCCCTCATGTCTTTGAGTACAATTCCACATAATGACCGCCGTGTCCAATATGCCGCCAGTGCAGGCCAGGTTGAATTTTGGTTTGACTTCCCGTTGGCGCGCGCGCTGGATTTATCAGTAACCCGCCAGCGCGGCGGTAGGCTGGATGCCTTGAGCCAGCAGCGTGATTATCACGTCACGTCCCTGAGCAGCACAGGCGGCACAATTCGCCTGAGCGCAGGGGCGCAAGCGGGCGATGTGCTGGAGCTGTTCGGTGAGCGCAAGATTGAGCGCACCACCAATTTTAGCCAGCGCGGCGATTTTTCCAGCCGCGCGATAAATGATGAATTAAATCACATCTATATGATCCTTCAAGAGCTGAAGGAAGAGCATGGTGATATGTTGCATCTGCCTGAATCTGCGGCTGATCTGCCATCGGCGCAAGGGCTGCATATCCTTGCCCAAGATGCCCAGGGCAACACGGTCAGGCTAGATGCCAACAGCTTTATCGGACCGCAGGGGATTCGCGGCGAGCGCGGCAAAACGGGGCTGGCTGGCCCGCGTGGTTCTGTGCCTAGCGTGATAGCAGAGTCGCAAAGTGGCTGCGTGGTCGGCAATATTGACGGCGGCTTTTTTGGCGAGAACTATCCGTGCCAAGACGCGGCTGTTTTTTCCCTAAAAAATATACCGCAAGACGGCGTACTTGGTTGGCATAATCATGATTTTAAGGTGCTTGGCGTTGATGAATTTAAAGGTGAGCGCGGTGAGACTGGTTTAACTGGCCCGCGCGGTGTTGTGCCGTCTGTGATAGCAGAGGCAGACAATGGGGCTTATATCGGCAATATTGATGGCGGCTTTTTTGGCCAAGCTGGCGGCAATATTAGCGGCAATATTTTCTCACTCGAGGCCAGGCCTGGGGTCATGGGCTTTGATGCAGACGGCAAAGCCAAGCTGTTTGGCTACAATGAATTTAAAGGCCAGCCAGGTGAGCCAGGCTTGCCAGGTATTGCAGGGCCAGTAGGGCCAATAGGCCCGCGCGGTTCTGTGCCGTCTGTGATTGCTGAAAGTCAAAACGGCGCAATGGTTGGCAATATTGACGGCGGTTTTTTTGGCGAAAATGCCAGCGCGCAAGCGGCGCTGTTTAGCAGCGTTCGTGCTGATAGCATATCTTATTCCAGTACCACGGTACAAGCCGCGCTTGATGCGCTTGAAGCTGGAAAACTGGGTCGGTCAGACCCGGTAGATGGCGGAGAATTTGGAGAAAGTCGTTATCTCGAACTCGAACCGTGGATTTTAGCTCAGGCAACAGAAACAATAACTGATATTACAGACATAGACGGAGGAATATTTTAGTGGCAATTTTTCAAATTAAGCGCAGGCATAGCGGCGCGGCAGGTGCGCCGACCAATCTCAAGCCTGGCGAATTGGCCTTTAACGATGTGGACGGAAAACTTTACATAGGTGAAGGCGCGGCGGGCGCGGGCGGTTTTGCGCCCAATGTGGTCGCGGTGGCGGATAAATCCATCTTGGCTGATCCTGTCACCAAGGGCTATGTTGATAATGCGCTGTCAAATGTTGATGCTGTGCCAGCAATTGGCACAGGCTTGTCACTTGTCAGCGGGGCAATTGCGCTGTCTGATAATGTTGCCCTGGGCGGCGCACCTACCGCGCCCACGCCGCAAGATGATGACGACAGTACGCGCATTGCAACGTCAGAATTTGTGATGCGGGAAATTACCCAGCTTTACAATAAAATTGTCAATGCCAGCCCTGCTGAATATGACACCATCAAAGAGGTTTTTACCTATGCCCAGGAAAACAGGGATGCGCGCGAACTACTAAATAGCGCGGTTGCTGATAAATGTGCCAAGGCGCAGAATCTCAATGATCTCCAGGACAAGTCCTTGGCACGCAGCAATCTTGGCCTAGGCAATGTCGCTGAGATGGCTGCTGATGCTGTTAATTTCACAGGCGGCACAATCGGCGCAGGGGTCACAATTTCAGCTGATATTGACGGGGGGACGTTCTAGTGTCTGATTTGCCAGGTATTTTTTTGTTGCGCGGAAAAAATGCAGGAGATAAGCCAGCGGATGGCCGTTTGCGGCCTGGTGAAATTGGTATTAATGAGTATGATAAAAAGCTGTTTTTGCACGATCCTGCGTCTGATACGCCCTTTGAATTTAGTTTGAACGGCGGCAGCGGGGCTGTGTCGCGCCGCATATTAGCTTATGACGGCTATGATATGGGCGCAGCAGCCGATGGCAGTTCTTTTGTCGTTGAGCTTGCGGATGAGCAAATTGTGACATTGCACGATATAGCAGCTTTGAGTGAGGGCTGGTCTGTTGACCTATTTTTTAATGGCCGGCCCTCTGGGGTTCAAACCTCGTTTATACAGTTTGCGGCAGGGGCAGGGCAGTTTGAATTTCGCGGCGTACTGAGTGATAAATTTTACATTTTGGGCGGCGGCGAAGGGTTTCGGCTGATTAAGCGCGGTAATTTTTTAGTGACTTATTGCATCAAGCAACCAGCACCAGTGAAAATCCATAAGAACAAAACCAACGAGGCCGTCTATCTGTTCGCGGGCGTTTCAGCCTGGACGGCAATGTCGCTGGATGCGGGGTCTCATGTCAATTTTGAGAACGTGGCGGGCGGGGTGAGAGTGCCTGTAGCGGGGCAATATATTGTGCACTCCAGGATTCTGGCAAAATGGATTGTATCAGGCGGGGACGGCTATTTAAAAACTAAAGTTGGCAGCGAGACAGAACTGGATCGCGCGATTAACTCTGCCGATAGTTACAAATATCTCAAGAACAACTTGACTGCAAATCTCGAAGCGGGCGATGTGATAAAAAGTGAGATATATTTAACGCCGAGTGCGCAGTTTTACGCCAATCATAATCTATTAACAGTAGAATTTTCGGGGAGATAATTGATGGCGCAATGGGAACATTTTGTCGTGCAGGCTGCAATTTTGCAACATCCCGGGATGTCTGCTTTAGATATACCGTGGAATCTTGCGGAAGATGGCAGTTATGAAATGGATGAATCCGCCTGGCCAGAACAGTTCGGAGCACTGGATATGGTTGCGCTTCAGGCAGAGGCGGAACAACTCGCGCATAAAGTTACGCGCGATATGGTCAACGCTGAAATTCTCGAAAATCTAAAGCTGATTTGGGGCGGGGATACTGAAACCCGCGTTGCGCAAAAGCATCAAAATGCCGTTGGCATTATGACGCGGCTGCTGAACAAAGAGGGGTCTGAACAGACCGCGCTGACCAGTGAAGAGATGGCTGTGAAGGACAGCATTAAGGGGCAGCTGGAAGCCCATGAGGCGGTACTGAATGAGGGGCGGCGCATTAAGGCACTGTCCCTCATTCCAGATAATTATAAGGATTTGCTTCAGGCTGCTATTCCGCAGGAATAGAATTTACAAAAGCAATCGCAGTAAAAGTGTGAAGCGGTTTTACGTTCGTCGATTGCGTCCTATTCCGCAGGAATAGAATTATAATTTGTGTGGGTTGTGTTGCGTGACATGCGCGCTGGCGGGCGCGTGAGGGCTGAAAAGCCAATGGTTGTTGCTTTTAGTGTGAGGCGGGTTGTATGAAAAAACATTTGAAAAATTTTGCGCATGGGGTTTCCCTTGGTGTGTTTAAGAAAAAATTGAATCGCTTTGGCAAACAAGCTGAAGCTACGGCGGACACTCTATCTGATTCGGTCGCAGAGCGTATAGATAACGGACTAGAATATGTTGACGATAGTTTGGAGGAAATGCGGCACGACCTTGACGCTTTAAAACGTGAGGATCGTTTTGGCATGTGGCTGGCCAAAATTATCATGTTTTGCGCCATCATGCTGATTGTTGCGCTTGAGTTCCTGTTTCAGATCGGCGGCATTAATATTTTTGCCGCCAGGGTCTCCCAAATTCTTTGGGCAACATTGGGAGCAGGCGCGGCAATGGCTTCTATGCCAGCGGCGCGGCAGCTGATGCGGCCTGGGAAAATGTTTCCGCGCGTCGCGGCAGGCATTGTCTTGGCTATTGTGATTATGATTTCGTTTTATGTGCTGTTCAATGCCTCTAGCCAGATCAATAGCGGCAGGCTGGGGCGGCAAGATGTTGGCGCAAGCCAGGCTGTGAGCAATGCCAAGCGGCTAAAAGCCATGCTGGCACAGCAAGAAACTTTGGTTGCCAAAGACTTGCCTTTGGCAGATGAGGACATGCTGGAAGCCAAGGTTGCTGATGCGCTAAAGGCTGGCAAAGGCAAGCGCCGCCTGGGCTATGCCACCTCAAATTGTAATGCGCGCTATATTGCGCGGCGTTATCGCTCTGCTTGCCGCATTGTCAAGAAAGACAGGGCGGTGCTTTCTGATATTCGCAATCTTAAAATGCTGAATAAAGAAATTCCGTTGCTTGAGCAAAAAATTGCAAGCAGCAACACCGCAACCAACGGCGATGCCAGCGGCGAGGTGCTGTCTGGCATGGTCGGTGTCAGCCAAAAAATGGTGCAGCTTTATAGCCAGCTTTATATGGTGATTGGGGTCTGCGCGGTGATCTATCTCTATGAGCTGATCATTTATTATAATTACTGGCAGAAAGTCGGGGCGCAGAAACAGCTGGAAAAAGGCATTCGACAGGGTGAGCGCGAAGCCAAGCGGGCAGGGGTTGCAGCGCATAAAGCGGCAAATCCTGAGCCTGAGCGAATAACCAAATTTATTGAGAAGAAGCCGCCGCCCTTCAGCATTGCGCCCGGGTCTGACCATGAGCTGGTGATGCAGTTTTTTCACAAGGGCAATTTTGACCAGGAGGAAAAACTGCCTGAGCTGAACAAGCGTTATACGCTATGGCGCGAGGAGCAAGGCAAGACAGGCTTGCTGCTGATTGATTTTCGCAAAGTTGTCAAAAAACTGGTGGATGAAAAGCAGCTGGCGGGGGTGGAGATGGGGCAGAACGAGGCCAATATCTTTGTACTTTACGGCCTGGAAACATTTAACGGGGTTGCAGCATGAGCTGGTCAGAAATAGCTGGCCGTGCCAGCCTGGCCTTGATTGTGCTGTTGTTCCTGGTCTACCGCGTCATGCCTGTTGTCAGTAGCCATTATTGGCAGCTGGGCAGCATGAAATATGAAGACCTTAATGAGCAATATCAACAAAGCCGTCAGATAACAGAGCAAGATAGGGACTGGATGACCCGCACTGTGTTTGTTGAGACCCTGGGCGAACCCTTACAAGGGCATATTGCGGTGGCTTGGGTGATAAAAAACCGATGGCTGGAAAGCCCTTATACCAACTGGTCTAGCATATCCAAAGTGGTCTCGGCTTGCGGCTATATTACCCGCAACAAGCAGTCTGTCAAGGTCTGCCAGTTTGAACCCTGGCTATCGAAGGCGAAGAAAAAACGGCTATTTGGTCTGAAAACAGACTCGCGTAATTATGCGCATTATCGCGATATTGTCGATGATGTGTTGGAGGGTATGATTGCAGACCCAATTGCTGGCCGCCGCTGCTTTATGAACGCCGCGATAGTGAAGCGGCGCAAGGGCAAACTGCCCGTCTGCAAAGCAGGCAATTGTCTGACCATTGGCCAGCACACATTTTACTACTGCCCTGGCTGGGCAAGGATGAGGGAGGCTAAAATATGAGCGAAATATTCGGGTCGTTTTTCCTCGGCGTGTTTGTCACCTGCGTTCTGGGCTGGTCATATATCTGGAACGCGGATGGCCGCTGCATTGCCAGGGCAGAAAAAGCCAGGGCTGAATATAAGCAGGCGGAGCGGTTGCGCAATGCTGAATTGTCGTCATTTCAGGACGGGCTGGTGGCAGATAATGTATCGAGACAAATCAGCCGCGATGCCAGATATAATCATGTCCTGAACAAGTTGCGCGATGTGACCACTAGGGGCTGCATCATTCCTGAAGTGCTGAAAGAAGCATTAATAGAAGCGGAGTCAATAGAATGAAAAAAGATACCCGAAACCAGGATGGCGGCTGGACAGGCTTTGTCCTGTTTTACTTGTTTATCTTGCTGGCCTTTGTGCTGGCAGCCAGCCTTGGCGGCTGTACCCGTCACCAAGCGGTGCTGGTTCAACCCAATACCCTGCCGCCGCGCCCTGAGCTGATGCAGCAAAGCAAACTGCCCGCGCCCGATACCACCGAGTCAGAGCCGCTAAAGCGGTGCATCAAAAACCTGGCCAACACCCGCCAGGGCTGCGGCCAGATTGCTGATAAGCATAATGGCCTGGTCGCTTACGAAAAAAAACGCGCGGCTCAGGCAGGGCGGCGCGTGGAATAGTCCGGAAACATAACTCCTCCTGGACTGAACTGGCGACCCTTGAGTTTTGCGTGGGTCGCCTTTTTTTGCGACACCCTAAAATCTCTTAATTGAAAGATCAGAGATAGAACAAAGCTATAAAAGTCGGAAACCGACTTATCACAAAAGTCGGACGTTGCCATAACGTCTGGCTGTTATTTTGCCTAACCATTTGATCTGTAAGGAGAAAAATTGGAGGCCTCGTCCGGAATCGAACCGGAGTAGACGGATTTGCAATCCGCTGCGTAGCCACTCCGCCACGAGGCCTCATAATAGGTCAGAACCTTAGATGTTTTTCTGGCCAACATAGTTGGTCAAGTGGCTATTCCTGAATCTATGGATGCCAGAACAGTTCCTGTCTATTAGAAGAACTTATTAGCAAACTTGATATACTATAACAATCCTTTTCACTCCCTATGTTTAACTTTTATTGTTATTAACATTTGGGCAGACCATCGGGCTTAAAATAAGCCCCCTGTTTTCCTGGAAGGAAAAGGCAGCTGTTCATTCATAAGGGGCCTGGCGCAAAGCTTTTGTGCCTTTTGTGATCTTGAATGTGCACGAAACACAAAAGGGCTATTTTTTGCCAAATGAAGGCCATCCCCAACAGGCTAGATATAGCGGCCTGGTGCAAAACCTCATGACCTATGTGGTTCTGGCTACTGTCCCTTTTTGCCCTGGTTGGCGAAACGGATGGCTTCATCAGCGGCGCGGAACAATGCCTTGGCCTTGTTGACACATTCATCAAACTCATTTTGTGGCACGCTGTCGGTGACAATTCCGGCACCTGCCTGAACATACATCACCTTGTCCTTGACCACAGCTGTGCGCAGCACCAGGGCACTGTCCATATTGCCGTCAGCAGAAAAATAACCAACGCAGCCAGCATAAATACCGCGCCTGGATTTCTCAAGCTGGTCAATGATTTCCATCGCCCTCACTTTTGGCGCGCCTGAGACAGTCCCTGCGGGGAAACCTGCCATCAGGGCATCAACCTCATCAAATTTGGGGTCAAGCTTGCCCTCTACATTGGAGACGATATGCATGACATGGCTGTAATATTCCAAAAAGAAGCTGTCTGTTACCTTTACACTGCCAGGGAGGGTAACCCTGCCAACATCATTTCTGCCCAGGTCAAGCAACATAAGGTGCTCTGCACATTCCTTCTTGTCGGCCAGCAGCTCTTTTGCCAGTTGTTGGTCCTGTTGCTTGTCCTTGCCCCTGGGACGGGTGCCGGCAATCGGACGGATGGTAACTGTCTTGTCCTGTGCCTTGACCAGAATTTCAGGGCTTGAGCCAACAATAGAGTAGTTATCAAAATTGAGGTAGTACAGATAGGGAGACGGGTTGGTGCGGCGCAAGGCGCGGTACAGGGAGAAAGGCGGCAGCTCAAATGGTGTCTCGAATCGTTGCGACAGGACAACCTGGAAAATATCCCCTTCAGTGATGTAGTCCTTGGCCTTTTCGACTATTTTTTTATAGGCGGCGGGGCTGGTATTTGATTTGGGCTTGGGGGCTGGCTTGACAATTTCGGCCTGCTGCATCCCGCGCAGATCCAGCGGTGTTTCGAGTTTGTCGACAGCGTGATCAAGACGCTCCAGGGCGTGTTCATAAGCCACTTTCGCGCTGAGTTTATTTGGGCGCACAGGAGTCACGAGAGTGATTTCATCCTTTACGCTGTCAAAGACTGCCATGATTGTGGGACGGATCATTACGCTGTCTGGCAAGCCGAGGTCGTCAGGGTTGTTGTCTGGCAACTGCTCAACCAGCCTGACAGTGTCATAGCCCATATAGCCAAAAATACCGGCTCCCATAGGTGGCAGGTTATCTGGCAGGTCAATGTGCGACTGTTTCAGTATGGCGCGTAATGAGGTCAGGGTATCCTCTTTACAGGGGATAAAGCCTTTTTTGTCCCCAGCTTTTGCTGTCCTTATTTGGGCGGTGTTGCCGTTGGCCTGCCAGACCAGGTCTGGATCCAGCCCGATAATGGAGTAACGACCCCGTGTTGCCCCGCCCTCAACTGATTCAAACAGGAAGGCATTTTTTTTGTGGGCTGCCAGCTTCAGGAATGCCGAAACCGGTGTCTCAAGGTCTGAGACCAGGGAGGTCCAGACAACCTGTGGTTTGCCAGCATTATAGTCGGATTGAAATGTCTTGAAATCTGGTAGGTTTGGCATTGGCTGTCCTGCCATCATCAAATTGGTATTGCAGCTTCACGCCGTATTGGGAGTGCAGGTTTTGCACTGTTTGGGCAGGGCGGACAAAGGCTTTATGAGATGCAACGAGCCGCCCTGATACAATTTTTGAAGGTCTGTCAGGGTTAGTTTTTCCCCAGCAGCCTGTCAAGCTGTCCCTTATAGACAGTCACCTTATAGCGTTTTTTCAGGCTGTCTATATAGCTTTCCAAGTAATCCTGCTGGTATTGGTTGACCAATGCCTTGTTGATGCCCTCCAGGGATTTTTTTTCGGGTTTTTCAGGTGTCTCAACCTTGCTGACCTGAAAAATGATCCGCCCCTTGCCGTCATTGGAGCGGGCAGAGGAGTAGTCATTTTTGTGGATCATATACGCCTGGGCAAGGACTGTCTGGGACAGGTTCTTGTCTTGATCCGTCCGTTTCAGGGCCTTGGTCGTCTTGACCTTGGTCTTGTATTTTTTTGCCATTTTTGTCAGTGTCTTGCCAGCCTTCAGATCCTTGACAATCTGTGCTGACATCTTGTTTAGGGCTTGCAGTTTCTCATTGTCCAGCCATGCGGTGAGTACCTTCTTGCTGACATCTTTCAGGTCTCTGTTTTTAGAGGGGATAATGTCGGAGACAGCAAACCAGGCAATGGCATCCCTGCCCAGTTCTACAGGGTCATTTTGTTGCCCAACATCACTCGCGAACGCATTGACCAGGATACGGGCGGCAATGCCGTCAACCTTTTTGCCAGATATATCCTTGCCTTCCTTGTCAGAAACAATACCTTCAGAGAAGGAAAGCTTGTTATTTTTTGCAATGTCACCAAGGCTGGCTCCTGTGGCACGTTGTTTCTCAATTTTTTCTGCCAGCGTAGAGATTTTGTCCTTGGCTTGTTCCAGAGCCAGCTGGCCAGCTATCTCTTTTTCGACATCCTTAAAGGGGGTGATAACTGCTTTGGTGACATCCTGGACATAGACCAGGGCGGTTACAAACTCCCCCTGGATGGGTTGGCTGATTTCACCTTTCTTAAGGGTGAACGCGGCCTTGGCGACTTTGGGGTCAACCATATCCTTTTGGGTGAGGTTGCCCAGGTCATAGTCTGCCTTGGAGATTTTGCGTTTTTTGGCAAGTGCGAGGAAATCTTTTTTGGTCTTGAGTTTGCTGCGTGCCTCCTTGGCTTCCTTGATGCCTGGGAACAGTAGTTGTAGCAGGTGACGCTTGGCGGGAGTGCCAAAGCGCGCCTTGTTTTTTTCATAGCCAGCCTTGATATGGGCTGGATCAACCTTGATGGACTTGGCCAGTTCCTTGGCAGAAAGCTTGAGGAAGGATATCTTGCGGTATTCCGGTGCCTTGTACTGGCTGGTATGAAGGCTATAATATTTTTTCAGAGCCTCATCAGAAGGGGGCTTGATTTTTGGCAGCCTTTTTTCAGACAGGACAAAGTAGCTTAGAGTACGTTTTTCATGGTCGTGGCGATAGGCCGCCTCTGACAATACCTTGGGGACATGAACCATGCCTGTCATGGTCTTGGTGAGCTGGCTGCGTATCATGCTGGTGCGTTGTTCTTTTAGATAGGACTGTTCTGTCAGGTTGTTCAGACTCAAAATTTCCTGAAACCTTTGTTTGCTGAAATTGCCGCCAGACTGGAAAAGGGGGTTTTTCAGGATGCTCTGCTTGATCTGGTCTTCAGAGACGGTCAGACCCAGGTCATTGACATGGTTGTCAAGTGCTGCGCCGCCCACCATCGTGTTGAGGACATTCTTGTCAATCTGGAAAGCCCTTGCCTGGCTGTTTGTGATCTGTTGCCTGATCCTTTGTGAAAAGATACGTTTCTGGCGGTCAAAGGCATTGGAAAATTCTGCGGAAGAAAGTTCTATGTTGCCAATTTTTGCCAGCGTAGTATTCTGCCTGGCTGTGAGCATGTCGCCGATACCCCATGCCCCAAAAGCAAGAATGATAAGACCGATTAAGATTTTGACGATCCAGCCGCCTGTACTCTTGCGTAATAAATCAAGCATAATAATCCTACAGTTTTAAAAGTTTATAATTGCCCTGGCCGACTTTATCTTTTAGATAGCTTGGAATAAGTGAGAGATCAAAGCTTTTTATATCTTTCATGTTCACAAGACCTGAAAAGCAGTGCCGTAAATTGGTTATGGGTATTTTAGAGATGTTTTTTTTAGTGGTTAAGGCTTGCAATAATTGTATATGCCTGAATGTCTTAAGTGCATATTTTAGAAAAATTTACAATGGCTGAAGTTATAAATTGGCTGAAAAACTGTTCAGTTTGAGGCTGGATGGATGATATGGACCGAAAAAAAACGTTTTGACCCTGCTTTTGGGGTTGGGCAAGGCGACGAAAGATTAATTAAATATATTTAAGGGAGTGTTGAAAAGAAAATGGCTGATATTAGACCGCTTGTAGCAGGTAACTGGAAAATGAATGGCCTCCGCAGTGCTGTTGCTGAGCTTGACAAAATGGCTGCAACGCTGAAGGAAAATCCTAGCAAGGGTGCCGATGTCATGATTTGCCCGCCATTTACATTGCTGATGGGGGTTGCGAAGACTTTCGCGGATTCTGGGATGCAGCTTGGCGCACAGGACTGTCATGTCAATGTTTCGGGCGCGCATACAGGCGATATTTCTCCTGAAATGATTGCCGACACTGGAGCAACCGCCGTGATTGTTGGTCACTCTGAACGCAGGGAAGACCATGCTGAAAAGGATAAACTGGTTGCACAGAAAGCCTTGGCTGCTTGGCGTGCGGGGCTGACAGCAATCATCTGTATTGGTGAAACAGAGGGGCAGAAACGCCTTGACCTGACACTGAAAGTTGTGGAACGCCAGATTAAGAACTCATTGCCTGAAGGGGCAACAGCCGAAAATACTGTGATTGCTTATGAACCTGTCTGGGCTATTGGTTCAGGCCTTGTGCCAACAGTTCAGGATATCAAGGATGTTCATGGTGCAATCCGCAAGCAGCTGGCTGGCATTCTTGGCGGTGAGGGTGAAAAGATGCGTATTTTATATGGCGGTTCTGTCAAGCCTTCCAATGCCAAGGAACTTATGTCTGTTGACAATGTTGACGGGGCTCTGGTTGGCGGTGCCAGTCTCAAGGCTGAAGATTTTTTGGGCATTATTGATGCCTATCGTAGCTAGGCTTCATAAATGCAGAAGGCTTGCTGTGTAGCAGTTTCATCACTCCAGGTCTTCCTTGTAACTGTTTTGGCAGGCTGTCTTGATATGGACAGGTAAAACTATTAGGTTAAAGCCTGACCGTACTATATGGTCAGGCTTTATAACGGTTATGGTGTGGCCTGGTTCAGTTCAGAATAATTTGGAAAAGGAAGAGAGGTCATGAAATTAGGATTGAAGACGACAGGGCTGACTGTTCTTATAGTTCTGGCTGTTATGTCGCCGGCTTTTTCTGCGGTATTGGGGGCGGCTAAAAGTTGTGACGTGCTGCGGGCGCAACGGAACGCACTCGAAGTGCTTGGTGTGAAGCAAAATATGGCGCACGGGCCAAGCTGGGCAAAAAAAAATCTGCCAAATACAGAAATCTATCTTATCCGTCACTATATATCAATTGACGAAAGGGTACGCTTTTTGTGCCGGGATAACCAAAATGATCCCAAATGGAAGGTGCGTCCCAAGAAAAAAAGACAGGCCAAGAAAAAAAAGAAGCGTGTGAAGAAAGTTGTAAAAAGAAATTAATCGGCTGGTATTGGGTTTCGATGGATGGCAGGGCAGGGGAAAAGGAAAATCTGCCTTTGACTTGTCTGGCTAATATATATAGCCATGACCCAGGCTTAGGCTGTATTTTCTGAATTTTTTTGTTTTTGCTGTTGGTTTTGTGTCATTATTTTAGACCTGGATGGATAAGACGTTATGGAAACTGTTGTACTAATCATTCACCTGATGATCGCTGTTGCCCTTGTCATTATGGTGTTGCTGCAAAAGTCTGAAGGCGGCGCATTAGGAATTGGTGGCGGCGGCGGCGGATTTATGTCTGGACGTGGTGCTGCGGATGCTATGACATCAATTACGGCAGGGCTGGCTGCTGCCTTCTTTGTGACCTCAATAACCCTGACAATCATGTCAGGCTCAGCCAAGACTCCAGGTTCAATTACGGATAACCTTGGGTCGTCAACAGGTAAAGGCGGTATCAAGCCCATTACCGGTAATGGCACAGGCATTCTGGACAAGCTGTCACCACCAAAAGCCCCTGCTTCTCCAGCCCCTATTGTGCCTCCCAAATAATCAGTCGGGTACAAAGATCACTTGACTTTATGATGGAATGTTTCCTGATGATGGATGCCACAAAAATGCGGCATCCACCATTAGGATTGGTTTTCTGTGGGAATTTTCATGTGGATCTCTCATGCATTACTGCTCCCCTCGTAGTGCGGGGCAGGGCTGGTGGCACGGTTAAATTTTGGGTCTGGCGCATGGTGCAAGCAAACCAGTACGGTTTGCGGGTCTGCGATATGTGACATTAAGGCATTAGGGTGAGGTCTTTTGACCAAATCTGCCTGCGGGTTGCCCTAAGGACACCTGCAATGATAACAAAATCGTTTAGCTTGTTCTTTTGCCTGTCAGTGTCGTTTCAATAATGGTGAGATAATCCCAGATCACAAAAGATGCGGCTCTTTTGCCAAGCCGCCAAACCCCACCTGTTGGGGATTGCCATCACTTGGAAAGTAAGGTTCCCTTTGTGATCTGGTATAACACGGCTTTGGTACATGACTATACTTTTGGGTGAGTCACTTGATATAGTTGACCACATCCACTGTCATGCCGCGCTACGACGCGGTATCCATGCCCTGTACTGTCAACATCAAAAAGACCAGCAATTTAACGCTATAGGGTCTCACGCCCCCCAAACAAACATTGTCATTTCAACGCAAATTTCACGGCGTGGATACCGCATTCCTGCGGTATGACAGTGATAGAGTGTCGTATATTGTGTACTATGATAGTTCACTATGCGCCCATTTCTGTGCCTTGAAGACAAACAAAATTCCTGTGCTATCCTGATCCCTTATTTCTGCGGGTGACCTAAGTCTTGAGGTCTTGCGCCCAAGGCCTGGGTAGCCTGTGGATACTTTTTTTTCTTCCAAAAAACAATTTACCTGCGGCAAAAAGGGGGCTAGTCTGTCACGCGACAGGGGAATTCTGCTTTTGTTTCCAGGGCTTTAGGGCTTGGAAATTTTGTTCGCAGGCATTTTTTGGACAAAATATCATGCTCTACAGCCATGCAGTTTTCTCTCTCTACCCAAGCATTTGGGTTGCGGGTTCGGCATAACAATAAAAACAGAATAACAAACCAAAGAGGATTTACCGATGGCTGATGCCAGTGCAGTATTACAGATGATTCAGGAAAAAGGCGTGCGTTATGTTGATTTGCGCTTTACCGACCCGCGCGGGAAATTGCAGCATTTGACGATGGACATTGCCC
>JAJRRF010000167.1 GCA_024279735.1 Alphaproteobacteria bacterium
ACGAAAATCCAACGAACACCTGCTCAAAACCTTTTCTTCCATGTTAGGTTTTGAGTTGAACTCCATTAAATCACAACCTGAATTCAAGAAGCTGTGTAACTACGGGACTATAGCAGCATGAAACTGTCCAAACTATTGTTACAGGAAGTTATCTAAAAAGATGTTTGCGTTGTTGGTGGTTTTGTCCTCAGATAGGAAACAGGGGCGGCAACAGATTGAGATTTAATAATTTTTGGTTTAGTATATTTTATGACTTCTAAAACAGACCACCTTGAAAACATTGATTTTCCTGAAGACTTGCGTAAGCTTGACGACCGTGACTTGCCTGCCCTTGCGCAGGAATTGCGCGACGAGATGGTGCAGTCTGTTTCTGTGACCGGAGGACATCTGGGAGCTGGCCTGGGGGTTGTTGAGCTGACGATTGCCCTACATAAAATTTTCAATACACCTGAAGACCGTCTGGTATGGGATGTTGGCCACCAGGCCTATCCCCACAAGATATTGACTGGACGGCGTAACCGTATGCTGACCTTGCGCCAAAAGGATGGCCTGTCAGGCTTTACCAAGCGCAGTGAAAGTGACTATGACCCGTTCGGCACAGGACATTCCTCGACCTCAATCTCTGCCGGGTTGGGGATGGCAAAGGCCTCTGCCCTGGATGGTAAGGAGCGTACAGTAATATCTGTGATTGGTGACGGGGCGATGAGTGCTGGCATGGCCTATGAGGCGATGAATAATGCAGGCGCAATGAAAAAAGGCCGGTTGCTGGTCATCCTGAATGACAATGACATGTCGATTGACCAGCCTGTCGGCGCGGTTTCAGCCTATCTGGCACGAATAACCTCCAGCGGTTCCTACCTGAATTTTCGCGCGGCGGCCAAGCAATTGGCCAAGATTTTGCCCAAGAGTTGGGAGACACGCGCGAAACGCTGGGAAGAATATACCCGTAACCTGTGGTCTGGTGGTACCCTTTTTGAGGAGCTGGGCTTTTATTATGTTGGCCCTATTGATGGCCATGACTTTACCCAGCTGCTTCCTGTCCTGCGCAATATCAGGGATGCGAAAAAAACCCCGATCCTGCTCCATGTGGTGACCAAAAAGGGCAAGGGCTATGCGCCTGCCGAAAAGGCTGATGACAAGTATCATGGGGTCGGAAAATTTAATGTTGTGACAGGGGCACTTGAAAAAACTTCACCGCAGGCACCGCCGTCTTTTACCAAGGTTTTCGCTGAAAGCCTAATCCAGGCGGCCTATGCGGACAAGAAAATTACGGCTGTCACGGCAGCGATGCCAACAGGAACCGGGCTGAACCTGTTTGCCAAAGAATTCCCTGACCGCCTGTTTGATGTTGGGATAGCAGAGCAGCACGCCGTCACCTTTGCAGCTGGGATGGCAACGGAAGGCTATAAGCCGTTTGTCGCGCTTTATTCCACTTTTTTACAGCGTGCCTATGACCAGGTGGTGCATGATGTGGCGATCCAGAAATTGCCCGTGCGTTTTGCGATAGACCGCGCAGGCTATGTCGGGGCAGACGGCCCAACCCATGCCGGTAGCTTTGATATTTCTTTTCTGTCTAACCTGCCAAATTTTGTGGTGATGGCAGCAGCGGATGAGATTGAGTTGCAGCGTATGGTCAAGACGGCAGCCCTGATTGATGACAGGCCATCGGCCTTCCGTTACCCGCGCGGCGAAAGCTTGGGGCTTACCATGCCTGACAAGATTGAACCGTTGGAAATTGGCAAGGGGCGATTGATACAAAAGGGCAAGACCATCGCCCTGCTGTCTTTTGGCAGCCGTCTTGCAGAAACCATGAAGGCAGCAGAACAATTGGGCGGATACGGCCTGTCTGTTACTGTGGCCGATGCCCGTTTTGCCAAGCCGCTGGATACAGGCTTGCTGCGGCACCTGGCTGAAAAGCATGAGGTTTTGGTGACAATAGAGGAGGGCGTGGTCGGTGGTTTTGGTTCCCATGTCAGTCACTGGCTCAGCTGTGAAGGTCTGCTTGATAAGGGACTGAAATTTAGAAGCATTGTGATGCCTGATGAGTTTACAGAGCATAACCAACCCGGTGAAATGTATGAACAGGCTGGCCTGAATGCTTCCGGTATTGTCAGCATGGTTTTTGCAGCCTTGGGGCGTGATGATATGTCCAAGCCAGGGGATAACCGTCTTTAACTGTTTTTATGGTGATAGCTGGCACGCTGTGTTAAAAGGGTGTTTTCTTCTGATAAAATAGCAGGTTTTCTCATGTCTTCAGGGCAGGAATTTACGATAAAGCATTTGGGTGTCCAGGGTGAAGGTGTGGCCACCACACTGGCAGGAGACTATTTTATTCCCTTTACCTTGCCTGGGGAAGTTGTCACGGCGCAGTTGGAAGATCGGCGCGGCCGCCTGCTCAAGGTTATTGAGCCTTCTGCCGACCGACAGAAGCCGTTATGTCGTCATTATGCCAAATGCGGGGGGTGCAGTCTTCAACACCTGAAACCAGACGTTTACCGTGACTGGAAACAGCAACTTGTCAAAACCATTTTTGCTAGCAAGGGGATAGACCTACCAGAAATCAGGTCGTTCTGGAGCGCGCCGCTGCGTTCCCGGCGCAGATGTCGCTTTTCGGCTCATCGGACTAAAAAGACCATTAAGCTGGGGTTTCATGGCTTCCGCAGTAATGACGTGGTTGATATGGAAGAGTGTCATGTGCTGGAACCGCGCATTACAGCTTTGTTACAGCCTTTGCGTGATCTGCTAAAGGGGATGTTGTCCCGCAAGGGGGAGGGGCATGTCCATATCACGATGGGGGAATATGGCGCAGATATATTGTTGCAAAATATAAAATGGGAAGGCACACCTGATGAGCGTGACAGGATTGCGGGTTTTGTTCATGAGCATAATATTGCCCGTCTCACGATTGACCAGGAAGTTATTGTGACAGGGGTTGCCCCTGTTGTTTTGATAGACCAACGCCCTGTCCATATATTTCCTGGCGGGTTTTTGCAGGCTACAGAGCCCTCGCAAAACAGGATGATAGAGATTATTGCTGGGGCTGCCGAGGGATGCAAGAATATTGCCGACTTGTATAGTGGTATCGGGACATTCTCGATTCCTTTGGCGCGTCATGCCTTTGTCAGTGCAGTTGAAAACAGTCGGCGTGCCTTGTCTTGCCTGACCAATACGGTGCGCCATAGCCAAAAGCTTAAACCAATACAGGTGATTGGGCGCGACCTGGCGCGCGAGCCAATGATTGCCAAGGAGCTGGAAGACTTTGACTGTGTCGTGTTTGACCCGCCAAGGGCAGGTGCGCAGGAACAGGCGCAGCATTTGGCAACCAGTGATGTCCCCCTGGTGATCGGGGTGTCCTGTAACCCGAAGACACTGGCACGTGATGCCCGCATCTTGCTTGACGGGGGCTATCGGCTGGAAAGCGTTGACCTGATAGACCAGTTCCTCTATTCGGCCCATATTGAGGTGATTGCCGTTTTTAGGAGATCCTAACCTTATGGGTTGTTGATACAGCCCTGTGGTTTGTTAACATTCACATGAATTGATATTCATGGAGCGGATGACTGCCATTCTTAATGGGGGGATGTGTTGTCTGCAAACCTTTGTTATAGGCTGGTTACCGGGCTTTAGAGAATGATCTCTTGGTTTATCTCCCAAGGTTGCCTTAATGTTTTCACAAATTCAGGTCAGGCTTGATACTTACCCGTCTGTTCATGCAGATGAGGCCAGGGATTTTTAGCGTTTTATTATGGATGGATGTGAGGTTCTGATGCAGAAATGGTTACAGATCAAGGGTGATCCCTCTATCAGGAAATTCCTGTTCAGTCAGGAGCGTTCAAATAATGAGTTTGACCGTGATATGCACAAGGTCTTGCTGAAGATTGAGAACCTTGTCCTGCATCATGGTATTTTCCATGTCATGATCCATTTTTCCAGGGGACAGATTGTGTTGTGGAAAAAGAGTGACCCATTCAATTACCTGGTCGCCACCAGGGAAGAATTTTTGGAGCCTGATTTCTGTCGGCAGTTTGGTCTGGAAGACTATCCTGAACAGGCTGTTGTTGGCGAGAACGATATTTACCGCATCCTTGCCAGGTTCAGGCGTTTGCGCCAGTCAGATGAGGTTATTTATCTGCGGACAGGTTCGCTGAACATTATGAATGGCAGTGTCGGGCTAAATTTTTCCTGTGATGGTAGCCATTATATGGACTTCCATAAGTTTTTGGATGTTGGCGAAGAGTTTGCTGCCGCATAATATTACTGTTCTTGAATACTTATAAATACTGTTCCCCTGTCATAAAGGCAGGGGATTTTTTGTTTTTAGGTGCTGTCGTGAACGATAGTTTAACCATTATTCTTTATAGTTTGGTTATCTTATAGCGGATCACAATTTGAATGGCAGTCTTTAGCCCCTGATATGACGGGGGGAAACAAAGGGAATTTCAATAGTGACGCAGTATCCATGTACCTAAGAGTTGGAATTGAGCAAATGTCTAAGAATATCGTACAGATCAAGGGAGACCCCTCAATCAGGAGATTTGTTTTTGAGCAAAAGCGGGTGAATAATTTTTTTGATGAATATTCGGCTGCCCTGATGGTCACGCTGGAAAAGCTGATGCGGTTTCACGGGGTTTTTCATGTAATGGTGCATTACTCACGCGGCCAGGTGACCTTATGGCATCGGGATAACCCCTTTTCCTATCAGGTTGTTATGGCTGAGGAGCTGTTGGCGGAAGGTTTTCTGGATGAATATAAGCTGAAGCCTTACTCGGCTACAGCACAAATTTCAGCGGATGAAATCCCTGTCGTGTTGGCTTCCTGCAAGTCATTACGGATGCAGGATGAGCGTCTTTATCTGCGGACAGGTTCGCTAAATATCATGAACGGTGTTGTTGGCCTGAACTTTTCCTGTGATGGCACGCATTATATGAATTATAAACAATTTTTGAATAGCCCTCTTTATGAGGTGGCCTAAATGCAAAAGAAAAGGACGGAATGAAAAATCATTCCGTCCTTTTCTGTATTGTTAATTTGTCTTCAGCAAGTTGCAGGCAACTTGCGCAGATAAAATTCTAGTGGAAAATGTCATCAACGATATTGTTATACCAGCTGTTGGCATAAGCTTCTTCTGCCTTATGAGCCGCGTCAGAGGCATCCATCGGTGTCAGGCCGCCAGAAACTTTCTGGATTTTGGAGCCGTCAGCCTTGAGCTTATAAACCGCAGCAACTGAAATGCCCCAGTCCTTGGCAACGATAGAATAACAGGTGTTTACAAAGGATGGCACGCCAGCTTCCTTGCCATTAAGCATGGCAGCAACAGCAGCGGCGCAGACCTTGCCCTGTGAGTTTGCAGCATAGCCTGATTTAGGCATACCTTTGGCAACACTACTATCACCGATCACATGAATACCAGGATGTTTCTTGGATTCAAATGTTTTCAAATCAATAGGACACCAGCCCTTGTCATTGGTCAGGCCAGCAAGGAATGCAATTTTTCCAGCTTTCTGTGCCGGAATAATGTTCATCACATCTGCCTTGACCTCTTCACCAAAACCAGAAGTCATGGTTAGGTTGGCAACGTCAACCTTGGTAATGCCTGCTTCTTCAGCCGAACCATGCCACTCAATCATGCTGTTGTCAGTGCCATAGCCATAAAACTTTTTCCAGCCCTGGGTAAACAGTCCCATTTTAGAGAATTTTGGCTTGGGATCCATGATGATGATCTTGGATTTAGGCTTATGAGCCTTCAAATATGCCGCAATCTGGGAAGCACGTTCATAAGGTCCAGGAGGGCAACGGAATGGGTTAGGCGGAGGCGCAATAACCACTTTACCGCCATCTGGCATGGCTTCTAGCTGGCTGCGGAGCAGCGCAGTCTGTGGGCCAGCTTTATAGGCATGGGCAATTTTATGGGACGCGGCTTCATCATAGCCTTCAATTGTTTCCCATTTGAAATCAATACCTGGTGAGACAATACAGCGGTCATAAGCAAAAGATTTACCACCTTTTGTTGTCACGGTTTTCTTGGCAGCATCAATAGCGGTTACATGATCAAACACAACATTAACGCCATGCTTTTTAAGGCCATCATAGCCATGCTTGATGCTGTCCAGTGTACGGTGTCCACTTAGAACCTCATTACTGAAGTAGCAGGTGAAGTAGTCCTTATTTTGCTCAATAAGGGTAACCTCAATGCTTGGGTCAGCAACTTTAAGGTATTTAGCAGCTGTTGCGCCGCCAGTACCGCCGCCAACAACAACAACTTTTTTGCCTGCGCCCAGTGCCAAAGTTGGCATACCGATTGCACTGACAGCGGTGGCAGCACCAGCTGCCTTGATAAACTTCCGGCGATCAATTTTTTTTGTCATATTAACATCTCTTCTATTTCAAACAAGGGCAACGCCGCGCCTAACAGAGTTGTATCTCTCTTGATATGGGGCAGGGCTATTGCATAATATATGGAATTTTTGGGCAAGGCTGGTCTGGATGGATCAAGGCCTTGCCCTAAAAAATGGATTACTTGACGCTGGCATAAAAATTGACCAAGGCTTCAATGTTCTCTTTGCCAACCTTTTTCAGGCGTTTGCCCATCAGGCGGCTCATGTCGCGTTTTTCGCTAAAGAAGTTATGAAGTTCCTGTCTGATATATGGAGACCACTGGCCAGCAAGAATACCTTTTTTCTTAGGCTTCTGGCCTTGCTTTTTATGGCAGGATTCGCAGAATTCTTCGTGCAGTTTTGCGCCTTTTTCAGCAAGGGCAGCATCAAACTTTTGATCGGCCTTTACAAATGGTTTCTTTTCGTAATATTTGGCCATCTGTTCGATCTCTTCGTCAGAATAGCCTTTGGCGATACGGGACATAATGGTTGAATTACGCTCTGCATCCTTAAATTTAGCCATGGTTTTTATGAAATATTTTTTCTTGAAACCAGAGATTGTTGGAATGGCTGGACCTTTACTGACACCGTCATTGCCGTGACAGCCTGCACATGGCAAGATAAGTGCTTCTGTGGTTGCGCCCGATAATACATCAGCAGCATTGGCTGAAGATAGTGTCGCGGTAATGAGACCAGCTGCAAAAGCAGTGGCCTTGATGAGTCTGGATATCATTATGTGTGTTTCCTCCCTTTAAGATTAACTCTGTTAAGTCTGTAATATTATTGGTTGTTTTTCAAGTTTTTTTAAGGACAATACGTGGAGATTGCGTAGAAAATTAGGCCTGTTCAAAAGATAAACAGAAAAGGGGCATAACAAATTAATGTTATGCCCCGTTCTAAACTATTATTGTTGCCAAATCTTACTTGAAGATATCAGCAGTGATATTGTTATACCAGCTATGGGCATACTTCATCTCAGCTTTTCTGACAGCAGCAGATGCTTTTGTCGATGTCAGGCCACCAGACATTTTCTGGATTTTTGATCCATCAGCCTTAAGCTTGTAAACAGCAGCAACTGAAATACCATAATCCTTACCAACGATAGAATAACAAGTATTCACGTATGAAGGTGTTGGCGCGTCTTTACCGCTCAGCATTGCAGCAACAGCAGCAGCACAAACCTTGGCTTCTGAGTTAGCAGCATAACCTGATTTAGGCATACCTTTGGCAGCACTACTGTCACCAATCACATGCACATTTGGATGCTTTTTAGATTCAAATGTTTTCAGGTCGACAGGACACCAGCCCTTGTCGTCAGTCAGGCCAGCAAGGAAAGCAATTTTACCTGCTTTTTGCGCAGGGATAATGTTGATCACATCGCCCTTAACTTTTTCGCCAAACTGGGTTTCTACAGTCATTGTACCATGGTCAAGTTTGACAACACCAGCTTCTTCAGCAGAACCGTGCCACTCAATCATTGAGTTGTCAGTACCATAGCCATAAAGGTCTTTCCAGCCCTGGGTAAACAGACCCATTTTGGAAAACTTAGGTTTTGGATCAAGGATAACAATCTTGGATTTAGGTTTGTTGGCCTTAAGGTAATGGGCGATTTGTGAAGCACGCTCATATGGTCCAGGAGGGCAACGGAAAGGGTTGGGTGGCGGTGCAATAACAACTGTGCCACCATCTTTCATTGCTGTAAGCTGGGAATGAAGCAGTTTAGTTTGTGGACCCGCCTTATAGGCATGAGCCACTTTGTGTGACATGGCTTCGTCATAGCCTTCGATTTTTTCCCATTTGAAGTCAATACCAGGGGAAACAATACAACGGTCATAATCGAATGATTTACCGCCTTTGGTTGTGACTTTCTTGGCTTTTGCATCAATGCCAGATACATGGTCAATCACAACTTTAACGCCGTGTTTTTTTAGACCATCATAACCGTGCTTGATGCTGTCAAGCGAACGACCGCCGCCAAGAACTTCATTACTCATATAACATGTGTAATAATGTTCGTTTTGCTCAATGAGGGTAACCTCAATGCTTGGGTCTGCCATACGAAGGTATTTGGCAGCAGTTGCGCCGCCTGTACCGCCACCAACAACAACAACCTTTTTGCCTGCACCAAGTGCAAGTGAAGGCATACCGATAGCACTTACAGCAGTTGCTGCGCCGGCGGCCTGAATAAATTTCCTGCGATCAATTTTATTAGTCATAATATTTTCATCCTGCTTATGATTATTTCCAAGTGGCGATTTCTTTGGCGACAGCATGCATGTCAGCTTCTGAATAGCCTTTTGCGATACGAGCCATGATAGTATTTTTCTTATCTTGCTTCGCACCTTTAAAGTCTTTCAAAGCCTCAAAGACTTCTTTGGCTGCGAGACCTGCGAGGTCGGGCGCATCGCCAGCACTTTTTCCGCCAACGCCATGACAGCCAGCACACATGCTTGCCATCATTTTGCCAGAAGCACCTTCTTGAACCTTAACAGCGTCAGCTGCAAAAGCGGATGTAGAAAAACTGAGTGCTGCAACGAACAGCCCAGTTGTGAGAATTTTCGAAATCATAGTTAATTCCTCCCTTATGTGATCTCAATTGCTAAATTTAACTAATTTTAACAAAATTGCAACAAGTAAATTTGACTGTTAGTAAAACAAAATATAATATTCGCAGACAGGATTAATACCTATTTTTACTTATTAACAAGAAGTAATCCGGAATATTTATAATATCCATAGGATACTTACTTGCTATGATCTGCTGAATTGTTTTAATAGTACTTGGCGATGCCTTTGTTTGCTTTAATTTTCTTAATAACATTCGAATGTATTGATATTAGTTCTGCATGATGGTTTAGGGATATTGTGCAAGGTCGTCTTTTTGTAAGGTTTTAGAAACATTACAGCACACCCATGTCATAACTGACAGCATTATCCAGCAAATAAGGGGCTAAATAATGTCCGCTATACTCCTAAGACATGAAAACCTATATTTTTAGGGCGCACTCATCCTGTTCAAGAATTTTAACACCTTTATGGGATATAATTCTAAAATTATCTGTAACCTGGCTGCAAAAATCTTGCCATTTTCGGGGAATTGTTTCGC
>JAJRRF010000168.1 GCA_024279735.1 Alphaproteobacteria bacterium
ATCTCGCAGAATTTGAATATCGATTCAATAGACGCTATAAACTTGGTGATATGATCGAAAGACTGGCCTATATTTCCATCTGCACACCCCCTAGAACTGAAAAATTCATAAGGATGGCGGAGAGGATGGCGTAATCAGGAATAATTTTGACTTACGCCTCAAACCAAACGGGCGCATTCAGAAAAACTCGCAACCCTCCAAAAAATCCGCGCAAGACTTAAGACACCCTGGCTCATTTGAGAATCTGGCTGGATATTCGGACTCCCAGAGACCTACCCACAGCACCCACCTGATTGCGTATAGATTTAGTCAGAATTATTAGTCTTGCACACACCCGTAAAATCAGGTCAAAAAGAAAAATACCCTGCCCAATGGAGAAAGACTCCATAAAGCAGGGCATTTAAATATCGACCAAAGCTATCGCAAAACTACTCGGCAGCAATTTTGGTATTGAAAATAATGCCGCTCATATAATTCATCAAGGCATCCTCATTAATTTCAGGACAGACAATCCCTGTGCCCTCAAGCGCAGCAACTGTGTCAATATTTTCTGGGTCATAACCGGCCTGAGACAAGAAGTTGAGAAAACCATCCTCAGCACCTGGCATCGGACGCGACAATTTGCGTAAAATCCTTTGGGCAGGGGTCTGCCGGCCTTCTTTCAACTTCTTCTGCCAGTCACTGTGGGAACACAGCTTTACAGGCAAGCCTAAAGCTTCTGCAACTTTTCCCAGCTTGTTGAGTGAAATGCCTGCCGGGTTAGAGATATTATAAACCCGGATTTTGGCCTCCTTCAGGCTGGCAACATTCAGGATGGCCTCTGCAACGACATCAACAGGTATCACATCAACAAAAAGTTCAATATCAGGTATCCCGCCGCAATCAAAACAGGCAATCAGAAACAGCCGTGTCAAATCATTTTCAGGCAAATAACCGCTTTTTTGCGTCCCGCTGATAAAGGTAGGGCGCGTAACCATGCCTGGCAAACCATCCCTGAAAGCATCCTGCACAAGCTGCTCTGCAACCCATTTGGTTTTAAAATAACCAATAATATGACGGGAGAAATTTTCAATTCCGGCACTCTTGTTAAGATAACCGTGCTTGACAATATCAAGAGAGTAGTAAATCGCCGTCGTGGAAATATAATGCAGGGTCTTTACAGATTTTTCCTGGGCAAATGAAATAACACGCTTGGTACCCTGTACATTAATATTTTCCAGGGATTCGTAGGTTCCAAGCCAGTTAATCGCTGCACCAGAATGGAAAATCACATCAACTTTGCCAGCCAGTTTCTGATAAGCCTTCTCATCAAGACCAAACCTATCACGACCCAAATCACCAAGCACAGCTGTCACACGTCTTGAAAAATTATCAACAGGTAAGCCATAGCCCGTAAGCGCATTTTTAATACGCCTTAAACCATGCGCCTCATTTTCACCACGCACCAGGCAGAAGATTCTGGCCTCAGAACCTTTTTGCAACAGAGAGCCCAATAAATATGCCCCCAAAAAACCTGTTGTCCCTGTGATAAAAATCGCCTTAGACTCTTGAAGAAAAGTCGTTTCATCAGGAATAACGCTTTCAGTTAATTCCAGACTATCTTTAAGGATAATATCCACCATTTTATTTAAACCAAAACTAATAAATAAATTAAGTATACCCGCCAAATATAATCACCTGGAACGAGCCGCATTCACAACTTAAGGAAACTTATAAAACCATAAAGTTGAAAAGTAAAACGGTAATGCAAATATTTAGCGGACAAACAAGCTTTTGGACTCTAGGAAAGAACCTGATAACCTATAGGAAAAGGGGTCGTTTCAGCTAATATCAAGATTTTCGGGGCAGGGACAAAATGACATAGTATAGCTTAATAAATACAGGATCAAATACCCTAAAACTACTCAAATACCCTATATATTAAAATTGCAATCATCAATTATTCAGTTAAAACTTAGTAAACAAGTATGAATTTTTGACACACCATCCTCAACAGAAATTTGGAGAAATAATCACTGTCCATCTGTTTTAGTTTCTTTTTCAGGTTACAAAAATTTCCACAATCCAGGATTGAAACCAACACCTTTTAGGAATTCCCTAATGGAGGCGATGCATAATCCCTCCCTTTTTTCTATAACTATTCTGAACCAGGTTCGCCTGAATGGACAAACCTTTTTGAAAAACCAAAACACAACCTCACTAACCTTGGCATCATTTATTGCATGACACCATCATCCCGCACCTTGCTGTCATCCCTGATTTCGTTCAGAAGGCTATCGCAATATGTGCCTGAATATGTCCTGGCATCCTGTATTTCCTTCAGCCTTTCTGATGACAGGTTAAAGGCCTGCCAATATTGTTGTTCTGAGTGGTTCTTGATCTTTATCAGTTCCCCATTATCTGCCAACTCCTTCACAGTCGTGTTGACATAGCCCAACAGGCGATCCTCACCCGCCTTAATCAACGCACCATATTTCTGCTGCCAACAGGACCGGTCTGTACCCTCATCAAAGTCTTCCTTACCAAACACCTTTATCCCTACACGATCCTTATTTTTTAGTCTCCAGCCCCTCGCAAAAGGGGTGTCAGTCATATAGAGGTCTACCTTGCCATGAGGGTTCATAATATCACGGTACGCCGTATTTGGATCACGATAGGTCTCAATCCTGATTTTATCCCCCGTCTGCCTGGCCAACATCTCAATACATTTCTTGCTGGAACTGTTCTCCCTGACTCCAACCCGATAATTCAGCACTCCCCACGGGCTGTACCTGATACCTTTTTTCCATTGCGGTAGGTCAGTGCAAACCCGGTTTTGTGATAGGGCACTGAGAACCGCGCATTATATCTTTTTTCACGTTCCGGCAGGATCGTGATTGAAGGTAATGCAACATCTACCTCCCCCTTGCTGACAGACAGCAACAGGTCATTCCAGGTTCGGTACAAAAAACGGATATGGACTGGCTGCCCCAGCGATTTCGCCAGGGTCTTGCGGATATGACAGGCCAACGCAGGATCAACGCCCCGCCTGTTATTGCCATGGTAAAATGAAAAAGATCCCTGTCCGTGGGTACGGGATATGGCAACACGCAATTCTCCCGTCTTCACAATCCGCTGAAAGATGTCATCATATTGCTCGACCTTGACCCCGTTGCTCCATGTTCCAGCAGATACATCCCCCCCGTCCCCACTTCCCGATGCTGGCATGACAGCCCTGACCTTCTTCCATACCCAGGATTGGGCACGTCTTTCCCCGCCAGTTGGAGGCAGCAAGGCCTTGACACGCCAATATAATGTTAAATTTTCCCAGGAAAACAGCGGAAAACTATGGTCATTGGTACGGTAACTCTTATAAGGTCTGGTACCTTTCTTGTCCCGCCAGGACTGGACAAGAAAGGTGAAGGGGCCGCCGTCCTTCTTTTCCATTTTTGAAGGAAGTTGCCACTCCAAAATACCGGTCTGGCCAATAACGACCCTTGGGGCCGAAATAATGGGAGCTGGCAGGAAAACACGCCTGATACTCTCGACAACTCCTCCAGCAATAAAAATACCTATAAAGAGAATGACCAGGCTGGTCATCACAAAAACCTTGTGGGTCTTCCTGTTCAGCGCATCAGCAATGGCATTGCGGGTCTAGTTATAGACAACATACAGCAGAAAAACGACACCCAGAAAGGAGACCGCAAAAGAGGCATAATAATTGGTCTGCACCAGATTGATAAAGGAAGCGAACAGCTCTGTAGGGGAAAATAAAAACATGGCATCACCTGTCAGCGACATAAGCATGATAAGGAACTCAGGCCAGACCGTCTCGCAACGGAGCTGCCCAGAGACTGAAAAAGCACCCAGCAGTTTTCCATTCCCAGACCTTCAAAAGGCCGTATAGTTATTTTCCAAATCCATGCGTCGATAATACAGCCTAACCATAAGGGTGGGTGACACCTGCTGTTGTAAAGAACTTCTCCAAACCTAGCGCATCTAGGTATTTTTACCTAACAGATTTCATCTCTCTGCCCGTCATAAAATCACCCCACCCCCGCTATATGACAGTCTGTATGGCCACCATTATCAGGAAATTTATATCTGCGTTGTTGCGCAAGACCTTCAGGCTTGGGCTTATCCTGGGACTTATGGGACTCGCGGGCTTTGCCGGCCTTGCAGAATACACCTATCGCAGCGGACTGACATTCTTGCCGCAAGATACCGCCCCTGCCACCACACTACACCCCGACAAGCTGCTCCATGCCCAGTGGGTTGCCCTTGGCGGCCAGGGAGATATTCCCACAGGTCAAATGTTCCCGCTCCACACCATCACCCGCATTGCCTATCATTGGATAAAACCGCCCCCGTACCAGGCCTCACCACCAAAGGACAAGCTGACCTGGCAGGCCGCCAGTATTTTGTTGGCTCGAAAGCAAAAACGCTTAGGCGGGAAAAACTGGAATCACGCCAAGCTGTCAGCCGCCGGATGGGTCAACCAGAACTGGACACGCAAGCAGCAACTTAACACCGTGCTGGCTGAATCCTATAACTTCCTGGGATGCCACGGCGTTGACGAACTGTCACGGCGACTGCTTGAAAAAAGAATGGACACCCTCTCTATTGAGGAGGCAGCCCTGCTGGTCTCCATACAGACCCTGCCCTATCGCTACCTGAAACGGACAGGCCGAATCCTGGCACGGGTCAACAACACCATTTCTGCCCTTGCCCAAAATTATCCGCGCCGCTATGGCAATGCAAAACCCTTTTCTGCGCTCCCCTTCGGCCTGCCAGAACTCAGCCAGGCCAAAAGGCTGTGTAGGCGGTAAATCCTATTGCGTAATGTTACCTAATGGTCTTGCCCAACAAATTCCCCTATAGTTTAGTCAAGATTAGCTGCCTTTTAAGGATGAATTGAATGACCGAGCAAAATATTGCCTTCACTGCCCACAAAAGAAGAGAGCCGCTTCACCCTGACATTACAGAAGAAATGATCCGCACTCTGGTCCATGGCTTTTATGACCGAATCCAGTCCCATGACACCCTGGGGCCAATCTTTGGCCGTGAAATACAGGACTGGGATGAACACTTGCCAAAAATGTGTGATTTTTGGTCTTCTGTCATGCTGAAGACTGGCCGCTTCAAAGGCAAGCCAATGGTCGCCCATATGCGCCTAGAGGGTGTCAGCGAACAGAATTTTGATGAATGGCTTGCCCTTTGGAAGCAGGCTGCGGATGATTTCACCACGCCTGGCTCTGCGCCGTTTTTCTATGAGCGCGCCGAAATGATCGCGGCTGGCCTGAAAAACGGCATGTTCTTTGACCCCGCCAAGCTTGATCCAAATAACTAAAGTTATTTGTTTTTTCAGGCCTCACGCCAGTGGCTTTGCCACGACTGCGACGGCGCAAGCAAGGCTTGGCGCACAGTTGTGCTTGCCACCAGATTCACATAATCCGATAATTCATTGATAAATATGTGTTTTGATTTCAATTTACATAGGAGTGGCACAGTGAATGTAGGGGCAGCCCCATGAGGCTGTGAAAGTATTTTCAGCCGATATTTAAAATCTGTGGAAAGCCCGCAGGAAATGCTTCTAAAGCAGAGGCCTTCAGCCAGAGATTTCCTGAATTTCCAATCCTGATTCTCTTGCCAATGCTGGTTCAGCAGTCGCCCTGTACACTGAGACGTTTTCGCTACCCGGACAACACCTTCCTCCTCTCTGCAATGGGGCAGCTCCTCTTAATTCTCCTTCCTCTCTTCATAATCACCCTGACACTGAACAAAAACGAAAAGCCCCTGAAACAGTCGGCCTGGCTTTCAGCCTGCCCGGACAACACTGTGACTTCTAAGACCCATCAGGATTTATTCCCGTTTTGCACCACATTATCCCATCATAAAACCACTTTATCTATGGTAATATCAGGGGAATTTTATAGTAACTCCCCAGCTTCTTTTTTCACGTAAATACGCGGTTTCAAGCGGAATACAGTCTAAAAATCCTGTTTTTTAATGGAAAAATGATCATATTTTAGTGGTTTTAAAAATAACGATTTATTTTTATCGTTATTTATCAA
>JAJRRF010000169.1 GCA_024279735.1 Alphaproteobacteria bacterium
CAATTCCCCGAAAATGGCAAGATTTTTGCAGCCAGGTTACAGATAATTTTAGAATTATATCCCATAAAGGTGTTAAAATTCTTGAACAGGATGAGTGCGCCCTAAAAATATAGGTTTTCATGTCTTAGGAGTATATAACACATGTCCAAAAAAACGACACTTTCAGCGACAAAACTGGTTTCACTGGCCTATAGCAGTGTTTTTACAAATCTGATGCAGGTTATTAGGATCAGCCTGGGCTGGTTCTTGCTCTATTTTGTCTTGTTACTTGTAATGGCACCCCTTCTAGGAATGTTTTCCCCAATGATTGGGGTGACTTTGGCAGGGGTTATATTGGTGTCAGCTTCAGCTATTTCTATGGCAGCGATTGCAAGCAGTTGGCATCAATTTCTTTTGGGGAAGCGTGAAAAAAATAAAGGAAGACCTGACGAAAAGAAACGAGGGGTTCGCTTTGGTCTGAATGGGAATATCTACGCTTATATTTGGGCTACCCTAAAGCTGATGATAGCGGTTAATTTACCCATTTTGTTGCTGGTTGTCTTCAATGACGTGGCTTTCTGGCTTAATATTGCGGGCTATGAAGCTATGGAAAGTCCTGTAATCTTTACGGCAGGGTATCTTGTTTTTTCAATGCTCTGGTATGTCGTTATTTTGGCGCGTTACGGTCTGGTCTTGCCTGCTACAGCTGTTAAGGCCGATGAGGAAAAAGCCATGACATTCTCAATGGCAGCAAAAATGTCTGCCTCCGGAAGAATTCCCCTGTTGTTGACTCTGTTGGTTAGTCTGCTTCCTGCTTTTGTACTGACGAGTACTGTTAGCCCTTTTGCCATTCAGAATATGATCAGCAAGAACAAGACCAGTCTAAATGAGGTGAAAAGCGTTAGGTTGGTTAGTGTAAAACAGATGCCTTCCAGAATTTGGGGGGTCGTCAACCTGTTTGGGATGCTGATGGTTTTTTCCTATATCTATTTGCTGATGACACTGTTGCCGCTTGCTGTCTTATCCCATGCCTATCAACAGCTTTATGATGAGGGGAAGTTGGCTGAATAGCGGAAGGCTGTTATTCTGGCCTGGGGTGATAGCGGTAATGCCCAGTAATCTTATAGTCAAACAGCATGTCTTCCTTTTGCGGGCCGCGGCCTATGTTATGGACAATCATGGGGCGGCTGCCATCCAGGTTGGTCTGGTTGATGACAATGCCAATATGGGGCAGGTTGTTGCCCACCATCCAGGTCACTAGGTCGCCGGCGCGGTAGTCCTGTTCCTTGTCGCTGACCTTCAGGTTTGTGCCAAAGCGTTTGAAAAAGGTACGCAGGTTGGGGACGCGGCGGTGGTCAATATTGCTGTCCGTGCGCTTCAGCCCCCATTTTTTGGGGTAGCGTGAAAAGTTGCGCTTCATGTCAATATGCACCAGTTCCTGGAGGTCTATGCCAAGGCTACGGTAGGCCCGTATCACCACATCACTGCACACCCCGATAGCGTCAGGAACATCGCCCATAGGATAAGGAATCGACAAATATTTACCGTCATAGGTGACGCGGTGGGTGGTTCTTTCATTGGCGGCCAGAACCAGCCTGGCTGCAAAACTGTTTTCCTCCAGTTTCTGCCATTGGGTAGGCTCTGCGGTCAGGCGGGAAGCCATAAACAGCATAAGGGCTGGCAGTGTGAAGGCCATCAGGAGTTTTGGGGCTGTTTTCATAAGGCTTGCCTTATCTGTTCTATGATGTCCATGGCGGCTTGCACTGGGTCGTCTGACTGGGTGATGGGACGGCCAACAACCAGATGGCTTGCCCCTGATGCAATTGCCTTTTGCGGTGTCATCACGCGGCTTTGGTCGCCTGCGTCATCGCTGGCCATGCGGATGCCTGGGGTAATGATATAGAAGTCTTCACCAGACTGGGCGCGAATTTTGGCGGCTTCATGACCTGAGGAAATAACGCCGTCACATCCTGCCTGCTGTGCTAGTTCGGCGCGGAGCAATACCAGCTGCCCTGGGGTCTTGCCCTCAATGCCCTGTTGCTTCAGGTCTGCCTCATCAAGGTTGGTCATGACTGTGACAGCCATGATTTTAAGCGGGCTGCCTGCCTTGCCCCTGACAGCGGCCTGCATGGTTTTCAGGTCTGTGCCGTGAATGGTCAGCAGGTCGACATTCAGGCGGGAGATGCTGGCAGTTGCCTTTTCTACGGTGTGGCCAATATCCAGCAGTTTGGCATCAAGAAATATCTTTTTGCCTTGGGCTTTCAGTTCATCAACCAAAGCAAGGCCGCCAGCATAAACCAGCTCCAGCCCAATCTTATAAAAGATAACAGTGTCACCAAGCTTTGTGGTCAGGGCGCGGGCTTCCTCAACATTGGGGAAATCAAGGGCTACGATCAGGCGTTCCTTGGCAGGAATGTTTGGGGCGGCAGGCATGGCATAACCTTTGGGTAAGGGAAATAGGGGGCAATAAAAAAGGGCCGTGAAGCCCTTTTAAAATCAGTCTTTCAGTTTGATGTCATCCCAGAACTGTTTGACCTGGTTGAAAAACCCGTGGGTGTCTGGGTGGTTGTCATCTGTGCAACCATCCTCAAACTGTCGCAACAGCTCCTTTTGTTTCTTGGTCAGTTTTTGCGGGGTCTCGACCTCAACCTGGATATACATGTCCCCAGTCTGGCGTGAACGCAAAATAGGCATCCCCTTGCCGCGCAGGCGGAACTGTTTGCCGCTCTGGACACCTTCTGGGATCTTGACGCGGGTCTTGCCGCCATCGACCATAGGGACCTCAATCTCACCGCCCAAGGCAGCCTTGCACATGGAAATGGGAACCTTGCAAAACAGGTCTGCGCCATCACGCTGGAAAAATTCGTGGGGCTGGATGGAGAGGAATATATAAAGATCTCCTGCCGCTCCGCCCATCATGCCAGCCTCGCCCTCATTAGCCAGCCTGATCCGTGTGCCGTCCTCTACCCCTGCCGGAATATTGACACTGAGCTTGCGCTGCTTGTTGACCCGCCCAGTGCCGTGACATTTGTTGCAAGGGTCTGTAATGACCTGGCCGCGTCCTTCACAGGTGGGGCAGGTGCGTTCAATGGTGAAAAACCCCTGGGCTGTGCGTACTGCGCCAGAGCCGCCGCAAGTTTTACAATTGCTTGGTTTTGTGCCTTTTTTCGCACCGCTGCCGTCACAGGTTTTGCAGGCAACAGCTGTAGGGACTTCAATTGTTGCGCTTTTTCCTGTCAGGGCTTCCTCAAGGGAAATTTCCATTTTATAGGGAATGTCATTGCCGCGTTGCGCGCCGCTCTGGCGTTGTCTTCCGCCAGCCCCGCCGCCGCCGCCGCCGAAGGAGCCGCCAAACAGGTCTTCAAAGATGTCGTGCATGGAGGCATTGCCGCCGCCATAGCTCTGGCCGCCGCCCGTGCCATTCTCAAAGGCTGCATGGCCATACTGGTCATAGGCCGCACGCTTCTGCTCATCCTTCAGGATGTCATAGGCTTCACCAATTTCCTTAAACTTGACTTCGGCATCGCTGTTGTCTGGATTTTTGTCAGGATGATACTTCATTGCCAGTCCGCGGAAGGCAACCTTCAGCTCTTTTTCCGAAGCAGTTCTCTGAACGCCGAGAATTTCGTAATAATCTAATTTTGCCATGTGTCTATTTCAATGTTGGGTTAGCCCTGATATTCAAGTATAGCATTTAGACGAGTTTCCTGTGTAATGCCATACCCTTTTTTCAGGCACAGTTCTAATGCGGGGGTACCTTCACCCCAAGTTTCCATAATCAGTAATTTTGGCCATAATGCTGTAGGGGCTTCAGCAAAAAAAGCCTTGAGCGCGACTTCTTCATAGCCTTCAATATCTATTTTCAGTGCATTGATGCTGTCAATATCATGCTCTTTTAACATTTTTACAAGAGGTCTTATTGTAACAACTGGCAGGGAGCTGTCAGTATTGGGTTTCGCTTCTTGGTTCAGGCGAACCTGTCCCCTGTTATCGTCTGGCTGGAGTAGCTGGCCTGTGCCTGTGCCTGTGCCGTCCCCTATGGCATCTGGGATAACAGTGATGGTGTCAATATTGGATGAGAGGATATTGAATTCCAGACGCGCCCTGTTGGTGGGATCTGGCTCAATTGCAAGAATTTTGATTTTTTTATCATAATGTTGTGCCCTGTCATCCATGAAAATGGAATAAAGTCCGACATTAGCACCAGCATCTATAAAAATAAAAGGCGTGTCCTTGTCAGATTTGGCAATCACAGTGTCGAGAAAATTGCGCTCTGTGATGTCCCAATATTGCGAGCCACCAAACATACGTTTTTCACAAATATTGTCTTTTGGGTGTAGCCTGGCTTTCTGGCTGTCATAAATGGCAATGTCAACGGGGCTGTCCCAGTAAAACAGGGCTATTTTTCTGAGCAGGGAATTTGCCATCCGACCCAGGCGGTTGTCAGTTGTGCGGCAGGCAAGGTTACGGACGGCCAGTCGCCAGCCAGGCAATTTGTAAAACCCATATGGTTGGTTGTTGGCCAATGTTCGCCCCCTTTTCTTTCCTAAGAACCCTGTGGATGTCTTCAACACAAGAGGAACTTGATTACACAACAAAACCCAACTTTATAAGAGTTTAAAGCCAGGTTGTAAAAAATTGAATAGTGACGCTGATCCTTAACGATATTTAGCGGCACTTTATAACAGTAATGCCAATAATTACAAGAGCTTCATGCGAAAGGATGATTTGCAGGGCATGGCCATTTCTGACACCCGCCCTGCAAACATAATCCGCAAGACCTGTTAGGCAGACTTTTTATCGTCATCCTTGGCTTCAGTCTTGTTGTCTTCCTTGACTTCCTCAAATTCAGCATCGACAATATCGTCATTGCTTTCACTGCCACTGTCAGCAGCTGCGTCTGCGGCGGCATCAGTTGCAGCAGCCTGGGCATAGAAGGATTCTCCCATTTTCATACTGGCTTTAGACAGGGCTTCTGTCTTGGCAGTAATTGAATTGAGGTCTTCCCCTTCAAGGGCTGTTTTCAGATCCTTGACAGCAGTCTCAACAACGCCCTTGTCAGCGTCGGAAACCTTGTCACCAAAATCAGCGACAGACTTTTCAGCGGTGTCAATCAGGGCTTCAGCACTATTCCTGGCCTCAATCATGGCAAGCTTTTGCTTGTCTTCATCGGCATGGGCTTCAGCATCCTTCACCATTTGGTCAATGTCAGCATCTGAGAGACCGCCAGAAGCCTGGATCTGGATTGATTGTTCCTTTCCTGTTGCCTTGTCAGTCGCAGACACATGGACAATGCCGTTGGCATCAATATCAAATGTTACCTCAATCTGGGGCATTCCGCGCGGTGCAGGCGCAATACCTTCCAGATTAAAGTTGCCAAGTTTCTTGTTGGACTGAGCCATTTCGCGTTCACCCTGGAAGACAGAGATGGTCACTGCGCTCTGGTTGTCTTCTGCTGTTGAGAACACCTGGCTTTTCTTGGTCGGGATTGTGGTGTTGCGGTCAATCAGCCGTGTAAACACACCACCAAGGGTTTCAATGCCCAATGACAGGGGGGTTACATCAAGCAACAATACGTCTTTGACATCACCTTGGAGTACACCTGCCTGAATGGCAGCTCCCATAGCGACAACTTCGTCAGGATTCACGCCCTGGTGTGGTTCCTTGCCAAACAGTTTCTTGACAGTCTCAAGCACTTTAGGCATACGGCTCATGCCGCCAACCATGATGACTTCATCAATGTCAGAAGCCTGGAGACCAGCATCTTTCAGGGCAGACACGCAAGGAGCCTTGGTACGGTCAACCAGGTCAGAGACCAGGCTTTCCAGCTTGGCTCTGGTCAACTTCATGCTCAAATGTTTTGGGCCAGACGCATCTGCTGTGATGTATGGCAGGTTGATTTCAGTCTGTTGGGCTGAAGACAGTTCCTTCTTGGCCTTTTCAGCCTCTTCACGCAGGCGTTGCAAGGCAAGCTTGTCACTGCGCAAGTCCATCTGGTTGTCTTTTTTGAACTCATCGGCAAGATAGTCGACAATCACCATGTCAAAGTCTTCACCGCCCAGGAATGTATCCCCGTTGGTTGATTTCACTTCAAACACGCCATCACCGATTTCAAGGATGGAAATATCAAATGTACCACCGCCAAGGTCAAACACAGCAATGGTCTTGCCGTCTTTCTTGTCAAGGCCGTAGGCCAGAGCCGCTGCTGTTGGCTCGTTGATGATACGCAGGACTTCAAGTCCGGCAATCTTGCCAGCATCCTTGGTGGCCTGACGCTGGGCATCGTTAAAGTAGGCAGGAACCGTGATGACAGCCTTGGTAACAGTTTCGCCAAGATATGTTTCAGCTGTTTCCTTCATCTTTTGCAGGATAAATGCGGAAACCTGTGAGGGGGAATAGTCCTTGCCCTGTGCCTTGACCCAGGCATCGCCATTGACACCGGCAACAATTTCATAAGGGACGAGCTTCTTGTCCTTTTCAATGATCGGGTCATCAAAACGGCGGCCAATCAGGCGTTTAATGGCAAACAGGGTGTTTTCCGGGTTGGTGACAGCCTGGCGTTTGGCTGGCTGGCCAACAAGCTTTTCCCCATCATCGGTGAAAGCAACAACAGAAGGTGTTGTCCTTACGCCTTCAGCGTTTTCGATAACTTTAGGTTCTGCGCCGTCCATAATGGCGACACATGAGTTTGTTGTGCCCAAATCAATGCCAATGACTTTCGACATAATAATATCCTCTTCTTTACGGCAGACCAAATATTGTCAGGCCTGAAAATTCAGCACCTGTTTTTCCCTTAATCGGGTATGGTCCCCAAAACAGTTCAGGGCATGAAGGCCTAAGTGACGCTCTTCTGTCACAGCCTCATGCTTCTGGTAACTGATATAGGGACTGTTTTTTATGCTGCAAGGTTCTATATTCAAAAAATTTAATATGGCTGGCTTATAAATTTCATAGGTCAGGGTGTATCAATAAAATTTGGAGACAAAACAGCAGGAGCATAACAAAAATAAGATTTATAAAAGCGCAAACACCCTTATAAAAGTTTGCCCCTGATAGCAATGGTTAATTAACTCTGCGGGGTGGATTTCTTCTGTGACATTTTATTTTTGTCGCAGTTTATGGTATGTTTGGACGGTGAAATAATTTCCTGGGATGGGTGCTGTCGAATATTCAGCCATACGCTGTCGAATATTCAGCCATACAATGTAATAAGGTACTTTAAGGAACATAAAGACATGGATATAAAAACAGGCACAGTCTCTCGCTTTTGGGTTTTATGATTTTTGCAACTGTCTTGTCGTTGGTTTGTGTTGTTTTTCCAGGGTATGCCTTGCCTGAGCTTCCTAATAGCGAGGGAGTCGAAATTGTAAAACAGGGCAGGTCATGGAAAGATTACTTGTCGATTCTTCCTGCAATCTTTTTGCTTTTGTTTGCTTTTAGGAAAATGCTGCCAGGTGGGGGGAGCCGCAAAGGAAGTAATAGCAATTGGCGTGACAACAGTAGCAGCAGTGATGGTGGAAGTGACAGTGGCGACTGAAGGAATTGACAGCCCTGCCGTTCGTCATTTAATTCTTGTCACTTCAGTGCTGAACTGTGCTATAGTTAAGGTTAATATCCCTATAGTCCCAAATATGAACCGGAAACCTGTTTCCCAATGAATATTGCGCCCAAAACCATGAATGCTGCCCCCAAAAAACGATCAGCAGACCGCACCCGCACCCACATCCTGGATATTGCCTATCAGGAGATGTACCAGAAGGGGTTTCAGGGGCTGCGCGTTGATGAGGTGCTTGAGAAGGCCAAACTCACCAAGGGGGCGTTCTATCACCATTTTTCTTCTAAGCAGGAACTGGGTTTTGCGGTGATTGATGAGGTTGTGTCTGGCTTTTTCCAGGTGTTCTGGATTGATGCCTTGGAGCGTTCTGTTGACCCTGTCGAGACCATAAAACTTTCAATCAAGAATATGTCTGATGTGTTGGGGCAAAATTTTGTCACCCTGGGCTGTCCGCTCAATAACCTGTCCCAGGAAATGTCTTCGCTGGATGAGGGGTTTCGTTCCCGCATTACAGCTATCTATAAAAATTGGCGCAGCTGCCTGGAACAGGCTTTTGAGCGCGGCAAGAAAGAGGGCACAATTGGCCTGGACATAGATGCCAAGACAACATCCCTTTTTATCACAGCTTCTATTGAGGGCTGCATCGGCATGGCAAAGTCCGAACAGGATCAGCAAATGCTGTTCAGCTGTATTGGTGAACTGTCCTGCTATCTGGATGGTTTGCGTCCCTAAAGTCGGCTATTATTCTCTAAGAGTGTCGCATCATATCCATTTTTTCTCAATGAGCTTAACATCATGAAAATAATCCATAGTGCGGACTGGCATCTGGGGCGGGTGTTCTTGCAGATGCGCCTGCTGGAGGAGCAACGCCTGTTGCTTGATGGCCTGGCCGAGCAGATGAAAGAAACCCAGCCTGACCTGTTTATTTTGGCCGGGGATGTGTTTGACAAGGTTTATCCTGGGCGCGAGGCGATAGATTTGTTTGGCCATTTTCTCCGCCGTATCTATAACGAGACCAGCTGCGCGATTGTCATTATTGCAGGCAACCATGACAGCGGCGAGCTGATAAATTATGGCGGGATGCTGCAAGACCGTGGCCGTGTCCTGGTGGCGGGCACTTTGGAGCAGATGGCAGGGAAGCCGCTGGTTATCAGGGATGAGGCGGGCGAGGTGGCGATTTCTGCGCTGCCCTTTGCTGATGTTTACGGCGCACGGCAATATTATCAAGACAAGTCGATTACAACAGTTGAGGATGTGCTGCGGGCGCAAATCAATGAGGCGCGTTCTCATGTTCCTGACGGGGCGCGCTGGATTGTGACAGCGCACGGCTTTGTCCAGGGCTGTTCCAGTAGCGAATCTGAGCAAAGCCTCGACAGGATGGGGGGCATTGAGACTGTGCCGCCTTCTTTGTTTGACGGGGCACATTATGTCGCCCTTGGCCATCTGCACCGTAAGCAGAAAATTGGCGGTCAGGAACATATCCGTTATTCTGGGTCATTGATGCGCTACGGCTTTGATGAGCTGGACAAGCAAAAGACCGTTGCTGTGATTGATATGGATGGGGCAGGCCAGGTTGAAATTTCAGAGTGGCCACTTGTGCCGCGCCGTGACCTGCGCATTGTTGAGGGCTATTTTGATGATATTATGGCTGCCGCAGGAACGCAAGAAAAAGGCTGGGAAGACTATCTAAAACTTAGATTGCTTGACAGACACCGCATTCCCGAGGCCATGGGCAGGTTGCGACAAACCTATCCCAATATTGTCCAGCTGGAATGGGTGGGACAGGAAAATGTAGGGGCTGAAGTGAATACAGCTTCCAGGGAGAAGATAACGACGAGCAGTCCGGAAGAGCTGTTTGAATCGTTTTTTTCGGAGGTCACGGGGCAAGATATGGACGATGACCTCAAGAAAGACCTCAGGTCAGGATTGGCAGATATTAAATGAAACCACTCAAACTCACTGTGCAGGGCTTTGGCCCGTTTGCAGACCGTCATGAGATAGATTTTGGCAGGGTCAGTGCAGCCCCGCTGTTTGGCTTTTATGGCACGACAGGCAGTGGCAAGACCTCTGTGCTGGATGCGATCTGTTTTGCCCTGTTTGGCGAGTCTTCTGGGGGGGAACGGGACAGGGAAACCTTGCGCTCAGACTATGCCAGCCCAGAGCAGGACAGTTTTGTCAGCCTGGTTTTTTCTGTTGGTCCGAAAAGCTATTTTATTCACCGCATACCTGAATATGAAAAAAAGAAGCTGAGGGGGGAGGGGACCACGCAGCAAAAGCATGAGGCCTGGTTGTTTGATGTTTCTGGCATTGATCCGCAGGATATTGACCTGGTGAACAATCCTGGCGCGTTGTTGGCAGAAAGAAAAGTGAAAAATGTTCAGGAAAAGGTGAGCGGGATATTGGGCTATAATGCCAGCCAGTTCCGTCAGGTGGTGATGTTGCCCCAGGGAAAATTTCGTGATTTTCTCACAGCCAACAGTAAGTCTCGGTCTGAAATCTTGCGTCAGCTGTTTGACATGTCGCTTTATGAAAGGCTTGAGGACAGCCTGAAACAAAGGGGCAAGTTTCTGAAGGATGAACTCTCAACAGTGAGTTCAGAGCGTGACGGTGTTCTGCTGGCTTCAGGGCTTGAAACTATAGAGGATGTCCGTAAGCAGCGTGAAACAATGGCAGGGGAGCTGACAGGGCTTAAAACAAGTATAGAGGCGCAAGATAAGGTGATTGTTCAGGCTGTGCAGGGGCTTGAAAAGGCTCGCAAGCTCAATGAACTGTTTACAAAGCTTGAACAGGCCAGAGCCGCGCAAAAGCGGCTGGATTTACAGCAAGATCAAATCAGGCAGGACGAGGCCAGGGTGGCACGCTGTAAAAAGGCGATGGTGATGGGGGCTGCCGCTGAAAAATTATTTCACGCAAGGGCAGAGAAACTGACCAGTGAACAAAAACTGCTGGAGATGCAAAACCAGCGTAAAACAAAGGCGCACGAGTTTCAAAAACTGGATGAGGCTTTTCAGCAGAGTATGGCCAGGCAGGCGCAGCGCGATGGCTATGAGGCCACTGTCCTTCAGGCTGGGCAATTTATGGAAGTCTTGGCTGCGCAATTGCCTTTGCAGCAGGAGCTGGCAGCCGCGTTGAGGGAAAAGCAGGACAGGGAAAAGCAAACAGCCAAGCTGGAAGCGCAGCTGGAAGGGGCGGAAAAGCAGCTGAAACAGGCGGCGGAGGCAAGCCAGCAGCTCAAGACAGACCAGATGCAACAGGTCAGCCTGGAAAACGCGGTGCTGTTGCTGAAGGCTCAGTTAGGGCAATATGACAAATGGCAGGACAAACAGGGACAGTTTGCGACAGTTTCAGGGAGACTTGATCAGGCGAAACAGGACTGGGAGGTAGCGCAGAAGACCTTCCGCGAGACGGATGAGCGTTTCCGCGTGCTGGAGCAGCATTTTCACGCCTCACAGGCTGCAATTCTGGCACAGGGACTGGAGCAGGGCTTGCCCTGTCCAGTCTGCGGCGGGGCAGACCATCCTGCGCCAGCCAGGCTGGACAGCACACAGGAAGGTCTCGGGGAGGCTGCCTTTAAACAGGCTCGCGGGCAATGGGAGGCCGCCTCTAAAAACCAGTACCAGGCTGCAAATGACCTGAAGCAGCTGGAAACGCGGTTTGCTGAGCTGGGGAAGGAATGCGCAGCACTGGAGGGGGAGCTTCAGTCCTTCATGGGGGGAAAGGCCGATATTGGGAGTTTGAAACAAAAGCTTTCAGACGAGATGCAGCTTTTGCAGGGGCTGGAAAAGTCTATTACCCAAGGCATGAGGCTGGCAGGGGAGTATGGGGCTCTGGAGAAGCAGCAGCAGGAACTGGCGGAGCGTCTCGCAAGGTTCCGGCAGCTTCTGGAAGAGGTGTCTGGCAGCTATATCAGGAAGCAGGCGCAGGCCAATGCAGCCTTGCAAGGCATTCCAGAAGAGTTGCAACAGCAGGAGACGCTGGAAAAGTATTTCAAAGATGCCAAAGAAAAGCGTGACCAGTCTGTGGCAGACCATGAGCGGGTTACAGCAGCCAGGCAACAAGGCAGCATAGGGCTTGGCTCACTCCAGGAACAGGAAAAAAGTTTACTGGCCAGTCATGAGGTGCGTATCGCAGCCTTTGGGTGTGCCGACCAGGAGTTTACGGCGCAGCTGGCTCTGCAAGGTTTTGCCACTGAGCAGGACTATCTGGATGCCCTTTTACAGGCGGAGATCTTGCAGGAACTTGAGGATAGGATCACCTCTTATGGGCAGCAGAAAAAGGTGGTTGAGGAACAGCTAGAGCGTTATAATGCACTGATTGCAGGGCAGGAAATGCCTGCAATAACCAGCCTTGAAAAGGTGGCGGCGCAGGAACAGGAGGCCAGGAATGGATTGCAGAAACTCTTTACTGGGCTTGAGGGAGACTGTGACAGGCTAAAACAAACTGAAAAACATTACCAGGAGAAAACGGCAGCGTTTGAGAAGCTGGACCAGCAATATCGCAGGGCGCAGACCCTGTCAGATATTGCCAATGGTGCGGGTGACAACCAGCGTAAAATAAGGCTGGTGGACTGGTTGTTGTCGAGCTATTTTGATGATGTGCTCGCCCAGGCCAATCTCCGGTTTACGAAAATGACCAACCAGCAGTTCCGGTTACACCGCAAACTGGAAAAAGGTAAGGGGCGCGGGGTTTCTGGCCTTGATATTGAAGTATATGATGATTGGAGCGGCAAAAGTCGCCCGTCCGTCTCGTTGTCTGGCGGTGAAAGTTTTTTGGCGGCTCTGGCCTTGGCATTGGGGCTGGCCGATGTGGTTCAGCAGGAAAGCGGCGGTGTTGTGCTGGAAGCTATTTTTATTGACGAGGGGTTTGGCCACTTGGATGAGGAGGCTTTGGACCAGGCTCTGAATATCCTGACTGACCTGTCCGGCAAGAACCGGACAGTGGGAATTATCTCCCATGTTGAGGAAGTCAAACGCCGTGTTCCTGCGGGGTTTGACATTATTCCTTCCCCATCAGGCAGCCGGATTGTCCCTAGGAATCATTAGGATGCCTTGAGCATGTCTGGCGGGGTATCAAGATGGCTGATGTCGGGGCGTGTCTCCACTGGGAACAGCCCATCAAGATCTTGAATCCACAAAAAGTCGATTGTGAAATCCTTGCCAAAGGCATCTGCGCGGAGGACTGCCTCCATAAAGGCATCTGCGACAGGGACATCGCGCTCTGTGCTGACAAAGTTCAACTGTTCATCAGCATCATACTCTGAATGGGGGATAAGGTAGCCATAAACAGTATCATCCCCTGTATTCCGGTAGACCTTGAAGACAAGATAATCTTTTTCCCTGGCTTCCATTCTGTTATCAATAATTTTGATCATGAGACTACTCCTTATTGTTTCGGGAACGCAGGTCATTCATGAAAGGTTGGCCTTTAAGGGCACTTGTTTGGGCAAGGTGCGCTGACTGCCTGTTTGGCAAGGACAGCACCCCAATGATGAATGACTGTTAGGACACCCACAAAAATAATCGAATCATTTAGCTTGTTCTTTTGCATGTCCGTGTCGTTTCAAAAATGCTTGTATAGCTCGCTATACGCCCATTTTTGGCCTAACTGACAAACAAAATTACAGCACTATCTTGATCCTTTATTTCTGCGTGTATCCTTATGTCTGATATGGGAGTGAGAAGAGGTAATTACAAGTGCAGGTTGCCATATAACGGCTATTGCAATGCCGGTTGGCTGTTATTTCTGCGAGTATCCTTAGAAAATCCCCATAGATGTCAGCCCGGCAGCTGCAAAAGGTGAGGAAAACAGGGCGGACACAGCGATGGCAAGCCCAATTGGCGGTGTTTTTTGTTTGTGCCCATGGGTTAGGTGCCTCAGCACAGGCTCAATCATGGTGAAGGTCAGGGTAAGGATCGGACTGAAGACCAGGAAGTAGGCCAGTGGTTCGCCTGTGCCAATCCAGGGGGTGACACTGCCTATAAAATAAATAATATTCATGGGGATGGCATTTGCCATGAGGGCTGAAACCACAAGAACCAAGGCCATGACCAGTAGGGCTGTCAGGAAGCTGTAGCCAATGGCTACTGTACTCAGGCCTGAGTAATGGGCGGCTGGAATATATAACAGCAGCATGATGATATGAAAAAAACGGAAAATTCGGCCTGTAATAATGTTGGTTATGCCAGCCATGACCAGGGTGAGGCTGAAAATCATACCGGTATATATGCCAATAATCATGAACCATCTGCCTTTTGGAAATGAAGACCGCCTTGCGGGTGCACACCAGACATGAACCAAAATCATTGGCAATGGGGTGGTATTAGGTGTCAGAGTAGCAGAGATGCCTTAATGAAACATTGAAATAGGTGATTAAAATACTCTGGGGTCAAATATGCGACAATCATCATTTTATAATTGATATTTTTGGCATAGATTAAGGAAATCGGACTGCCAAAAATCCCCGCAAATTGTTTGGCAGTCCGTCCATATGTCTGGGCTTGGTTTCAGCACTAAAAGCACTGAGACAAGTCCCCAATACATACTGCATGACATCCTGAAACAGGCTGTCATAGCCCTCTTTGGTCTATAATGTCCAAAGAAAATATATCGCTCTTAAGTTCCGAATGGTTCGGATCGAATCAATATATTAAAGACAACCTTAAACAGCACGGGGGCTTTAGGCAATAGAATATTTTTACTTATTTTGCCGTGGGGATGAAGTTTGGAGGTTATCCACTTTGGCTGATATTTTCTAAAATTTGGCTTGATATTTTGGGGAGCTGGTTTTGAATCCCGGCCCCAATTTATTGCTCCCTAGATAACAGGCTGATTTTTATAATGGAAATGAGGCCTGTCCTATTTTTTAGCCACAGCAGTCCCCGCCTGACAATTGTGAAGGCGGACAGGGAGTTGTTCCGTAACTACAATAAACACAGCACTTATCCTTTTTTTTGATTATTTTGCTGCGGCAAGATGCGCATGTGTACAGATATTGGCAGCCAGTTTCAGGCATGGTTTCTTCCTGCCTGCGGCCGCAATCAGGGCATGTCAGGACAGAGGTCATGAGTGCAAAACAATTTGCCTGGGGCACGGAACTACGTTTATGGTCTGTCATGTAATGTTCTGTTCCTCATGCTTGATGGAAAAATGATGTCCGAAAAATATGCAAATTACCCTGTGTTTTACAGTTTTCGCCGATGTCCCTATGCAATGAGGGCGCGCCTGGCTATTTCAGCGGCTAGACAAAAATGTATCTTGCGTGAAATTGTGTTGCGTGACAAGCCCGAAGAGATGCTGGCACTTTCTCCCAAGGGGACTGTCCCAGTGCTTCATTTGCCTGATGGTACAGTGGTGGATGAAAGTCTGGATATTATGCTGTGGGCATTGGGGCAGAATGATCCGCAAGGGTGGCTGCCGCTGGAGAAGGGCGACCAGAAGGTGGTAATGGAGCTGATTGCCTTTCATGATGAAACTTTCAAGTTTCACCTAGACCGTTATAAATATCCAAACCGCTATCAGAATGTTGATGGTCTGTATCACAGGAGCGAAGCCGAAACCATATTGTCAGGCCTGGAGGAGAGGCTCAGATATTGCGAAAACCTGTTGGACAAGCGGCCAACCCTGATAGATTTTGCGCTGTTCCCATTTGTCAGGCAGTTTGCAAATGTGGACAGGGTATGGTTTGACGCGTTGCCTTATCCCCACTTGCAAAGGTGGCTGGAAACGCACCTGGCATCAGGCCTGTTCCTGTCCGTCATGACCAAATATAGACCCTGGAAAGAGACCGGTGAGCGGATCGTATTTCCTGGGGAAAAAATTATACCTTAAGTTGCTTGCCATCCCATATTTTCGTGAGCCGCCAGGACAGGAGGGCTGCGGTTAGGGAGACCAGTGCCATTCCCATATAACCCATGCCTGCAAATCTTTCATATAGCGGCCCAGAAAGCATGGTCATGACCCCAAGCAATGAGCCCATGGCGAACGCCCCATAAATGCCCTGGGCGGTGGCGGACAATTTTTCGGGCACAGCTTTAGAGATAAAGTAGACAGCCCCGATATGGATCATGGCAAAAGAAAATGCGTGCAGGGACTGGACAGCGAACAGAATCCAGAGCGGTGGGTCAAGGGCAGTGATAAGCCAGCGTAAAACAGTGACCAGGCTACCGACAAGCAACAGGGTGTCTGCCCTGATATGCTCAAACCATTTGCGGTAATAAATGAACAGGATGATTTCGGCAATAACGCCGGTTGACCACAGCAGGCCAATGGTCAGCCCTGAATATCCGAGGGATTGCCAGTGCAGGGTGCCAAGGCCATAATAGAAGGCATGGCTGGCCTGTCCGAGTCCGCCAGCAAACAGGAACAGGATAAAGATCGGGTTTTTACTCAGAATCCAGAGATCCTTTGGTTTAATTGGCGGTAGCGGCGCAGCATTTTCAAGCGGCTGGGAAGGTATTTCACTGGTTTTGGGTAGTCTGTAACTCAGCATTAATGTGAGTAAAATGGCGACCATCAGTGTAGGCCAAATTATTTCAGATCCCTTCAGGTCAATCAGCCAGCCCCCCACCATACTGGCAACGATAAAGGTCAGGGAGCCCCAGAGCCGGACATGACCATAATTCATGCCATGCTGGCGCACCTGAAGCATGGCAATGGCTTCCGTGACAGGCATCACAGTTGTCCAGAAAATACCAAACAGGGTGAAAATTACCAGGATAATATAAAAATTATAGGAAAATATCAGCAGGGAACAGAAAAAAAGCGAACACCACAACATCAGGATCAGAGCCAGGCGGCGGTTGCCGGACTGGTCTGTCATAAACCCCAGGAGCGGTGAAAAAATGATACGGGCAAACAGGGGGGCAGAAATCAGGATGGTGATCTCAGACTTGCTCATGCCCCGCCCTTCCAGCCAGACAGGAAAGAAAGGCATATAGATGCCGATGACCAAAAACATTGCACCATAAAACATGGCGAGCCTGTGATTAAGAATTGTCTGATTCATTGGAATATAAGTCGTGTTGCGCCCTATTTTGTGCATGATTTAGGGGGTTAATAAATTATGCTTCTGGAGGGCAGGGCATTTAAGGTTTTTGGGTGAATTTTAGGAATATCAGGAAATGTCAGGTTTTCTGGTAATGGGATTATATTATAGCGGGTATGTCATGTCTCAGTCAGCAGATCAAGGTGGGGTTCGGCAGGAAAAATATTCTAAAATTTTTGCACTTTTAAGTGAAAATGAACAGGGACGACATTTCCTTGATGCCTTGTCGTCTGACTGTAAGCCAGATAATGAGGCCTTTCTTCGTTCAAGAATTTTTGCGCTGGAGCAGCAATTGGCCTTCAGGCAGGTAGGGGTTGGCTTGTCAGGGGAAGAAGAGGATGAGTGCCAGGAAATATTGGCAGATGTTCTGCTGGCCGTTGAACAGGATGCGGCCAGGCGGAAGGATCAGCAAGATTCTTTGCAGCAAATTTATGAAAGTCTGGAAACAACAGCAAACCAGCTCAGGGGGAGCGGTGACCATTCTATTGCAGGACATATTCTGGCGGATATGGCTGCGCGTCTTAGGGAAATAACAGATCAGAATAAGTCTTGCTTTACTGCCCAGGAAGAAACGGTAGGGCGGCTGAGCCAAATTCAGAAGTATTTTGGAAGGCAGGACAGGAAGAATGATTCCGCAGATGAGAAGGGTAAAAAGAAATTTCGCGGAAAAAAATTCATATAATTTATGGACTTACGTTGGTTATGCACAAAAGAGGGGTGTAAAATTGAAGAAACACTTGAAAGTGTTTTTTATGGCACTATATTGAGGGTATAGAACTCCCCAAGTTCTAGATAGAGCGTCCTCCCTCCCCAAAAGAGGCGCTAAAACTTAAGAGGCTATAATTTTTGCAATGCGCATTAATTATAGCCTTCTTTTTATTCTCTCTCATTTATCCTGCAACTGCCCTGACTATTGACCCTGATTATTGACGAGGCCAGATAGCATACAGTGCCTCAAATCCCATATTGCGGGCAGCCTGTTCATATCCAGCCTTGCGTAAGTTCTGGATGATGTCACGCAGCCCAATCAAGTGAACCCCGCCAGCCCCCTTGTTGCCTGTTGCCTCAATCGCCATCAGGATAGTTCGTGCAGGGGCTTTGGCTGTTGCCGCAGACCGGAGTGAACTTAGGGCACCAGAGGGGGGCAGATAACCCTTCTGGGGCTGAGGTGTCTTGCTAGCAGCTTCCCAAAGCGGAATCGGGATATTATATTCCAAGGCATCAAGCACAGTGACCAGACGGTGAAGCACATGGGGCTGGAGGTGACTGGCCTTTGCCAGGTCTTCTGCTGAAAGCAGGCCTGACTTTTTTGGCAAGGTGTGGCCAGGGTCAGCTATTTCCATGAGGATAAGGAGATTGGCGACTGCCCCGCGTGTACCCGCCTTTTGACGTTTGCTGACAATAATCCAGCGCATGGCAAGAGGGAAATCCCTAGCCAAGATTGCTATCTCGGTAGCGTCATGGGCAAACCAGTCCATATGCTTTTGGGGTGTTATTTTCTTGAGTTCAGCGCGTAAAATTTTCGCAATTGGCATGGCCAGGTTATTTTGTCTGGCATTTTACAGCAGTAACTGCATTTTTCTGGCCTTGCGCTGTGGTTGTTGGTCGGCGAGGACGGATCGGAACATATTGGCACGTCGCAGCGCAGACCCAGGAGCTCCCTGTTTGCTGATATTCTTATAGGCCATTGCCAATTGTCGGCTGTCCTGAAGGCTAAACCTGACAGCTTTTTCTGCTGCCAGCACACGAATGTGCTCAGGACTGTTGCTGTCATGGGATATATAGTGCAGCAAGGCAGGTTTGGCGATCTGGAGCAGGTTGGCGGGCACTCTGCCCTTGTTCAGAGACAGGAATAGATAGTCCCGCAACGACAGCTTTTGGGTGACAGGAAAATTTGGACTGCCCATGCCGGACATATATTCAATCACAGCAAAAGGTATTTTCGCCTGGACTCCTTGTTCCCTTGCCAGCTCAATGGAAAGTTGGCTGGCCTGGACTTGCCCATCCAGGGCAGAACAATAGGCTCTGAAAATAATGAGTTCGCCAAAACTGTCTTTGGGCATGGATGTTTCATCAACTGCAATATCGGACAAGTCTTCACATAAGTGGGCAGGTTTGCGTCCCAGGGCAAAGCCCACCTTTATGGCGTATAACTTTGTGACAGGGTTTCTTTGGCCTAGGGGAATGTTTTTAAGGTAAGACCGCAAGCTTCCGACAAGCCCGGCCCTGTAAAGCACATCAAGGCGCATGGACTGGAATTTCTGTACCTGTTCTGGGGAGCCTGAGGGAGGTGGGCTATCTGACAGGAACAGCTGTGCCAGTAAATCCTGATAGGTAAAGGACGTGAGCGGTAATTTGAGGTGAGGAAGTACCTTTTCCAGCTGTCCCATAGAGATGTCTTGCCAGACCTGTCCGCTTAATGGGGTAATATTGTTATATCCTGGTTGGCCATTGGCCTGGCGTGTCTTGGGCTGGGGGGTATCAAAGCGGCTCTTGCTACCAGGCTGTGGAAAATTGCGTGGTTTGCCATGTGTTGTGCCTGGAAGGGGAGCAAGCTCTTCCGACTGTATATCATTCTGAGCCGCAGCAGTTCCTGTTCCGTTTTTTGGGGCGGGATAGTTTCTGTTCCTGGCCTGGTTCTTGCGCAGGGCGTGAGAATTGCCCAGGCCTACAGACGTTCTGCTGCCTTGTTGCCGTGAGCGATAATGGTGTTTTTCGGGCTTGGTCAGGGTGGAGGGGCTGTTTCGGTCAATCCATAACCCGTCAGCTCGAGCTGTTTCCTTGCCAAAATCAAGATCCGGCATTTGGGCATGGCTGTTGGCTGACTGTAATGAAAGGGTGGTCAGCAGGCAAAAAATAAATATTGGCAACTGTCGTAGACAATTGAAATGCCGAGGCTTATTTTGATATTTTGACCCGGCCAATATAGCTTTCCATTTGCCTGTCCTGGGGTGGCCAGAATTCAGCGACGGCGTATAGCCCTGCATAGATGACAAGTGCAAAAATCCCATACTTAACTAGAAAAATAATCGGTCTTGGCATTTGGTATTCCATAATTTGCTCAAATTAAGGCTTCAGAACAAAAATTATCAGTAGAAGTTTCCAATTGCAAAAATTGAAAAAACTTCTATCAGTATCTAATCTGTCTTAATATTTTGAGTATTTTCTTAAATCTAGCATATTTAGCGTATAGGACAATCAAGATTATATCCTGTCTAAAAATATATTAATTTTTTGTGACCTTATTATTGAAAACCGATGAAAATGCCATTTAATTCTCACAGACGACGACAAAAGGAACGCACCCAGCTGCGTCTGATCCAGGAAGGGTTGCAGGGGCGGACGATTGTGATGTTGGGGATTATGGGGGCTGGCAAGACTGTGCTGGGTCGCAAGCTTGCCAAAAGGCTGGATCTGCCCTTTATTGACAGTGACCATGAGATTGAGGCCGCAGCTGGAATGTCGGTGGCGGATATTTTTGAGATGCACGGCGAAGGCTATTTCCGAGAAGGTGAGCAGAAGGTTATAGAGCGTCTTCTTGGCGATGGCCAGACGGTATTAGCTACGGGCGGCGGAGCCTTTATGAATGAGGTTACGCGGTGCACAATACAGAACATGGCAGTCTCGATCTGGCTGAATGCCGAACTTGATACCATTATGGGGCGGGTGCTAAAACACGATACCCGTCCATTATTGCGGGTTGATGACCCACGGGCGGTCATCAAAAAGCTGATGCAGGAACGTTATCCTGTCTACGGTCTTGCAGACCTGTCAGTGATGAGCCGGAATTTGCCCCATCATGTGATGGTCAGCAGGATCATTGACCGGCTGGCAGGATATTTTGTTAAAAATGGTACTGTTGCAGGGAAGAAAAACACTGTAGAACAGAAAAAGTCATAATCTTTGAACAGTTTGAAAGCTTTGGAGGCTTAAAAAGACAGGATGTCGGGCAGTGAGATAAAAATATTGGAAGTTTCCCTGGGGGAGCGTTCCTATAATATAGAGATAGGGGCAGGCCTGTTGGCGCAGGCAGGCCAGAAGATTGCATCACAGACTGGAGCCCTGAAATGCGCTGTGGTAACAGATGAAAATGTCGCGCCGCTTTATCTTGAAACCCTCAAGAAATCCCTGTCAGCGCACAACCTCTATGCGGGTTCAATCATATTGCCAGCAGGTGAGGCCACCAAGAGCTATGACAATTTTATCAAGGTTTCTGAGCAATTGCTGGAAATGGGGATTGAACGCAATGATATTGTGATTGCCCTGGGCGGCGGTGTTGTTGGAGACCTGACTGGGTTTGCTGCTTCTGCCTTGCGGCGCGGTGTCCGTTTCATCCAGATCCCGACCACAGTGCTGGCGCAGGTTGACAGTTCCGTTGGTGGCAAGACAGGGATTAACAGCCCCCATGGCAAGAACCTGGTCGGTGCTTTCCACCAGCCTTCCCTGGTTTTGATTGATACAGATGTTCTGAAAACCCTGGACAGGCGGCAGTTTGCTGCGGGCTATGCGGAAATAGTGAAATATGGCTTGATTGACCAGCCAGAATTTTATGACTGGCTGGAAGCAAACTGGCAAGATGCCTTTGATCTGAACAGGGAAGCTGTTGTCAGGGTGATTGAAACCAGTTGTAGAGCCAAGGCCAGCATAGTTGCCCAAGATGAAAAAGAGGGCGGGGTCAGGGCGTTGCTCAATCTTGGCCATACCTTTGGCCATGCCCTGGAGGGCTGGGCTGGGTATGATGGTCGGCTGCTGCATGGTGAAGGGGTCTCTATCGGTATGGTGATGGCCTTTGAGTTTTCTGAACAGGCAGGGTTTTGTCCCAAGGGGCGGGCAAAGCGGATTTCCGCCCATTTCAAGGCTGTAGGGATGCCTGCTGCCATCTCAGATATTTCTGGCAATGAACGCCCAGATGCCCAAACATTGCTTAAGCTGATGAAACAGGATAAAAAGGGCTCCGCAAGCAAGATGACCTTTATTCTTGCCCGTGATATTGGGGAGTCCTTTATCACCAGTGATATTTCTGCTGATATGCTTAAGGACTATCTTGTCCAGAAATGTGCCAACCTCTAACAGACTGATATTGACGATAATGACCACCTCGCTTGTTCTGACGGCTGCCGCTGTCCTGATCCTTCTCCTTGTTTCAGCTTTTTTTTCCGGTTCCGAGACAGCCCTGACCGCAGTGTCCAAGGCGCGTATTGTTGCCCTAAAGTCAGGTGGCAACGCAAAGGCCAAGATTGCCAGCGATATTATTGATGACCAGGAAAAGTTCATCGGGTCGATCCTACTGGGAAACAATATGGTCAATATCCTGGCCTCCTCGCTGACCACCACCCTGTTTGTCGGTATGGGACCATCGGGGGTTGTTTATGCCACTGTTATCATGACAGCCTTGGTGGTGATCTTTGCAGAGGTTCTGCCAAAGACCTACGCCATCAAGAATTCAGAAAAGGCAGCCCTGATGGTTGCCCCAGTTCTGAAGCCAATCATTGCCTTCTTTGCCCCGCTGGCCAAGATTGTGGTTGGTATTGCGATGTGGCTGCTTAAGCTGCTTGGTGGCAGCATAGAGAACAAGGGACCCTCAGCCCTGGAAGAGATCCGGGACAGTATTGCCCTGCACCATATGGAAGGTGCTATGATCAAGGATGACAAGGACATGCTGTCCGCCATTCTTGATTTGAAAGATATGGATGTTTCTGACATCATGGTACACCGCACGGATATGGAAAGCCTGAACGCTGATGACAAGCCAGAATTTGTGGTGGACGGGGTGCTTAAGTCAGCCCATACCCGCGTGCCGCTGTGGCGTGATGAACCGGAAAATATTGTCGGTGTCATCCATACCAAGGATCTGTTGCGCTCCTTGCTCAACCATAGCGGGGACTATAGCAAGCTTGATATTCCCAAGCTGGCCAAGGATGCCTGGTATGTGCCGGAAACAACCCCGCTGAAAGAACAGCTCACTGCATTCCTGCACAAGAAACGTCATTTTGCGCTGGTTGTCGACGAATATGGCGAGGTGATGGGGTTGGTGACACTGGAGGACATTATTGAGGAAATTGTTGGCGAAATTTCAGACGAGCATGATGTGGAGTTTGAGGGCATCCGGCAACAGCCTGATGGCAGTGTCAATATTGATGGCCATGTCTCTATCCGTGATGTCAATCGCCACCTGGGCTGGTCGCTGCCTGATGAGGATGCCACCACCCTGGCTGGCCTTGTGATTCATGAGACCCAAAACATTCCCGAACCGGGGCAACAGTTCACCTTCCATAACTTCCGCTTTGAAATCCTGCGCAAGCAAAAGAACCGGATTACCGCTGTCAAAATCAGCAAGATGGAGTAGGTTCTGATGCCAGACAAGGGATGCGACAGTTGCAAGGCACAGGAGGTCAGGGATGGGTTCTCTGCCTGTAAGGTGATCCGCTGGGGCTATCTTGTCGTGCTGGGCGTGCTTCTGCTTTCGATCATAGGCCTGTCAGCCTATTTGTATTATCTTCAGTCAATTGGGTGAGAGGTTTGCTATGTCTGATGGTTGCCTGTATTAGCGGCGGTTTTTCATCCACATTCGTATAATATTGTTGGACAAGGTCATGGGCTATAATCTGGTTCTTGCATATAATACATATTATATGTATTATACCAAATCACAAAGGGGAACTTACTTTCCAAGCAATCAAAATCCCCAACTGGTACAATCTGGCGGCCTGGCAAAAGAGTCCCGCCCTTTGTGATCTCGTATAATATGGAATTATGAGAAGGAGGATGTTATGAGACAGAGAATTTCAACTGCGGAATTTGTTCGCAATTATGGTACTTTGGCAGATGCTGCCATCCATGAGCCGATTACTATTACGAGTCATGGACGTGACCGTCTGGTTCTCTTATCAGCAATTGAGTATGAACGTTTGCTACAACAGGACAGGCAAGCCATGAAAACGGCTGATGCCCCAGGCTGGATTAATGAGGCTGTGCGCAATGCCGAGATACCAGCGCAGAATGCCAAATTTGACAATGAAATAGAATAGAAGACCTTATATCGTGGATTTATCGCAGCCTCCGCGTCCAGGTGACGTTATTCGCTACAGTTATCTTTGGGCAGATGAATCCCGCCAAGGACATGAAGAGGGGTTGAAAGATCGTCCCGTTGCGGTTGTGGCAGCGTTGCTGGATGGCAATTTGACCCGTGTTGTGGTCTTGCCGATCACACATACACAGCCTTCTGGTGAGACAGTTTCTGTGCGAATCCCTCAACAAACCAGCAAGCGTCTTGGGCTGGATGATGACCAGTCATGGATTGTTGTGTCTGAATTCATAGTACACGACTCTCTTCAGGCTAAAGCCTTTTGGACGGGCTGTTTTTTCGTTTGTGGGGCTAGGAACTTTTTAAGCAGGCGGATTGCTTCATCTTTTTGGTGCATGAGCAATTGCCGTAATTTATCAAGCCCA
>JAJRRF010000170.1 GCA_024279735.1 Alphaproteobacteria bacterium
GATCCAGAACAGTTGTTACAATGTCCATGAGTTCCTCCGTTTTGAAGGATTGATGTCGTTTACAACACCATCTTCCCACAAATTGAGGGCTCACTTATTTTTTTGTTGGGTGAAAACTGTCCGAACTATTGATAGTAAGAGCAACCTGCAAGGAGGTTCGATCAACCGACCTCGCTCCAGCTACTTAATAACGCATATCGAAGACCAGAAAACCGATCCAGTTTGCTTGCACTGCACTAGCCTTCATATCGCTTGAGCCGTTGTTGCAGGCTGTCGACCTGTTCCATCAGTTGGAGGGCAAGGGCAACACCTGCCGGGTTGAGGCGGAGATCATTTTCCAGCCGAGATGCCTTGCGGATACGGATGACTGTGAGCCTGGAAAAACGCCATTCTTCTGGGGTCTTGCCGTCAACGGAAATGATGCCTTCCCTAATATAGGCGGTTACCCTTTGGGTGGGCAGGTTACAGTCCTGGCAAAGCTGCTTGAGCGACAGGGTTGGCTCATCGGTCAGGACAATGCCAGAAAAGGGGCTTTGGCTTTGGTCTGGCATGGTCATACTCCCAATTGTTTGCGGGGATTATAGTCAAGCTTTTCAGCCATTGTCTTGTAAATCTCCTTCGCCTCCTCAGTGTCGGCAGGGGGAAGTGTCAGATCCAGAATGACATAAAAATCCCCAGCTTCCTTTGCAGGAATACCGCGCCCTTTCAGCCGCATTTTTTGGCCTTGCCGGGCATTGGCCGGGATTTTCAGGTCAACTGGGCCAGAAGGGGTAGGAACCTTGACCTTGTTGCCGAGGGCAGCTTCCCATGGGGTCACAGGTAGGTTGATAGAGATGTCCTTGCCCTCAACATGGTAATAGCGGTGCGGGTTAAAGGCAATCTCAAGGTAAAGGTCACCTGCCTTGCCGCTGCCGGGCGCGGGGTGTCCCTGCCCTTTCAGGCGGATATGCTGGCCTTCTGTGACCCCCTTAGGAATGGTGATGCTGAGTGTGCGGTTTTTCATGCTGAGGTGGCCACCTGCATCAAGTTCCGGAGTCTTCAGAGAGACCGTTTTTCTTGTGCCGGCAAAGCTGTCCTCAAGGTCAATCAGCACCTTGGCGTGGCTGTCCTGACCCGGCATATTGCGCATTTTCTCTTCCTGTTGCGCACGCTGCTGTGCATAGGCCTGGCCAAAAAGGTTTTCAAAAAAGTCAGAAAACTGTTCACCGTTGCCTGTCTTGAAGGCACTGTCCCCGCCATGTGATCCGCCATTCTGAAAACCGCCAGAAAACTCAAAGCCCGCATCCCAGTTGTTGCCAGGATTAAAATCCTGCCCCTGTTGCCAGTTTGCTCCCAGCTGGTCATAGGCTGCCCGTTTTTCAGGGTCACCCAAAACCTCATTGGCCTCACTGATTTTTTTGAACTGGTCTTCTGCGCCCTCATCCTTGTTGATATCGGGATGATATTTACGGGCAAGCTTACGGAAACTGCTTTTGATCTCGTCCTGGCTGGCATCCCTGTCGACACCAAGAATCTCATAATAGTCTTTATATTCCATCGGCAACAAAACCTGTCCTGGTTATTGGTCGTGATTATCTGTATCCTTACCCTATATAGGCTATATCGGACAGGATATAAGTATAGCCACACAGTTTATTGCACGGAAAATTTATTTGCCATGTCTGGGTTTTGGAGTCATTGTTTTGAGTATGGAACCAAACAAAACTGTGCTGGACAGGCTGGGCGAGTGGATTGCAGGGCGGCTGGAGAGTGAGTCCAGTGGCTATCACCCATTCACGCCGTCTGATCCTGTCACCTTGCTGCGTATCTTGCGTCCAGGCGATATTCTGCTGGTTGAGGGCAACCAGAAAGTGTCCGCGGCCATCAAATATTTGACCCAGTCCACCTGGTCCCATGCCACGCTATATGTTGGGGATGCCCTGATAGGTACGCCTGATGAGCGTGACCCTAAAAACAGGCTGAACCGTCTGATTGAGGTGGAATTGGGAGAGGGCTGCCAGGCTGTGCCGCTGGCTAAGTATGAAAGCTTTAATACCCGAATTTGCCGTCCTGTTGGTCTGTCGCGACAGGACTGCAACAAGGTTGTGCAGTTTATGGTTGGTAAGATCGGCACGCAATATGACACCCGCAACATTATTGACTTGGCTCGCTATCTCTTTCCGACCCCGCCCATACCTGTACGTTTTCGCCGCCGTCTTTTGGCTTTAGGGTCTGGTGAGCCAACCCGCGCCATCTGTCCTTCCCTGGTGGCTCAAGCCTTCCAGTCTGTGCAATACCCGATCTTGCCCAGCATTGACCGCATCTATTTTGAAGGCAATGGACGCGGCCATCTCAGCACCTTTGTCCGCAAGGAAATACTGCATATCCGTCACCATTCCCTGTTTGCCCCCCGGGACTTTGACCTGTCGCCCTTTTTCCAGGTCATCAAGCCGACCCTGGAAGAGGGCTTTGATTACAAGGCCTTGCACTGGAGTAACAAGCCTCCTGGCGAGGGGGCAACAGGGAAAGGTCGTGAGGTGGTTGAGCGTGTCAGGGGGTGAAGAACGTGCTGGCTTGTTTCTTGTCCGCTAGAAAATGTGCTATAGTTGAACGAGTTTTAGGGAATAAAAGGAAGATGGCATGACCCGTCTGGCTGAAGACAACAGGCTTTATAATGATTTTATGGCTGTGCCAGATTCAATGGTGGCTGAAATCCTCAATGGCGAATTGATCACCCACCCACGGCCTGCGCCAAGACATGCTGTTGCGGCCTCATTTTTGGCTGACGAGCTGATTTCTCCTTTTTCCAAGGGGCGTGGAGGGCCAGGAGGGTGGCTTATTGTGGCAGAACCTGAACTGCATTTGGGGGCAGATATCCTTGTTCCTGACTTGGCTGGCTGGAGGGTCAGCAATATGCCTGCTTTACCTGAAACTTCTTATTTTGAAGTGCGTCCAGACTGGATCTGTGAAGTGTTGTCTCCCTCAACAGAACGCTATGACAGGAAGGAAAAACGGGAAATCTATGCTGCCCACAACATTCCCTTTCTCTGGTTTGTCGATCCGGTCTCCAAGACATTGGAAACTTTCGAACTCAGGGACGGTTACTGGGTGTTACTGAGGACTTTTGGCGGGGAAGATGAGGTCACGGCAAAACCGTTTGATGCTGTTCCCTTTGGCCTTGGCAGCCTGTGGTTTTGAAGCAGCTGTCAGGTGCGAAGATCCTTGATATAATAGTTGTAGAGAATTGGCTCAAAGATAGAGTTGGCACGAATGCCTTTGGGGCGGGAGACATCCTTGCCAAAATGGAGCGCGGCGGTAAAGGCCTGGTCTGTGAGGAAACGGGTTGGCACGTTGATTGGGCCATTTTTCAGGGCAGGGTTTTTAAAGGCAATGTTAAAGCCCCATAAGCCGAAAGCGGGGACAGTGACGTGAAAGCTTTGGGTGTGGGGAAAAATTTTTGCCAGTGTTTGCTCAATCGACCAGAAGGTGTTACGGGCAAAGAACGGGGAAGAACTCTGGGTGATCAGTGCGCCGCTGTCACTCATCCGTTTTGACAGCATGGTATAGAACTCGACAGAATAGAGCTTTGAGATTGCCTCATTATGTGGGTCGGGAAAGTCCAGAATAATGCGGTCATAGGCCAAACCCTTGCGGCGGATAAAGACAAAGGCATCCTCATTATAGACATGGACGCGCGGGTCATTCATGGCATTCTTGTTGAGCCTGAGTAGCGGGGGAAAGCTCTTGCCAATGCGTGTCATCTCAGGGTCAAGGTCAACCAGGTCAATGCGTTTTATCCCCTTGTGCTTGAGCAGTTCGCGGACAGCCAGGCCGTCGCCGCCGCCCATCACCAGGACGGTTTCGGCCTTGCCTGTCATACTCATGACGGGATGTATCAGGGCTTCATGATAACGGTATTCGTCGCGCTCAGAAAACTGGACATGGCCGTCAATAAACAGCCGCAAATCCTTGCCGTTACGGTGACGGGTCACGACCAGGCTTTGGTATTTGGTCTGTTTTTTCCAGATCACCTTGTCAAAATACAGGTTTTGCTGGGCCATGGAAGTCAGGCGGTCACCAAGAATGGTCAGCCCGAGCAGCAGGCCAAATGCGGCAAAGATCACCCGGAGCAGTTTTTTGGGATTGGGGATAAACTCTTTCAGGAAAATGACGGACAGGAAAGCGACAAAAATATTGATCAGGCCAATGGCAAAGGAAGAGCGCATCAGACCCAGGCCTGGTAACAGCATCAGGGGAAAGGCCACGGAACCGACCAGTGCGCCGACATAGTCAAGTGACATCACATTGGCTATGGATTTGCGGGTGCCGCTGGACTGCGCCAGTATGCGGGTTAGCAGGGGGATTTCAAGCCCAACCAGGGTGCCTATGGCGAGGATAAAGCCAAACATGATGGTCTGGTACAGGCCTGGCGAGAAGGGAAAGGAGTAGAACAGAGCCAGGCTACAGACCCCGCCGATAAGTGACAGGACAATCTCGACATAGACAAAATTGCGTACCAGGTTGCCAATCAGGAACTGGCTCAGATAGGAACCGATACCCATCGCAAACATGAAAAACCCAATGGTCAGGGAAAACTGGTAGACGCTGTTGCCCAGCAGGTAACTGGATATGGTGGCGATAATCAGTTCATAGACAATGCCGCATAGGGCAACAACAGCGATTGAGAAAAGAAGAACGGCAACCTGCTTTTGTGGCAGGTTTTCATAAAGGGTATCATCATTCCCTGCCACGTCCTCACTGTTGTTGCTGTCTTTTGGTGCTGACATAAAAATGTCCCCCTGCATAAACAAAAAAGCCTTTCCCAATCAGTAGAATATTGGGAAAGGCTATGCAATTTCAAAAGAATTGTTACCAAATATTATTTTCCACTGAAGCGTCCGCCTGAACTTGAACGAGACCTGGCACTGCCACCAGATTTTCTTGCAGCCGCAGAAGACCTTTTCTGGGAATAGCTGGAACGTGACTGTACGGAACGGTTGTTAAAGGCCCCGCGCTGTACGCCTGCCCCACGTTGCCCGCCCATAAGACGGCCCATCAACATGCCGGCAAGCATACCGCCTGCAAGCCCCATCCCCGTAAAGCCGCCACGTTCAGAAGCCCCAGACCCAATCAGGCGATTATTATCAAAGTCAATTTCGACCTTAAACAGTTTGGCCTCTCCGCTATCCCTGATATTATTTTCATTTGCATCAGCAAAGCCCTCAAAAGAAAACTCTTTCTGCAAATGAACACCGACTGGAGATGAGTGGACAGCAGGGCTTGCATTCATCTTGTTTGCCATAAGACTGGCCAGTTGCTTGAGGTGTGCGTCTGTGGGTTTTGTCACGCCTTCGGACTTGAGCTTGTTCTGGAATTCTGTCAAGACTGTAGATGTTTTTCCCAGAACCTTGCTGACATCAACACCAGGAGTTCCCCCACCGCCGCAGGCTGAAAGGATCGTTGACATGAGTATGAGGGAAGCTGTTTTTGTAACAAATTTCATATTTTCTGTTCCTGGTGACTGTGGACTATAGGGGGCGGGGTTTATTCGTTTTCTTGGCAACGGGGCAAGGAAAACGAGTGTAAAATTTGACCCCAATGTATTATGCGACAGTTTAGGAGGCTTTGTTGTAATATACAAGAGGCTGTGCCTTGTTTCCGTAAAACAATTTTGAGCCTGGTTTATATTAGAAATCCCGACGCTATGAACCCAAAGGTTTGCGACTTGGGATGACGCAGTTTAGGGCAAGAAAAAACTTAGCAACATAACCGAATCGTTTAGCTGGTTCTTTCTACTTCTCTGTGTTGTTTGAAAAATACTTGTATAGCCAGCTATACGCCCATTTTTGGCCTAACTGACAAACAAATTCCTATGCCATCCTGACCCCTTATCTTTGCGGGTGTCCTGACGGCTGTGTTACCAAACATTATTTTCCGCTGAAACGTCCGCCTGAACGGGCGCGGGAACGAGCATAATTAGAGCGGGACTCGACTTTCCGTTTGGAAAGCGCACCAGGCTTGACACCGGCTGAACGCTGGCGACCCATCAAGCGGCCCATCAGCATACCCGCCATCAGGCCAGTTGCTAGCCCCATACCTGTAGAGCGTCCGCCTGTACCGGTTGCAATCAGCCTGTTACCCTCAAGTCAATCTCGACCTTGAACAGCTTGCTGTCACTGTCATCCTTGATATTGTTCTGGTTTTCATCTGTAAAACCCTCAAAGCTGGCATCCTTGAGCAGTTTCACACCAATAGGCTTGCTGTAGAAAGTAGGCTGCTTGTTCATGACCTGCTGCATGATGGCAGGAAGCTTGGCCATATCTTCCTTGGTGGCTTCTTTTGCGCCTGATCCGCTCATGTGTCCCTGGAAAGATTTTAGGGCGAGGTCAGTACGGTCAAGCACCTGGGCAAGGTCAATCTTTGGGGTGTCATCTGCAAAAAAGCTCAGGCCTATAGCAACGGCGACTAGGGCAAAAAAGCCATATTTGACATAGGTAAAAATTTTTCCAATAGTTTCCATCGCTGTGATACTCCCGCTTAGGCCTGCTGCCATATTATAAATCGTTTTATTTCTATACGTAATATTATAAAAACTGTGATGTCAAATATTTATAGGTATTTTGCAAGACTATGGGGCAATTTAATTCATGGGCACATTACCCCAGCAGGAACGGGGCTGAACCCGTTTGCAACGTTTTTTGGTCTACCTGATAGGTCAGGAATAGACTATTGATGCCCTTGACCATCTCACCCCTCCTTGCAGGGCAATTGCATGAAATTTATTGCAGTATTTTCAATGATTTACCTGAGTTTAAAGTTTAATAAACTATGTCCAACAGCAGCAAAACATGCCCAATATAGTCGATTTAGAAGATAGTATAAAATACGAAAAGC
>JAJRRF010000171.1 GCA_024279735.1 Alphaproteobacteria bacterium
AAATTCTAAAGTGAGGCTAAAAATTTGAACCAAAACACTATCCACTCAAAAAAACAAAAAATAACGCCCTAATTGCCGTTTCAATTTAATATTTTGGAGCTGAATTTATAAAATCATAAAATTTCGTGCAATTGCCCTGAGTTTATGACTGGCTACCCGTCCAGGACTCGAACCTGGATTGCCTGACTCAAAATCAGGTGTCCTGCCAATTAGACGAACAGGTATCACTCACACTCCAGCCTGGACTTTTACCAAGCGGCAAGATTTTACCATTTTTCGATTTCCTTCACACTCAAAGCCAAATCCCTTTTACGTTTTAAAATGACCCAATACTCATCCAATGACTATTGGTGGCGCACCCTACGGGACTCGAACCCGTGATTCCGACATGACAGGCCGGTGTCTTAACCCCTTGACCAAGAGTGCGTTCTTCTGTTGGCAGGAATGGAAGGAATCGAACCCTCATCAACGGGTTTGGAGTCCGTTGCTTTACCACTAAGCTACATTCCTATCGTTTCTGGTGGAGAGGGCTGGATTTGAACCAACGGTCTCGTAATGAGGGCGGATTTACAATCCGCTGCAATAACCACTCTGCCACCTCTCCATTAGTTATATCCTGCGTTTTTTCCTTTTATTCTGGAGCGAATGGACGGAATCGAACCGACGCGCAACGGGTGGAAGCCGCTTGCTCTGCCAACTGAGCTACATTCGCATTGTATCTGGTCGGGGTGGCTGGATTTGAACCAGCGTTCTCTCGCTTCCAAGGCGAGCAGATTAACCAGACTTTCCCACACCCCGCACGTTAAACGTGTTTTGTTTGGAGCATACAGAGGGGATCGAACCCCCGACCTACGGATTACAAATCCGTTGCTCTTCCAGCTGAGCTATGTATGCGTCATACTACTTAATCACAAAGGGCGCGATACCTTTACCTAGCCGCCATACCCTGCCAGCCTAAGGATGACCATCATGTTGAAACCAACATCCCCTTTGTGATATATTTTTCTGTCATTACCTTTCTGACTTGCCAACCTCATTCAACAAGACTGGTGGTGGAGCTAGACGGACTTGAACCGTCACTCTTCGGCTTGCAACACCGCTGCTTTCCCAATTAAGCTATAGCCCCATAATTTTCATTGTTCCTGTACCCTTCGCTTTCAAACGAACTGTTCCGTTTGTATAATTGGCTGGATTGAGAGGAGTCGAACCCCTGCACACCGGGCTTCAACTGGATGCTCTACCAACTGAGCTACAATCCATCATAACACCAACTAAAGTTGGTGGTTGGGGTGACTGGATTTGAACCAGTGATCTCCTGCGTATGAGACAGGCGGAATAGACCAGGCTTTCCCACACCCCTTCATTCTGTTCTCTCTTTCACATCACCTACCAAAAGCCATCCAATGACCATTGGTCGCGCGGACGGAGGGGATCGAACCCTCATGGCCTAAAGCCCCCGAATTTTAAGTCCGGTATGTATACCAGTTCCATCACGCCCGCCCAATTCTATGGAGGAGAGGGTGGGATTTGAACCCACGGTACGCTTTCACGCACTTCGGTTTTCAAAACCGCTACCTTAAGCCGCTCAGTCACCTCTCCTTATTTATATCTCACGCAAATTGTCCTTACGGACAAATGCTCCGATGGGGCGCGCCAGCGCGACGCACTCTTGTGCTTGTCTCGTTGTTGCCGCTCACACTGGTGTGTGCTTTCTCAACTCAGTGTTATATCTCACGCAACTCCAGAGCCTCCTTTAAAAAACTGGTTCAGGGAACAGGCGAAAACGGAGATTTTTCGCGCTCTATCCAACTGAGCTACCGTTCCATAAATCGTAAATGGTGGAACGGGCAGGACTCGAACCTGCGACCTCGTCATTCGTAGTGAAGTAACCGTTATCTACACCACTGAACCAGTCTTTTTAATTGGCTGTCTCTCTAGCCAAAGAACATGTATCTTAGGAAAAACATGTCTGTTTCCTTTCATAAATTGGGGCATAAAATGCCTTGTTATTATGCTCTATAACCAGCGTAAAATACGCTAGTCAAAAACCATCATTCTGAAGAACATCTGCTTTCCTTCTCTTGCCTAAAAATCATCCATTGACCATTGGTCCAATGACGCATGGTTGGTGCGGGTGGAGGGACTCGAACCCCCAATGGCTTACGCCGCCTGATTCTAAGTCAGGTATGTCATCCAATTGCACCACACCCGCAAACTGTAATTTGTCTAATCAAAAACCATCATTCTCAAAAATATTTTTCCTATCCTTTACCTATCACTAAACCTTGGGTTTGGTGCGGGTGTTGAGGCCAAAGCCTGGTGGCCTGAACCTGCCTTTCCAAAACGGTTTTTCTTCCGTTTCAACACACCCGCACCTTACATACAAACCTATCTGTTTGTTTTGATTTTATAAATTTGGCTGGATTAACAGGGCTCGAACCTGTGACCTAAGGATTAACAATCCTTTGCTCTACCAACTGAGCTATAATCCATCAAAATTAAGTATTTTAAACCCATCTATCTTATCAAATATTATTCCAGGGAACAGCCGGACCAGTATATAGGCGCTCTGACCCCTGAGCGACTGCCCCATAAAGTATGGTATCAACACCAAAATATTGGTGGAGCAGGCGGGACTCGAACCCGCGACCTCCCGCGTGATAGGCGAAGTAACCGAGACCTACACCACTGGAATAATATTTAATTTTCTAATTTTTTTTCATCTTCTTTTCCCATTTATATCTCATCACATAATCGTCATAACCAGCGAAAACCTACGTCTTGTCTTCACCCGAGTAACAACCGAAACACATCCATTGGAGGGGACTCGAACCCCTATCTTTTCCCCTAAGGGAAACGCTTTTCTCATCAGACTTTCATCCTTAAGCTACCATGCTATTTGGTGTGCGAAGTAAGTGTTTCTTTCAACATCGGATTATTTTAGTCCCGCAAACCAGGATACCCCATCATATTGAGCAGGCTTTTCCTGATCCAGCGCGTGATCCTGTTATGATACATCCAGCATGTCTTACACATAGTCTTAACTTTCCTTTGCATTCGTTGGCGTGCCATCATAAGTATGAATTAACCAATGAATATAATATATTTTAAACAAATCAGAGTGCAAAAGACCATAAATCTCTCTTTTTCTGACAGCAGGACACAGATCTCCTGCCGTCTGAAAACGCACTTTCCCAATATGAGGCTAAATTTTAGGGCTATTCACCAGGGAACAGACAATAACAGCGTTGGTTTCGTCTCAAGCGAGGAAACTGTTATTTTCACCACTGGCTACAGTTGCAAACTTTATGTTAAGCGGGATCTTGAACCAAATTCTTGCCAAAACAGAAGAATCTGGACATAAAAAAACCCTTTCAGAACATTTCTTAGTCTGGAAGGGTGTATTTGATAAACTTATAAACCGTAGGTCTTACCCTAGCGGCCTGGAGTTCATCCCCTTCCAATGTTTTCTCAGCAAAATACAACTCGGATATGACGCGGCGAGCGTCTCCCGATCTTGCATATTCGCTATATGTTGGTTGCGTAAAAACATTGTCTTAAAATCTTTATGAAGTTGTGTAAATTGAATTTTGATAGCACTGATTGTGTTGTGTTGAGAGCTAAGATAACCGAGAAAAAAAAATCTGTCAATCGTATTTTTTCATTTTCTTCTCCGCCTCCTGCAAATCCGCCTATTTTTTTACCCTGAAAATCCGCCACAACCCATTGAAATTATTTACTTTTTTCTGGTTGTTATTTTTTTTATATTTTCTTCTGAGCCAGCACACAAAACAATCTCTCTCAAATGGATAACAAACCCTTTATAAAACATACTAAATAGAGGCTACAAGGACACCCCAGGCCAACACTGTTGCCAAGAAAATCCAGACACATATCACGACATATAGTTTCCAGTCTTTAGGGAGAGTTGGCAATATTTTTCCCCTCCATATCACAGTCAGGAAAAGCAAAAAAGGACAGGCCAAAGCCCCGCCCTTCTCTCAAACGTCATATTCATAAAACGCGTAACTATACCTTGGCTTTCAAGGCTTCAATTCCTTCAGGAATATCACGCAAATTCTGGATAACCCCGTCCGCCTTCAGGTCTTCAGGCTTGGCAGCCGTATAGCCATAAGGCACAACCAAAATTGGCAATTCGCTGTTGCGCGCAGTCAGGACATCGGTTTCACTGTCCCCGACATAGATGCAATTGGAGCTATCAACGCCCATCTCTTTCATACAGGCATGAACCACCTGTGGGTCGGGCTTTTTAGGGAAACCGCTGGAGCCGCCCATAATCACATCAAAATAGTCCGCCACACCAAGGTCAGCCAAAATAATGCGGGCTGCCTCAGTCGGCTTATTGGTGCAGATTGCAATTTTCATCGGGCTGTCAGCATAGTGCTTCAATATCTCTTCTGCGCCATCATAAAGCTTGGTCAGGTCTGTGGCATGGGCATCATAATATTCCAAAAATGGCTTGGTCAGCTCCTCAATTTTGGCCTGATCCAGCGTAATACCACGTGCGGTGAACCCGCGTTCAATCAGCTTTGGCACCCCTGCCCCAATCATCAGGGCAACCTCATCCACTTCCAAGGGCTTCTGGCCTTCCATATCCAACACCAGGTTCAGGGCTGTTGCAAGGTCTGGCGCACTATGGACAAGCGTCCCGTCCAGATCAAAAATAATGCATGCTGGCCAATTTTCAGTGTTACTCATAAGATTATCCTGTGCTAATTTGACTAATTCGGTCAACATTTAGCAGAACGGGAATGGAAAATGAAGCCCTAAACAGTGCCACTCAACCTATAAATACCATCTCCACACAAGCGGCGCAAAGATTGAAAGCCCAACAAAGGCCGCAAAAACAGATAAAATCAAGACCGCGCCAGCCGCAACATCCTTTGCAATCCGAACCAGAGGATGAAAGTCAGGCGAAACCAGGTCACATATCGCCTCAAGGGAAGTATTAAAAGCTTCGGCAAACCACACCAGTGCAAGTGACAAGGTAATCCAACGCCAGTCATAGACTGACAGCCTGAAAAACAGGCCGCCGCCAACAACCAGAAGGCTAAAGAAGATATGAATCCAGCTACTGTGCTGGGTGCGCACCAGATAGGCCACCCCGCGACCAGCATAAACAAAGCTTTTCAGGCGAACCTGGAAGAAGTATCCAATACTCTTTTTCCTCTGTTTTCCTGCCTGTAAAACAGTATTTGTCAGTTCATTTTTCATCATGACTTTCCCCCCTGTCCTTCCACTACGCTATAAGGGTATCCCCTCCATTCGAGAGGACTTTTGCTGCAACCCCGTTCCTTTCGTAACAACGGGACAAGTTCCCGCAAGCCATAGACAAGTGAGAGCAAGACAGCATAAAACAGGCAACACAACATGGATTTTCCTTTCATGATATTTTTAGGGTTAGGACACCCTCAAAAATAGATGCTTCAGATAGCGCAGGGATTTTGTTTGTCAGTTAGGCCAAGAATGCGCGTATAGCAGGCTATACAAGCATTTTTGAAACGACACTGACGGATAAAAGGACAAGCTAGATGATCCAGTTATTTGTGCGGGTGTCCTTATGCCTTTTCCAATAAGAATGTGGTTCGGTCATCAACCAGGACAGACAGGGAAGCCCTGCCCCTCATACAGGATCTAAAATATTGACGGCTCTCCTGACCCAAAGCATGGGTTCTGCACAAATATTCACGTCCAGGAGTCAGGCCATCAACCGTTATTTTATGCTGCCCTGCCACTTTCCCAGGGTAAAACACAGCCTCCAGAACGCCCCCTGTTTCAACAGCCTTAGCCACCAAAATTTCAGGATAGCTGGCGGTGGCAATATGCGGCCTGTAATGCAGGGTTTCTGGTTGCCCCTCGCCCATCCTGGCGAACACACCTGTCCCGCCGCTTCGAGCCAGCACTTCATAACAATGTGCCCAAAGCGACATTTTTGGCCTATGTGACACCCCATCAACCAATACTGACGGATGCTCCTCGCCAAGATAGCCCAGCACCTTTTGTGCAACTTCCTGATCTCCCATCTCCACAGCTGTAGCTGCTGTTGCCACATAACCAGCCGCTCGCGAAAGACTATAATTCCCCACATCAAATGGCCAAAATGCTGTTCTCATATCCTTCCGTCCCATCAAGTCAGCCCTAAACCTTTGCCAATGAAGCCGCGCCATTTCCGGCATAGACTGGCTGAGGAAAAACAGCGGAAAAGCCTGCATGATAGCCCCGCCAATATGGGACAGGGACAGTCCAGTATAGCTTGACACCAGGGTGATAAATTTTCCTTCAGATGTCAAAAAATCCCGCTCCAGGCTTTTGGAAAAAAGCGGCCTTATATCCTGCCAGTATGAGCTGCCAAACTGTTTGTCGTGTATAGACATCGCTGAAACAGACATGATATTGCACAAGGGATAAATCCAGTTTGGTTCGCACGGCATCAGGCCAAACGCACTTCTTTGGTGTCCCTGCTTCAGCACCTGTAAAAAATGCGGCTGGTCATGGTCAAAATGCTTTCCGCCAGGGTGGGCAAAAGTCAGGCACCCCTTCTGGTTATAGTCGGCAATGCCAGAGGCAGCCTGAAACATTGAGAGTTGCAGGCCATAAAACCCCGTCAGCATGATATTGGTATCTTCGGCAATTGGGTCTGAACTGGCCTTCAGGTTGCCCCAAAGGTTTTCCAACCGCCAATAGCCCCAGACCCGGTGGTCAAGCATCTTGGCTGCCAGGTTATGCTGCGCCTGGGTGAGATAGCCTGTAAAGGCAGGTGTCTTGTTATATTGAACCATCGACAGGGCATAGGACAGGGCGTTGACCTGAAACCGCACCGAGGCCGTCTGGAACTGGTCACGCCACTCAAAACCCTCAAACTGGTCAACTGGCTGAAGCGCGCGGTCAAGAAGCAACCGTATCCTTTGCAAATCCTGCAAGGACAATTCAGCTCTGCCATCCTCTTCACCCACTGCTTTTAGCTGCTTTACATTTACTTTTACACTGTCCCCGCCAACCTTGTTTTGTTGGGACATACTTAGTTTGTCCAGCCTCAGCAAACGTAGTTGACGTTTTCTTTCACTGCTGAACACCACAAACAGAACCATTACCACCAAGGCCGTCATCATCAAAGGCACGACAAGATGAATATCAACAGAGCCTCCCCCCTGAAGATCTCCCCCTAAAACTGGCAAGCCAGAGGAACAGATCATCATATCTGCAAAAAATGGAAAATCAGCCTGGAACAGTAACGGCAACAGGGCAGTCAGCAACCAGACCAAAGGCGGTGCAAGCGCATTGCCTGTTGCAAACCATAAAAACAGGGCAACAGCAAAAGCCAGCAAGGACAGGGAAAAAAACAGTGAAGCATATGCTGTCTGTGCACTGTCCAGCATAATGGCATTCAGAAAACCTGCTCCTGGCAGCATCATGCCAAGCCCAAGACTTTGCCAAAATGGATCATGCCCCAGAACCAGCATCCCTTTGGCTATAACCAGCACAAACAGATAGAGTGTCAGGCTGCGGAGCTGGCGACGAAACGTTACCGAATCCAGGACTTCGCCATTATCAGCTTGCGTAGACCCTGTATTTTTTAAAATATCGCTCATACCCTAGCCCTCCCGCTGATAAAGTGTAATGGTCTGCTGTTTGACAGCTTCACCCTGAATGGCAGGTATGCTGTTATCTTTTGAAGCAGGCCGAGCCTTGCTCAAAGGCCGATAGGCGACGGTTTCATCCCTGAGCTGCTCCAGGGTCATCGGGGCAATGTCACCGTCAACCAGCCTGACCTGATAGCCCGCATCAACTAGGCTACCGCCAATTGATAACAGGCCAAGAGGCGGCAACTGGTCATCAGGAATTCGGCTACCAATAGCGGTATGGGGCGGGTTAACCAACAAGATACGCATCAATATTACCTTTGCTATAGGAAAAGTCTGTCCCTATACTCCCATGGCAACATTATTTGTGCCCCCGTCTTTTTCGGTGGATGTCTGTAAAATTAAGGTAACTCCCCAGCTTCTTTTTTCACGTAAATACGCGGTTTCAAGCGGAATACAGTCTAAAAATCCTGTTTTTTAATGGAAAAATGATCATATTTTAGTGGTTTTAAAAATAACGATTTATTTTTATCGTTATTTATCA
>JAJRRF010000172.1 GCA_024279735.1 Alphaproteobacteria bacterium
CAGCCAAAAAATCTTGCATCAAGGGTGCTGCGCATCGCCTGCGGCGACCAAGGCCCCTGACCCAATATTTCCTGCCCGCCATCACAGGCCATAATCCATCAGCAAACTGAGTGTTGCGTTTCGGAATTGAAACGGGGCTTATTTTCTCTTGTTATTAGTGTTTGTATTTATTTATAGGTAGTAATTGTCTTTGCAGAAGTAATGATAAGTAATTCAATGTTTAGTTTTGTTTGTTATTGTTTAGGAAGATAACACAAACAACTATCAGGAATTCACCATGTCTCTGTTTGATTTCATTTCATATCTTGGCCAACAATTTATTTTGTCTGTCATCCATCCGTTTTATAAGTTTGTGATGTCGGGAGACACGAGGTATTTCTTTGTCTATCTTTCGGTTGGCCTGGCCTTGTCATGGGTTTTCCGTTCAAAGATATTGGGCAAGAAAAGTTTTCTGGAGACATTGACGGACAAAAAGGTCTGGTCCAGCAAAAGCGCGCTCAATGACTATTCCATTTTGTTTATAAACTCCTTCCTGGTTTTGGTTGTGATAAGTGTTGTGGCCAGTCAGTTCTCTGTCATATCGCAATGGACGGTGGACTTTTTCAGAATGGTTGGCGTAACAGGAGTTGTCAGCGATAGCACAGCGGTTATGGCTGGCCTGGCACTGACAATCACCCTGTTTTTGGTACGTGATTTCCTGCATTTCCTGACCCATTACCTGTTCCATATCTTTCCTGTGTTGTGGGAGTTCCATAAGGTTCACCACAGTGCCGAGGTACTGAACTTTACCACATCAGAACGCTCTCATCCTGTTGAGATCCTGTCCTTCTCTCTTGTGATGGCAATCTCCACTGCCTTGGTCAATGGCCTGTTCTTCAGCTTTTTTGGTGATAGCCTGAGCGTTGCAACTGTTATGGGAGCCAATATCTTTGTCTTTTTGGGCAATATGATTGGCGGCTCCCTGCGTCACAGCCCGTTTGCCCTGGGCTATGGCAAAACGATAGAGCGTTGGCTGATCTCCCCAGCGATGCACCATATTCATCATTCAGAAGAGGAAAGACATTTTGACAAGAATATGGGCGGGGCATTGGCAATCTGGGACCGGATGTTTGGCACATGGCTCCAGTCTGAGCCAGGCTACCAATATAGTTATGGCATGGGAGCTGAAACCAAGGAATATCGCAGCCTGTCAGCCCTTTATATTACGCCTTTTGTCAAGGCAAAGGCCTTGTTGATGAGGGGGCAAGATGACATGGGGCAGGGGAGTGCAAAAAATCTCGACAATTCTGGCAAGGAGACAGGCGGTCTGTCAGACATGACTGTAGGCTTGCTCTATGTCGTGCTGATTGGCGGAACGGTGGCTGTTGGATTCTCGTTGCCAGACACCTTGTCCAAAGCCAGTGCTGTGGTGGCAACACCCAAAATATCAAAGCCCACCGCAGGCTTGCCAAAAGCTATTGAAAAAATCGTTAGCTCTGGTTTGTCCGGCCAGAAAACACCTGTCTTCATAGAGGATCTGACATTTGCAGAGCTGCGCCACCTAATAGATCACGGTTCAGATTCGGTCATTATACCGACAGGCGGCACAGAGCAGAATGGCCTGCATATGGTTTTGGGAAAGCATAATTATGTGGTGCGATATACTGCAAAGCACATAGCGCAAAAGGCGGGCAATATCTTGGTTGCCCCTGTGATGGCCTATGTACCGGAAGGTAATATTGAACGCAAAGAAGGGCATATGGCCTTTGCGGGAACCATTAGTCTGCCAGAACCTGTTTTTGAGAGCATTTTGGAAAGTGCAGCCAGCAGCCTGAAACAGCATGGCTTTCGGGTGATATACTTTCTGGGAGACAGCGGCGGTAACCAGGCGGCGCAAAGACGTGTCGCAGGCAAGCTTGACAGGCAATGGAAGAGCCAGGGTGTCAGGGTTGTGCATCTTGGTGGGTATTATAACGCGAATGCCCAGCAGCAGGCATTGCTCCAGTCTGGTGAAACTGCGGATACGATCGGCAGCCATGCTGGGATACGTGACAGTTCTGAACTGATGTTTGTCAGGCCAGGGGGTGTCAGGACGAATATCCTGAAGCAGTTGGGTCACATGAGCCGTGATTTTAGTGTTGTGGGTTATACAGGACGGCCAGAAAAAGCATCAGCAGAGTTGGGAAAACAAATGCTGTCGCTCAAGATTAGGGCAGCCCTGACACAGATCAGATCCGTCAGGGGTGGGCTGTAAAAAGCGGTCTGGCTTGAATTTTGGATCACAATATAGGTTTTCAAGTATTTATCAAGATGGTTGCTGTAAGTATTAAGGCTATAGTTAATATACATAACTGTATTTGAAAAATATTAACTTTTTTATATTATACTTCCTATATAATAATTATATTGAAAGGTTTACTTATGACGTGCGTTAGAACAGTCCCTTCCCCCCCTCCTTTGTTGAAGGTAAATATTCTAATCTTGATGGCTTTGTTTGGCATTGAGATGTTATGGGGCTATTTGGCAGGTTTTAGTATAGAAATATCGTCTATTTCATTACTTGTATTTTTGGCAATGCTCTTTATGGGGATTGGACTTTTTTATACCTATATACGCGAAGACATCATTATCGTTAACTTGATGATGTGGTTAGCAGTTTTTTGGGTAATTTATGGGTTTGGGGCTCCCTTAAGCTATATTGCTGCCAGTGCCAACTTCCCCCTTGTTGACTCATACCTGTTTGCATTTGACCAGTCTTTGGGACTGGATTGGGTTTCCTATGCCTCATTAATAACGTCCAGTCCAACTCTGCTCTCGATACTTACGACAGCTTATTCCCTAACATTGTGGATATTCTTGGCGGTTTTGGTGTTTTTGGGACTGACGGGCAGACATGAGGCTTTGGGGCTTTATATTACTTCTTTCTTGATTACGGTTATCGCTGTTGGTTTTTTGTCCGCACTTCTTCCAGCAGTAACACCTTATGCATATCTCGGGCTATCAGCAGACAATTTCCAAGGTTTTAAGCCGCTGAGTTTAAATGAAGGGGCGATAAATTATTTTTTGTCTGATTTTAATGCTTTACGGGATGGAAGCCTGAGAGAATTGTCGATAGGGAAGATGACAGGTATTGTGACCTTTCCATCCTTTCATGCAGTTCTTACTTTTGTAACTGTTTTGGCGATGCGGGGAACAGGTTGGTTCTATTACCCAGTGCTTGTTATGTTTGTAATCACTCTATTTGCTATCCCTGTGGTTGGCGGGCATTATTTCATTGATGTCTTTATCGGACTTGCCTTAACATGGGTTGCCTGGAAAATGGCAGAGAAACTTCAGGGTTATGCAGCTGAAGAAAAAGGGCAAGAAAATTTCCCTCTACAAAATGTACCGACATAATATCTCGCCCCCGTTTCAGGGTTGGGACGGGGGCGGTAAAATAAAGTGTGCTGTATTTTTCAGGCAACATATCCTTTTGATTCGGTTTGATTGTCGATAGATCAGCAGCTGGCTGTTGTGCACATTAAAGTTTCAAAAATTTACCTGATTACGCCATCCTCTCCGCCATCCTTATGAATTTTTCAGTTCTAGGGGGTGTGCAGATGGAAATATAGGCCAGTCTTTCGATCATATCACCAAGTTTATAGCGTCTATTGAATCGATATTCAAATTCTGCGAGA
>JAJRRF010000173.1 GCA_024279735.1 Alphaproteobacteria bacterium
ATGTTCATGTTTGGCATACGCGGATTAGGCATATTCATGTTTGGCATACGCATATTGGGCATGTTCATGTTTGGCATACGCGGATTAGGCATATTCATGTTTGGCATACGCATATTGGGCATGTTCATGTTTGGCATACGCGGATTAGGCATATTCATGTTTGGCATACGCATATTGGGCATGTTCATGTTGGCACGCGGCATATTCATATTTGGGTTTGGCATTCCCATATTAGGACGACGCATCTGACCCTGTCTCATACCCTGTGGAGGCATCGCATAAGATCCCTGCGGCATCTGCATGTTAGCCCTTGGCTGACCTGGTGTCTTGGCAGAAGGAGCTTTCATTTGTGGCGCAGTTACATTACCCTGCGGTGCCTTCTGAACCTGTGCCTGCCAAGGATTCCGGTTATAACCGCCAGAATTTTGACCCCAACCCCGTCCATTTCCAGCCCAGTTGTTGTTTCCGGCTGCATTACCAGCCGCGTTGCCTTTAACATTACCGTTAAAGCCCATATTGAAACCACCAGAAGCATTGCCTGAAGCGTTCCCAGAACCTTTTCCTGATGCGGCTCCATTGCCAGCACCGTTTCCAAAACCATAACCGTTCTGACCATAGCCAGCCCTGTTTGTTGGCTGTTGTGGCTGGGTTTTAGGGACTGTTGTGCCCTGTTTGACATCAGCACCCTTGCCCTGTGACTGCTGGTCTGCAACAGTCATATAACCATAACTGTTATTATATGCCTGATATTGTCCTGCATACAACGCTGGATAACTGACACCTTGTTGCATAGCTGATGCTACAGATCCAGAAAATATAGTTCCGGAACCTGCAATCATCAAAACAGCAGTAAGTTTCATTGCTTTCATTTGTAACTCCTGAGAAGTGAGAAAGAGCTGAACCAGTAATTTAATCCAGTCCCTTCTCATTATTTATATGGTGTAAGTATTCTAAAGTTTTAAGTCAGTATTATTTACCAATTAAATCCTTTGCCTGTTTCACCCAGTTTTCCCGCTTGATACAACCCTTGAAAGGAAGTATGGCTTCAATCTTTGTAATATCATCTTCATCCAAACCAGCGATCTGTTGCAGGTTGTGAAAACCAATTTTTCCCAGTTTCTTGGCAACCCCTGGCCCAATCCCCTTAATCAAGGTAATATCAGTCAGGTCAACATCCTTCTTTTCAGATTTTTTGACATCTGTCTTAATCATTTCAGGCATCACCTTTTTAGGTTCAGCAATCTTGCCTGAAAAAATATCTTTTGCCTGTTCAATCCAGTGTTCCCTTGCAATACGTCCAGGAAAACCTAGTTTAGTTTCAATATTGCCAACCTGCATTTCAGTAAGGTTAACTATATCTTTTATAGTTTTACACCCTAAATCCTTAAGATTTAGTTCAATTTTAGGCCCTATTCCTATTATTACAGTCAAATCAGAAGTATTACTTACTTTTTTATCATTTTCTACTTCGTATTCACTTGTTTTATTAGTTGAAGACGCTTCTTCAAAGATAGATGTTGCAGGTTTTTCTGCCTGTTTTTCAACTGATTCGCTGACAATAGCAGCAGCCTCAATCTCTTCCGTAGACGTTTTCTCAACAGTTTCAACACGAACATCTATTGCCTGTTTTTCAGTCTCATCCTTAATGTCAGTCTCAACAACCTGGGCTTCAGAGACATCAGCCTGACTTGTCTTCTCAGTAACTGCAGAAGAAGTGCCAGAAGACTTCTCCGGGGCTTTCCTGCCCCAGAGAACCATCCACAAACTCCATAGTCCTGAACCAACGACCTTAGCAATAAAGCCGGTAAAGACGACACCCTTAACAACTGGTTTCAGCAAACCACCTGAAGTTGAGCCAGAAGCCCCTGCCCCAGAAGTTGTGCCAGCAGCAGAACCAGTCACAGCAACCATATCAAGTTCATGAATTTCTTCATTATAGGCACCATGGGCACGCGCTGCGGCCAGAGGAATAACATAAAGCGTCAGAACTGTTGAAACCAGCACACCAAACATCAGTGAAATCGCCATGCCGTTAAAGATTGGGTCAGAGTAGATCACCAATGAACCACCAACCAGGGCGAACGCAGTAACCATAATCGGACGTGTTCTTGTAATAACAGCATTTTCTACAGCGGTTTTCTTGTCAACACCTTTCAAAATTTCATGCTTGGCAAAATCGACCAGCAAAATTGAGTTTCGGACAATGATGCCTGCCAATGCAATCCAGCCAATCATTGATGTTGCGGTAAACTCCTTGCCCAAAATACCGTGCATCGGAATAATACCAATCAGGGTCAGCGGAATTGGTGCCATAATAATAGCAGGCAGAGCAAAGTTTCCAAATTCCCAAACAACCAGACCATAAATCAGAACCATTGCTGCCATAAAGGCCAGTCCCATGTCGCGGAATGTTTCAAATGTAACTGTCCATTCTCCGCCCCATTCAAAGTTTGTCTTCAAGTCAGACGTTGGTGTACCAAGCCATTCACCACCGATAAGAACTGTGCCATCAGCTGCCTTATAGCCAACACTGTCATCAGCAGGGTTCTTATATTCAGCCATGATTTTAGAAATCTCAACCTGGCCATAAACTGGTGCTGCATAATACCCTGTTGCTTCTCCTGTCACATACTCCACCTGACGCAGGTTTTTACGGAAAATAATGTCGTCTTCCTGTTTCTTGACAAATTTACCAAGTTCACCCAGTGAAATCAGGCGGCCTGTACTGCTCATGATGCCAATTGATTCCAGGCGATTCACCTGGGAGCGAATGGCAAGAGGGGCACCAATTGTAATATAACGTGGTTCAAGTTCACGGCCAGAGCGCGCATCACCAATCTTATATCCGCCAACCAACAGGGCAAGCTGCTTAGTGATGGACTGAGTAGAAACGCCCATTGCTTCCGCTTTTCTGCCATTAACCTCAAAGTGCCAATAGTCACGCTTGTCACTCAAATAATTGTCAACATCTGTTACTGATTCGGCCTGTTTAAAGAACTTGGTCAAATCTTTTGCAGTCTGGCGGCGAGCTTTATCATTCGGGCCATATACCTCGGCAACAATAGTTTGCAATACTGGCGGTCCTGGCGGCATTTCAACAACCTGGATATTCGCACCCATCGCTTCAGCATCTTTCTTGATCAGGTCACGGATGCCATTTGCAATCTCGTGACTTGAGCGTGAACGGTCATGCTTATCAACCAGCTGGATCTGAATATCACCCTGGGAAGACTTCTGCCTTACATAGTAGTGACGTACAAGACCGTTAAAGTTATACGGTGAAGCAGTGCCTGCATAAGTCTGGACAGCAACAACATCCTTGTCAGTCAGAATTTTTTCAGTCAATGACGCAATCACATTAGCTGTCACTGGCAGTGCTGTACCATCCTTCATATTCACCACAACGTTAAATTCAGGCTTATTATCAAGCGGCATCATTTTAACAGTTACAAACTTGAAGTAGAACAATGAACAAGCAACCATAAAGGCAAGCCAGATAGAGAGTTTAAAGGCTTTCTCTTTAGAACGGTTGTTCAGCATTGGTGTCAACGTAGACTTGAACAGTTTTGACAGCCAACTAACCTGCTTGTGTTCCATCTTTTCCATCTTGCGGAGCTGTTCCATAGATGGCCTGATACGCATTGCCAGCCAAGGCGTAAACATAAAGGCAGCAAACACTGAGAACAACATGGCGACTGAACCAAGAGCTGGAATTGGTGCCATATAGGGACCCATCATTCCAGATACCATACCCATTGGCAGTAGCGCACCAATAACAGTAAAGGTTGCAAGAATAGTAGGGTTACCAACTTCAGCAACAGCCCTTACAGTGATATCACTGTCAATCTTGCCTTCTATCAGCCAGTGGCGATAAATATTTTCCACAACAACAATCGCGTCATCCACCAAAATACCAATCGAGAAGATCAGGGCAAACAGGGATACACGGTCAATCGAATATCCCATCACAAGTGCTGAGAAAATCGTCACAAGGATCACAACAGGGATAACAAGCGCAACAACAACAGCAGGCTGCCACATAAAGTTCAGTGCTGCCCAAATCAGGAAAACAACAATCAGTGTTGCAATAAACAGTTTCTTGATAAGTGCATTTACCTTGTCCTTGGCAGTCTTGCCATAGTCCCTGGTAACAGCAACATTCACCTGGTCGGTAATGATCTGCGCTTGTTTCAGTTCAGCTATCTTGGCATGGATTGCTTCAGCAACAGCAACACCATTAGAGCCTTTTTTCTTGGCAATAGAGATGGTAACAGCTGAGGCAGCATGCGTTACCTTTTCAAGGTTACCCTTCTTATAGGCAGGGCCTGTGTAATACTGGACAAGGTTTTTAGCTTCGCTTGGTGTTGAGTATACCTTGGCAACATCACGGAGATAAATCACTTGGCCGCCGCGTATCATGATCTGGATGTTTTCGACATCCTTGGCAGTCTTGATGAAGTCACCTGTTGAGATGCTCATGCTTGTACCTGAAAATTCAGCATCACCAACCTGGGAGCGAGAATTTTTGGACTGGACAGCCTTGGCAATTTGACCAACACTAATTCCGTATCCTGCCAGACGTTCTGGCATTACTTCAATACGGATACGGTCACTGCGGCCACCTGTAATAAAACTGTCACTGGTATTCTTAACAGATTTCAGCTTGTTCTGAACATTCAAGGCAATCTTGCGAAGAAGGACATCATCAAGCTCTTCAGACCATAAGGTAAGGGTTACAATCGGGACAGTGTCTACACCCTTCATCTTGACCATTGGCTTGCTCATGCCTGGTGCAAGTTTTGCCTCTGCAAGGGCTGCATCAAGTTTGGTACGTGAGACTTCAAGGTCTTCACCCACGATAAACTGGACAGTAATCATGCCCTGCCCCCGCTCAGAAGCAGAGTAGACATGCTTGACACCCTGGATGTTCAGAAGAACACGTTCCAGCGGTGCAATAGCTGAATCAGCAACCTGTGATGAAGAAGCTCCCGGATATCCAACAAAGACATCAAACATAGGAACTGAAATTTGTGGGTCTTCCTGGCGGGGTGTCAAAGCAATCCCAATAAAGCCAAGAATGAAACACGCCACCAACAGTAGTGGTGACAATGGTGAATTAATAAACATCTTCGCCATATTTCCGGCGATGCCAAGTTTGATTTCTTCTGAACCTTGGCTGTCAGAATTATTTGTAGTATTTGTCATAAGTATAAAGCTCCCCCTCGAAGCGCAAACTCACTATTTATTTGAACTAAAGCACCCCTGGTAAAGTGCTGAAAGATACGAAACAATAAACAAGAACTATACATAACAACTAATACTCTTACACTATAGATCAAATACTATTAATATTGTATTACTTTGATGAACTAAAACAATACAAACTAATAAAAATAAGGGGAATTCGAAATAAATACGCAAACTATACTAAAAACTATACTATGTTTGCTCCTAATATTTGGAGCAAACCGTTGATTTATCTGATGCTTCAGGGTCAGCGACAACAAGATCGCCAATTTGAATACCTGAAATAATTGTAACCTTGTCTCCAGTTGTCTGTCCACCAACCGTTACATAACGGCTTGAACGCTTCTTATTGACACAAGTATAGACAGTTGGCAATGGCCCATCCAGTACAAGGGCTGTTCTTGGTATCACAGGTAAATTTTGGTTACTACTGGAATTATCTGGCAGCAATACTTCCACATACATACCTGGCCTCAAGATTTCATGCACTGGTTTTGTATGAACGATCACAGGCAAATCAAATTTAATTGTTACGGTATGCCGCGTTTTATTGGAAACAGGATAAATTTGTTTGACGATCACAGGAATAACCCTGGAGTCTATCGTATCAATCCGCACTTTCAGTTCATGGCTAACAGCCAACCCTGCCATAAGGCGTTCAGGTATTTCTGCCATGACCTGCATCTTGGTAATATCAACAAATCTCATCAGTGGCTGTCCTGGCTGGACTGTATCACCGACCTCAATTGTTTTACTGACAATCACACCATCGAACGGTGCCCTGATCTGGGCATCATTAAGCTTGGTATCAATTTCCTTGATCTGTGCCTGAACCCGCAGGAGCTGCGTCCGCGCGCCCTCAATGCCCTCAAGACGGCTTTGCAGGTTCGCCTGGCGTGCTGCCCATGGATTATGGGGGCCTGCATACTGGCCAGAAAATGGCTTCATGAAACTGTCCATCATTGATGGAAGACCCATACCCGTTGGCTGGCCTGTCCGAGGGGAGACCAGTTCCTTGTTGTACTGGATCTGAGCATTCCTGAAACCAGAGAGGGCAGACTGGTAAGCAGCCATTGCAGCCTGGCGTTTTGCCAGAATAGCCGCAGGGTTTATAGTAAACAGGACGGCTCCCTTGGAAATAGGGTCTCCTTCCCTTCCACCTATATAATTGACAATACCAGGTATCTGGGCTGCGAGCGTTGCTTCCCTCACAGGAATCACAGTTCCTGAAACGGAAGACATCCCACCTGAGACCTGTGAAGTTGCCTTGATAACTTCTGAATTAGCTGCCAGAGCCAGAGAAGGGAGCAAGCTCCCCCTGCCATGAGCGAAGCAGCCATGATAATTTTTGTTGGAATTTTATTCATTATACCTTTGCCATTAAAGAAAAGCTTTTAATAAAGGGACCTGCCATACGCGGATCTTTCACCATGGCACCATAATCACCCACTGCAAACTTCAGTTTACCTGATGTATAGGCCATACCCAGTTTCATCATTCCGGGAGGCTTTTTAAGCCAGGCTTCCCACTGTGGTTTTTTACACCTCAAATCCCAGTTCAACTCCTGATCACCAGGCACTCCTGCATACGTAACCTTACCATTTTCAACAACTATAACACCTGTTGGCGCATCATCTTCAGCAAAGCCATAGCCAATAGCAGAATTAAAGCCTATTTTTTCTAGCTCTCCAGCCAATTCAGGGTCATCATTCCATAATTTTTGAAATCTGCCCATCCACTCTTCGGAAAAAATTTCTGCCATATTCAAATACCTCTGTCTACAATCATAGTCTGAAAAATTCAATGGTCCACGATAAAACCAAAAAAAATTTTAGACATAAAGTTGTAAAAAAATTTGGTTTTCAAAGATTAACCAACATTGTCAAAGACAATACCCAGTCCTGCATAAAGAAGAAGGGTTAACCTTGCGTAAATATTCATTGTTTTGCCACACTCTAGCAATTTCCTTCACTCAATGCAACCCATTGAAATATAAAGAAATTATCTGTAAAATGATGCGTTTTTTTTGTTCTGGCTGCAACAGTAATATTCAAATATTGCAATGTAACTATTTGATTTACAGTTATTTTTTTGATATTCATAACTTCTTACATGTGTTGCGCAACGTTGCATTCTTTGACATAATAATAATAATAATATACCATTTCCTTTTACAAACTTCAGCCAGGTTTAAAATGTGTGATAATGAAAGAATTATCCAATATTTTGCCGTTATTAGAAGCCATCATCACCTACATTGATAATGGCGTTATAATTTTTGGTCAAAATGAAAAAATTTATTATATCAACCCATCAGCACGTAAATTGCTGAATATACCAGCCCATGAAAAAATTTCCAGTCTGTCAGACATCGCAGAACCTGAGATACAGAAGGTTTTCCGAAGCAATAGTGACCTCTCCCCTGAACAGATACCCTCCCCTTCAGGTGATATCCTTCCCTCTACAGAAATAAGACTGCCCAACAAGGAAGGTTACAGGGATTTACAGCTCCAATGTTGTGCAACCTGTAACATACAGACTAATGAAGACCTGAACCTGCTGATTATCAAGGATATCACCCAACGCAAGAAACTGAACAGTTTTCTCAAGGCAGAGGCCTGCGACCTCGTCACCAAAGATCCCTCCATGATTATGTTGCTGGAAAAAATCAAGAGAATAGCTCCCAGTAATGCCAATATCCTGTTACAGGGAGAATCAGGGACCGGCAAGACCCATATCGCCAAACTGATCCATAAACTCAGTAACCGGTTTGACAAACCCCTTATCACCCTGAATTGTGCTGCCATTCCGGATTCCCTGATTGAATCTGAACTGTTTGGTCATATAGAGGGTTCGCTCAATGCCAATACCCCACACAGACAGGGGCGTTTCAAATATGCTGACCATGGCACATTGCTGCTTGATGAAATTGGGGAAATACCATTCCACCTTCAGGCCAAATTGCTCCGTGCCATCCAGGACCAAGAGTTTGAACCTGTCGGGTCTGACCAGACTGTCAGTGTTGATGTCAGGATCATTGCCTCATCAAACCAAAATTTGCTGGAAATGGTCAACCAGGGGAAATTCCGCCCTGACCTTTATTACCGTTTGGCTGTTATCCCCCTTCATATCCCTTCCCTAAAGGAAAGGCCGGGGGACATTCCCCTGCTTATCACCCACTTCTGTAACGAACTGATGGCCAGGGGTTATAGCCAGACTGCGATGGAATGCGGTGCTGAATCCATGCGCATCATGATGAACTATGACTGGCCTGGCAATGTCCGGGAGTTGGAAAATGCTGTCGAACATGCGATTATCTGCTCACAGGGAGAGACTGTGGAGCCAGAAAGCCTCCCCCTTCAAATACTGAACCAGAACACGAAACTCAAAAAAGATGCTTTGGACCAGTTCCAGCAGGGACATGAAGCCATTTTACGGAATGAAATCATAATTGCGCTGGAACATGCAGAAGGCAACAAGACCAAGGCAGCCCGCGAACTTGGTGTTGACCGCTCAACCCTGTGGCGGCGAATGCGTAAACTGCAAATCCAAGAATAAACAGCAGTCCTTGACGGAGCTGTCCTCTGCCTTACTGCTGTCATCTCATATTGATATATTCAGCCATCTTATAGTGGTTATAAGATACCATTGCCAGGGAGCATCCTTTGGTATTTAAGATCATGGTTCATTACTCAATATATCCGCAAAGACCAGTGACATGTTTGGATTATTATCATTATTTATGAGTTTTCTGGTCATGAGCTGGCGTTATGTCCTGTCTGCCATTATTGGTGGGATTACGCTTCTTGCCTTCCATATCGCTGACAAGACACTGCTCTCTGAAGTGCCTCTTCCAATCCAGCCTCTTATCCAGAACCTGATGCCCGCTACCTTGTATAATTCACTCTACCTGGCCGTGTTTGCCATTCCCGTCAGTTTTTCATTCATCCTGGTTGGCAGACTGTTTTGCATAAGGTCAGTCCTATACTATATAATTGCTGGTGCGGTATCGGGTTACGCAGCCCTCTGGATACTTGCAGAACTTTTTGATGCCAAAAATATCTCTCTTGACCCTGACAGTTCTCAGGTTTTAACGGCTGTCAGCGGAGGAGTTATGGCTGGTTTGTTTTATCGCACCCTTATAAAGAAGTAACAACACTAAAATTAATATTACATAAACTACAATTCAACTAATATATTGAATTTAATATTATATAATTACTTGATATATACGTTACAGGAAAATGTTTCTGTAACTTTAGTCAAGAGGGTAGTATCTGTGTTGTTTAAATTAAAAAGTCGAATTCATCATTTTGCCAAGGATGAGGGCGGCAACATAGCCATGCTTTTTGGCCTCTCCATTATTGCCTTTTTAGGCATGGTCGGTTTTGCAATTGATGTTTCCAGGTCATTACATGCCCAGTCAGCCCTACAAAACACGATGGACAAGGCTGTTCTCTCCCTTGCTAAGGACATGGCAACAGACCCAGATCTCCAGGGTGCAGGCAATGCCACAGCAAGACAGCAATATATCCAGAAATGGCTTGATGCCAACCACGCTGTCAGTCAGCTACAGATGACGTTCTCAACCGTTCTTGGGACGAATAAAGAAGTAACAGTGACAGCAGATGCGACTGTCCCCACCACGATAATGGCCTTGATGGGACATACCTCAATGGATATTTCAGCTGATTCGCAGGCTGTTTACTCTTCAGGAAAAGCAGAAATTGCGATGGTTTTGGATACTACAGGATCAATGGCAGGCAGCAAACTGACGACCCTAAAATCTGCTGCCAAAGACTTCTCTTCAACCCTTTTTGCCCAGCCAGATTCTGATACTAATTTGAAAATTGCGGTAGTGCCATTTTCCCAATATGTCAATGTAGGTATCCAACATGCCGGCAAACCCTGGCTCAACAAACCCGCCGATCAAACAAGTGACAGCTGGGCACATGATACATTTTGTAAGAAGATCAATTTCGCTACTGAATGTGGATATATCAACGATGCCTGTACTGATGGTAATCCTGAAACAGGGTGTTGGGGTGAAGCCCAAAACAACTGGTGTCCTAATGGTGGCGCACCCCAGTCACAATGTGATGAATGGCTCAATAATACCCTCACTTGGGAAGGCTGCGTCAAACCCCGCTCAGGCAGTTATAAGACCAATGATGAATTCCCTAATTCTGACAACAGCACCAAATATCCTGGTAAACTTGGCTGGTGCAGTGTCACCAAGATGCTGCCACTCTCAACAACCGAGTCAGATGTTGAAAACACCATTGATAGCATGTGGGCATATGGTAATACAGATACCTGATTACGCCATCCTCTCCGCCATCCTTATGAATTTTTCAGTTCTAGGGGGTGTGCAGATGGAAATATATGCCAGTCTTTCGATCATATCACCAAGTTTATAGCGTCTATTGAATCGATATTCAAATTCTGCGAGATA
>JAJRRF010000174.1 GCA_024279735.1 Alphaproteobacteria bacterium
ATATTCCGGATATTCCGGAAAACCATCCGCTTTATAAGTTCTTTAAGAAGTTTCGCCAAAATCCGGAAGGTGTTCCTGGACGCAAAGGACATAAGGGCAGAAAAGGTAAAAAGCGGGCAGTACGGGCGCAGGGTTCTGGATTCCTGATTTCTGGTGATGGCTATGTTGTGACCAACCACCATGTTATCAAGAATGGCAAAAAAATTAAGGTTGGCATGGATGACGGCACGAAATATGAGGCCAAAATTATTGGCAGTGACAAGCGGACTGACCTGGCTTTGCTCAAGATCGTAGAGAAAAAAGAGTTTCCCTATGTGCGCTTTGCCAATATCAAGACCGTCCGTGTGGGTGACTGGGTACTGGCCGTGGGCAATCCTTTTGGCCTGAGCAGTACTGTGACAGCAGGTATCGTGTCCAATATGAAACGTGATATTGGTTCTGGTCCTTATGACTATATGCAGATTGATGCAGCGGTCAACAAGGGGAACAGCGGCGGTCCTGCATTTAATATGCGTGGTGAGGTTGTTGGTGTGAACTCAGCCATTTATAGCCCTAGCGGCGGGAATGTCGGGATTGCCTTTTCTATCCCTGCCGATACGGCCAAGGATGTGATTTCACGTCTGAAAAAGTTCGGGACTGTGTCCCGTGGCTGGCTGGGTGTCCAGATCCAGGATGTTGATGAGGATATGGCCGCGAGCCAAGGCCTGAAGCTTGCTGAAGGCGCGCTTGTTGGCAAGGTGACGGATGACAGTCCTGCGTCCAGGTCAACCATGAAGGCTGGCGACATTATTTATGAGGTCAATGGTTCAAAGATTAAGGACAGCCGTGATCTGGCACGAAAAATTGCTGAGCTTGCCCCTAAAAGCACAGCTCATCTCAAGGTTTACCGTAATGGGGCCTCTAATAATGTTGATGTAAAACTTGGCCTTTTCCCTGGCTCAAAGAAACTGGCCTCTCTTGAAGAGGGCGACACTGACGGTTCTGAAGTGGTGTCTCTTGGACTGTCTCTTGCACCGGCCTCTGAATTCGCTGAAGCTGGCGGCAAGGGTGTTGTCATTACCGATGTTGACCCTGATTCAAGTGCTGCTGAGAAGGGTTTACAGACAGGTGATATTATCCTGGGTATTAATGGCAAGATTGTCACCACGCCATCCCAGATTGCAAAAATACTGGGTAAGGTTAAGTCATCCGGACGCTCTGCTGTCATGCTTCGGGTCAAGTCCAGTGCCCGAAAAATTGAACGCTTTGTTGCCCTGAAAATGAAGAAAAAAGGCTAATGTCTTGAAGTTTTTCTAAAAAGGGCAGTATGGCTATGACTGGTCATGCTGCCCTTTTTTTGTCATTGAAGTGTTTGGCTTACGCATGATGATGTTCAATGCCCTATACTTGAACGGAAGCGTGCCCTAACAACAGGATTGCTGATGCGTGTTCTTTTGGTTGAAGATGAGAGTGAAGTTGCAGATTACCTTAAAAAGGCCTTTGCTGAAAACGGACATATTGTTGATATTGCAGCTGATGGTGAAGATGGCCTGGCCAGGGGGCGGGAGAGCGGCTATGATGTTTTGATTATCGACCGGATGTTGCCGAAAATGGATGGCCTGGCTATTATTGAAGCCTTGCGCTCTGAAGATGTACAGACACCGGTTCTGATTCTTAGCGCGCTTGGTGAGGTCGATGACAGGGTTGAGGGGCTGCGGGCTGGTAGCGATGATTATTTGACAAAGCCATATGCCTATAGTGAATTGTTGGCAAGGGTCGAGGCTTTGGCGCGTCGGGGGTCTTCTGAAGAGATGGCATCAAGACTGGTTGTGGCTGACCTGGAACTGAACAGGCTGGCTCATTCTGTCTCGCGGGCAGGGAAGGAAATTGTACTCCAGCCCCGCGAATTCAGGTTACTGGAATATCTCATGAGCCATGCAGAGCAGGTCGTGACCCGCACCATGTTGTTGGAAAATGTCTGGGACTATCATTTTGATCCCCAGACCAATGTGATTGATGTCCATATATCAAGGCTGAGATCGAAGATAGACAAGACTTATGACAAGCAACTGTTGCAGACAGTGCGTGGTGCAGGATATATGATACGTGAGCCCATTTCTTAAATTATTCAAGGTTTTGCAGATAACAACCTTTCGGCTCGCGCTGATTTTTACCCTTATTTTTGGCTCTGCGGCTGCCCTGTCTATTGGCTATATTTACTGGCGTACGATTGATATTCTCAATAACCAGCTGAACCAGACCATTGAGGCTGAACTCAAGGGGGTGGCTGAGCACTATTATCAGGGCGGTATCCGCCGCCTGATTACCGCGATTGCCATCCGGAGCAGCAGGCCAGGAAATTCCATTTACCTAATTTCTGACAAGGAAGGCAAGTTTGTTGCTGGAAACGTGCAGAAGGTCTCTGAGTCGTTGTGGAACAGCATCGGGAAGGTTGAGTTCAGCTATATTCGCCAGGAAAGCAAGGGGACAGAGAGCGGCGCGGCAAAGGAACGCCTTGCCTTTGCCTCGGTTTTTCTTTTGCCCAATGGCTATCATATGATTGTTGGCCTTGATATTGAGGATCGCCGTATTTTTGAACAGGTGATCCGCTCTGCTTTCTTTTGGGGGCTGGGCGGTATGTTGCTGGTCGGGCTTGGGGCGGGCTGGTTGTTGTCACAAAATATTATGAAACGGATTGAGGCTGTTACCGAAACAACGCGTACTATTATGACAGGTGATTTGGCCAAGCGGCTTCCTGTCAAGGGGAGCGGGGATGAGTTTGACCGCCTGTCGATCAGTCTGAACACGATGTTGGACAGGCTGGAATCCCTGGTGAAGGGGATCAGGGAGGTGTCGGACAATATCGCCCATGACCTGAAAACACCATTGACTCGTTTGCGCAACAGGGTTGAGGCAGCATTGTTGGAAACAGGGAAGGCAGACCACCGAGAAACCCTGGAGCATACTATTGAGGAGGCTGACGGCCTGATTAAGGCCTTTAATGCCATGCTGTCCATAGCCAGGCTGGAGTCTGGAGCCATCCGTGACAGGCGTGAAATCATTGACCTGACAGAGATTGTCCAGGATGTGTTTGAGCTTTATGAGCCTGTCTTGGAAGAAGAGGGAGGAAGTCTGAAATTAGTGACGGATGGTGCGATTAAGATAAATGCTGATCGTCAGCTGATTGGACAGGCGATGACCAACCTTATCGACAATGCGATTAAATACGCTGGTGCTGGGAGTGAAAAGGGAAGCGGCCGTTCTGGCCTTCAGCTGTTGGTCACATGTAAAAGGAAAGGTGACTATGCCCTGATTAAAATCAGTGACAATGGACCAGGCATTCCTGATGAAGAAAAGGGGCAAGTCTTTAAGAGATTCTATCGTCAGGAAAAGAGCCGATCACATCCAGGCAGTGGTCTTGGCCTGTCGCTTGTTGCAGCAATCATGAAACTGCATCAAGGTGAAGTAAGGCTGGAAGACAATGACCCAGGTTTGCGTGTGGTTCTGCGCCTGCCTGTTTGAAGTCCTGATATTATGGGGAATAGGCATGTCTAGAGCTGGTACTGTTTGGCGGCTTGGTAAAAGAGCGGTGGTCTTCGCGATCCATTACTATCTATCGAAACGGCGAATTTTACGTCCGATGGCGACAGAATATTGCGCATTCTTTAGGTCATCATTGGACAGGCTGCCCAGCCCTAGCCCCATAAGGTAGCCAAACGTTCCCATGGCATGACGGCTCATAAATTCCTTCACATAGCCATTCAGGTTGGTTGAAAATTCCCTGTGGTCATTCTTGATATAGAAGAACAGGGGGCGGGCAAGTTTGTAGCTGCCATCAGAAATGGTATAGACCCTTGGCTCTATGCCATCTATGGCAACGCTCCTAAAGATATTCCTATTCTGGAACAGGGTATTATAGCCAATAAAGAAGTAGCTGGCGGGATTGGCCTTCAGGTATTTTTCCGCATTGTCCTTGGAAAGGAAAACTCCCTGAAATCCTGAATCAGAACGGGGCTTGCCGCAATATTTTTTCAGTTCCTTTTTATAGTCATTCTGCGAAACCTTTTGCCGTAATTTCGTAAAATAAGACACCTTCTCATTGCAGGTCTTCTTGATGATGAGCTTGACCAGGATACCATATGTCCCTGCTGTCTTGCGCGGACCGTAAATTGTAATGAGTTTCTTGGGCAATGAGGGGTCAATTTCATTCCAATAAATATAGGGGTTGGCAACCATTTGGCCATTGACCTCAACATATTGGGCGATGGCCTTGTAGAGTTGTTCCAGTGACAGGCTTTTCAGGGACAGGTTGTCTTTGCCCGTCAGCATGGCAAGGCCGTCATTGCCAAAATTTATTTCAGAAATATTGGTCACGCCATTTTTTTTACAAACGTTCCATTCTTTCAGTTTCATGGGTCTTGAGGCATTGGTAACATCGGCAAAGCCAGGGCCAATGCCCTTGCAAAAATTCTTGAACCCTGTGCCGGAACCACTGACCTTGATTTCTGGAATGGGGACATTATAGCGTCTGGCAAAATGCTCTGCGACACTTTTGGAAAAGGGCAGGACTGTCCCTGAACCAATAATCTTGACAACAGCTGTTTGCGTTGCCTGTTTTTGTTTTGTGTTGGAAGCTGAAAAGCTGCTTACGGAAAAGGTGAAGAGAAGACAGAAGGCCAAAAAAGCGGCGTGGCTGTACGCTCGGTCCAATATCAGGAGTGACGGAAGGTTCATTTTTGGCATGTAATAATGTCGCAATAAATGGCTGTTGTTCTCGTTCCAAGAAGTATTCTATAAAGATGCAGTAAAAGCAAGAAAACTATTGAGAAACAATTAATTAGATGTCGTGGCATTATGAGAAATATGTGCCTGAAGCAAAGCCTGTGACTTTGAAAGTGTTACCGCCAGTGTCTGGGGGCATAAAATTGTCCTGTCTGCGTCAATTTATGGCCATGATAATCCTTAATTCATTCTATTACCAGCGGGCGGAATTTGTTAGTGACTGGTGCAGGAAATATCATGCCTGCAATGTGTATGTTGAGTAGTTTTTGAGTATATTTAAAATATTATACTGCCGTAAAATCGGTATGTTGGACATTATGAGGGCAAGAATATATGGCACAGGTCAGTGTTGTGGTGAATGGCAGGTTGTATAAATTGGAGTGTGAGGACGGGGGAGAGGAGCAGCTCAGGGAGCTGTCGGCATATCTCAACCAAAAGATTGAGACCATGAAGCAAAGTTATCCTAATGAGGCGGGTGAACAGCTTCTGGTGATCGCAGCACTTATGATTACGGATGAATTTTTTGATACCCGTGAGGCACTGGCGCAGGCACTTTCCAAACTGTCTGAAGATGCCCCAAGCTAGGGCAACCTGCAAGCAGGTTCGGTCAACTGACCTTGCCCTAGCCACTTGATGGCGCATATCGCAGACCCGCAAATCGATTCGATTTGCTTGCACTATGCGCTAGGCAAACTGTGATGGTCAGGACACTTGGTTTCAGCTTATGATAAAAAGGGGTTTCCTTATTCCTTTTTTGTGTTTACATTAGTTTTCTTAAACAGTGGCTGCGGATCTCGTCAGGATTTCGCAAAACTCTGGGCCGATAAATTCTCTACGGGAGCTGACGCTGGCTGGAACCGTGGTTCCTTTCATTTGGCACCCACTTTACATATGAGGGACCAAGTAGTTTTTACTTATCGTCCAACGGTTCTCGTGGCTGCTGTTTATTTTAGGGGCTGGATTTAGCCAGGTTTCTGGAAGGTTGTTGCTAGTGCATAGTGCGAGCAAACCGAATCGGTTTGCGGGTTAAGATATGCGCAATTAAGAGGCTAGAGCAAGGTCTGCTGACCGAACCTGCTTGCAGGTTGCGCTAGTCCATATATGGGTGTGATGTGCCTACTCAAAAAGATACTGCAAACCATGACCTACTGAAAAAAGGGTTGCGCCAGGTCTTTCGCCAAAAACGGGCATCGTTTTCTGGGGCTTCAGGTCAGCAAGCCACAGCTGAGATGAATATGCGGCTGTTACCCCTTCTTACCCAGCACCGTCCTGCAATAATCGCGGGATATTACCCCATTCATAATGAAATTTCAGCCTTGCCCACCCTTCTGGACATGGCGACACTTTACAATACCCGGCTTGCCTTGCCAGTGGTGAGCGGGGAGGGGCAGCCCTTGCTGTTTCGCCAGTGGCATGAACATGACAGGCTGGAAAAAGGGGCTTTCAACATATTGCAGCCTGGCAAAAGCGCGGCAGAGCTGATCCCTGACCTTGTGATTGTGCCATTGCTTGCATTTGACAGCCGGGGCTTTCGGCTGGGCTATGGCGGCGGGTTTTATGACCGCACCCTGTCAGCTCTTCGGGCTGAAAATCCAGGCCTGTTAGCAGTCGGTATCGGTTATGGGGTGCAGCATAGCCCAGAGGCTCTCCCAACTGACAAGTTTGACCAGGCCCTTGACTATATGGTAACGGATACAGGACTGTGGAATTTTAGCCTATAGCTTTTGCGAAAACTTGAAAAGCTGGGTGCCGGGAGTGTGAATGAAAATATTGTTTCTTGGGGATGTGGTTGGCAAGGCTGGCCGCAACCTGGTACGTTCACAATTGCCTGTATTGCGGGAACGGTATGGCCTGGACTTTGTGGTGGTCAACGGCGAGAACGCGGCTGGCGGCTTTGGCATTACTGAAAAAATTCATGAGCAACTGCTTGAGGCAGGCGCGGATGTGGTGACCACAGGCAACCATGTCTGGGACCAGCGCGAAACCATGGTGTTTATTGAGCGTCACCCTAACCTGTTGCGTCCGCTGAATTTTCCGGCAGGTACGCCAGGCAAGGGCGGCGGACTGTTCCAGGCCAAAAACGGCGCGCAGGTGCTGGTTCTTAACGCCATGGGGCAGGTGTTTATGGCGCAGTCGGTCAACTGCCCGTTTGCGGCGGTTGAGGAACAGATAAATGCCTGTCCGCTGGGCGAGGCGGCGGATGTGATCCTGGTGGATTTTCACGCCGAGGCAACCTCCGAGAAGCAGGGCATGGGGCATTTTTGCGATGGCCGCGTCTCTGCTGTGGTCAGCACCCATACCCATGTCCCGACCGGGGATGACCGTATTTTGCCTGGCGGCACTGCCTATATGGGCGATATTGGCATGTGCGGCAACTTTGACAGCGTGCTGGGGATGGAAAAGGAAGAGCCTGTCAACCGCTTCGTCACCAAGCTGAGGGGCAGCCGTTTTGGCCCTGCCGACAAGGGCGTTGCCACCCTAACAGGGCTGGCCGTCAATATCGACCTGAAAACAGGCCTGGCCACCCACGCCCACGCCTTCCAGCAAGGCGGCTGCCTGCGCGAGGTCATCCCCCCGTTCTGGAACGCGGCGGGGGTAGCATAACTATAGGGAGAGCATTGTGAGGATTGATATTGACAGGCTGACAGAGGACGAACTGTATGACTTGCATAACAGGATTGTGGAGCGGCTCAACTTTTTCCAGACCATGAAGGCACATAAGGATATGTTGCAGTTCAGTGTTGGCGACCGTCTCTGTTTTACATCGCGCGGCGGAGACATAGTTGCTTGTACCTTAGTGAAATATAACAAGAAGACGGTTACTGTCATCACAGATGGCGGAGACCGGTGGAATGTCGCCCCGCACTTTTTAAGCCCTTTGGAAGAGGGGGAAGCCAACCCAGAAGTTAAGGGTTTGGGGGGCAATAACAAGCCAAAGTAATGGTTGTCTGTTGACCTGGTGCTATCCATCCCAGATGTTTCCCATCGGGCTTCCATCCTGCTCCTGATACAGCGTTCTTCAATTCATATTTTTTCACCGAAACTGTAGAGACAGGGCATGCCCTGTCTTGCTTGCCACAAGATAAAACGCTGTTTTTGATAGATTTTACATAGTACACGACTAATTTGCATAAGACATTGAAAAAGCGTTAAGATTTTCTGATTTGTTTCACGACATAATGAGGAAACCTTATGAAACACTTGATCAATGCCCTGCAAGGAAGCCTAAAAGAATATATTCCGCTGCGC
>JAJRRF010000005.1 GCA_024279735.1 Alphaproteobacteria bacterium
GCATTTGATCCAGAACAGTTGTTACAATGTCCATGAGTTCCTCCGTTTTGAAGGATTGATGTCGTTTACAACACCATCTTCCCACAAATTGAGGGCTCACTTATTTTTTTGTTGGGTGAAAACTGTCCGAACTATTGAGTATCAGAACCCCAAACAACAATGCGTATAAATATGTTTTCATTATATCTTCCTTGCAGGCTTCAGGTCTTGACCATCATGCCATCACTTAATGAATAGCGATAGGACTGGTAAGCTGGAATCAGTCCTATCAAAAAACCAACAGCTAACACAACAGACAAAATCATCAACTCCCTGGCTGACAGGAAGGACATGGTGATTTCAATGCCAAACTGGTCAAGGATAAAGGGACGCATGATAAACAGAAACAGATAAAACAGGATAACACCCGTCATGATGCCCAAAAATGTCAACAGTCCTGCCTCAACTGTCAAGAGGCTGACAATATGGGACGGACGGCCACCGACAGACCGCAAGATTGCCATCTCCCTGCGTCTTTCATTCAGGGAAGACAATAACATCCCAAGTAGCCCCAAAATACCGGCAACCACCACAAACCATGAGATAACCATAAGGGCAGTTTCAGCTGTTCCCATCATATCCCAAAGCTCAAATAAAGTCACGCCAGGCATGACCGCAAGCAAAGGCTCTGCCTTGAACTTGTTAATCGCGCGCTGCATAGAAAAGACGGAAAGCCTTGATTTCAGGCCAACCAATGCTGCTGTCACCTGTTCTGTCTGTAAGTCCATAGCCTTTACTTTTTTTGCCGATGTATGGACACCAGGCATTTGTGCACCAAATTTCCAGTCGACATGTACGGCCTCAATCGCCTTGAGGGAAACATGCACGGTCTGGTCAACAGGTGTTCCCGTTGGCTTTAGTATGCCCGAAATATAGAAGGGCATGGTGTCATGCTTGACCAGTCCGGCTGAACCGATGCCATGGGATATGACGATTTTTTGCCCAATCTTATAGCCCAGGTCTCTTGCCACCTGCGCCCCAATCACAGCACCAAACAGGTCATTCCAGTGCTTTCCTTGTGCAAGCTTTAAGGGCTGCTTATGGCCATAGCAAAAATATTTAAAATAATCCAGGTTTGTTCCCAAAACGCGGAAGCCCCTATGGCTATCCCCCAATGAAATTGGAATGATCCATTTGACTTTTTTGGAATGTGCTATTTTTTGGTAACTTTTCCAGCTAATATTATTGGTCGCACTGCCAATATGAAAGACGCTATACAGCAAAAGCTGGATTGAGCCGCTCCTTGCCCCGACAATCAGGTCTGTTCCGGAGACAGTATTGGAAAAGCTTTCCCTCGCCTGGCTGCGTATTTTCTCAACGCCCAAAACCATAACAACGGATATGGCAATGGTAAAAATGGTCAGGAGAGCTGTGGCCTTACGGTTGAGCAAGCTTTTCCAGGCCAGTCCAAGAATACCGCTACTAAAGAGGGAAGCGAGCGTGGTTGTTATCTTTTTCATGGCCTTGATCCCGGGATTGCCTTTAGGCGGTGCTTTACAGAAGGTTGTTTGCTTTGTGAGGTATTGGACAGGGCAGCACTGTTGATTTCAGCCAGCTCTATCTTTTTGTCAAACAGTTGTTCCAGTGTTGGGTCATGCGAGACAAAGATAACCGTTGCACCTGAAGACTTGGCTTCTGAAAAAAGCAATTCAATAAAACGGGTGCGGACATCATGGTCGAGTGCAGATGTTGGCTCATCCGCAATAATGATTTCAGGTGCGCCGATCAGGGCACGCGCTGCGGCGACCCTTTGCTGTTGCCCAATACTGAGTTGGGAGACAGGCCTGTTCTTAAAGTAGTTAAAATCAAGCTCAAGTGCATCAAGCAGGCGTTTGGCTTCGTCTTCTTGACTAACACCCTTTTCATCAAGGCGTTGTTGCCTCAAGGGGGAAAAACGGCAGGGCAGGGCAATGTTCTCTATCAGGGACAGGTAGGGGATCAGGTTAAACACCTGAAAGATAAAGCCAATATGATTGGCGCGAAAAAGATCACGCTTGGCACTGTCTATTGCAAAAATATCCTGGTCAAGAATTTGGACAGACCCTGCTGAAGGGGCAATGATGCCCCCTAGGATATTCAATAATGTCGTTTTGCCTGTGCCACTTGCGCCGCGTATAAAGACATGGCTTCCCGCATTGATAACAAGCCTGTTAATATCCAGCACAACTGGCAGGTTTGCAGCCCATTGGAATTGTAGGTTGTTGACTTGCAGAACCACATCTGAAGTTGGGTTGTTTTGAGTAGCATTCATCTGTCATGCTCCAGGAAAGTTCTAAAACAGGATTTTGGTGTTTTTACTGTCCAGAACAGATCCCTTTTGCCCCTTGGTGGAAAGAATGCTTGTTTTCAGGGTTTTGGCATTTTGAAACAAAGTAAAGTAATGCGTTTCCAGGCCAGTCACTTTGCCTGGAGCAGCGCAAGTGTACTGATATGTTATCTTAAATTCAGAATGCCCTTCATGCTCTTCTTCATGATGTCCTTTTTTATGGTCTTCATGCCCTTCTGCTTTTTTCCCCGAAGCTGACAGGTCATCATCATCTTCCTGTTCCCAGACTTGTTTGACAGTGACTGGCTTGGCCTGACAGTCTGCTGTCTTGGGAATGCTAAACATGGCAGATGTATCTTGCAGAGTCTTCGTGGCCTTGGCAAGGGTAGCCTTGTCTGCTTCTGACTCTGCCTTATGTCCAAAGCCTACAATATCAAAGGCTGGGGCAATAACCTCAATATCCAGTGTCTTGCCATCAAGCGCAACATTAAGCTGTCCCGCGCCATGCTCATGCGTCCCATATTCCCGCTCTGTATCCGCCTTGGCCCCAGTGGCAAACAGGCAGGCCATCATAAAGAAAATTGAAGGATAAGATATTTTTTGTTTCATAAGACTTCTTTCCTGATTGATCGGAACATTTCGCAACCTGTAAACACCCTGATACAGTAAGTTGTTCGACAGGACAGATTCATGCCTATTCCTGGAATATCCTCAAAATGTGGCAAGGTTGAAATCGTGACAAGATACTGTTTGAGGGTAGTAATGTTACGGATGCACAGCCTCAATAAGGTAGCAGGGCAATTCAATTCATTAAATTTTTATGCCACTGTCATCTAGCCTCATGTCGGTCAAGGGCTCTGTCCTTGATCGGAACGTTACTGTGAGATTTATCCGTAACTTTCAGGTTTAGGACTTAGGACACCCACACAAATAACCGAATCATTTAGCTTGTCCTTTTATCCGTCAGTGTCGTTTCAAAAATGCTTGTATAGCCCGCTATACGCTCATTTTTGACTTAGGCTGACAAACAAAATTCCTGGGCTATCTGAAGCATCTATTTTTGAGGGTGTCCTTAAGCCGAAACCCACAGCTCAAAGGTGAAAAATGGGTCTTGTTTGCTAGAATTGAATCACTCTAACAAGGTAGTCCAGAGGAAAGAAAAGGCTTGCGCTGATGCTGCTGGCCAAACTGGCTGAAAACACAGGCTCAGGATTTTTCGGGCATTTTCCAAAACTGTTACTGATTTATATCAATGAACGGTGTAGGCTGTCGGCAACCCAGAATTTTGCTTTGGGGCAATCATGGAGCTTGCCCTTTTGCACTTGCCCCAATAAGGAATATTAAGGAAAAACACCATGTTGATAGACAGCCATTGCCATTTGAACTTTGACAAGATACAGGAAGACGCTGACGGCGTTATGGCACGGGCGCAGGAGGCAGGGATTGGGGTGATGGTCAATGTCTGCACCAAAATTCCTGAATTTGGGCCGCTGCTGGAGCTGACCGAAAAATATGACAATGTGTTCTGTTCGGTGGGCACCCATCCCTATTATGCCCATGAGGAGGAAAATTATAGCCTTGAGGATATTATAAAAATTGCGCAACACCCAAAAGTGGTGGCGATTGGCGAGTCTGGCCTGGACTATTTCCGCAACCATGCCCCTGCCGAGGCACAAAAACAGTCATTCCGCAAGCATATTGCCGCTGCCCGCGAGACGGGTCTGCCGCTGATTATCCATACCCGTGACGCGGAACAGGACACCGCCGCCATCCTGAAGGACGAAATGGCAAAGGGCGCGTTTCCGGCATTATTGCACTGTTTCACCGCCTCAAGCTGGCTGGCGCAACAGGTGTTGCCGCTGGGGCTGTATATCTCGATGTCTGGCGTGCTGACCTTTAAGAAGTCGGATGACTTGCGCGAGACGGTGAAGGATGTGCCGCTTGACCGCCTGCTGGTCGAGACAGACGCGCCCTATCTTGCGCCGGCCCCGCACCGTGGCAAGACCAATGAGCCGTCCTTTGTCCGCCATACCGCTGAAAAGCTGGCGGAGGTCAAGCAACTGAGTTTTGCGCAAGTCGAAAGCGCGACCACAGAAAATTTTTTCCGCCTGTTTGGCAAAGTGCCCGCGGCGCAATTTGTTGGGGCAGGATAGGGGAGTATAGGGAAATGTTCGTGGCAATGGGATGGCTCAAGATCCAGTCCTCATACAGTCAGTATGTAGGCGTAGACCCAAGTTCAGAACAGGCCGACCTTTTGGATGAGTCCTATAGTCGGGCTGACCAGGCTTTACAGGAAACTTTTGAATGCTGGTTGAAAGAAAATGCCGATTTATGGTTTCAGTGGAAGAATGTCAGCATCAATAACCATGATGGTTATTATCAAACCTTTACATCAAGAAACCATTCTTCTTCTGTCTTCTGGGATATGATGGATTTTGTAGCCATGCAGAGTAAGGGATCACACGGGCTATTCTATACCCATGATTGTGAGGCAGTATTTCATTCAGGTGGCCAGGACTATAACCATACAATGGAGTACAGGGTTTGGCGTATATTTGAGGGTAAGGTAACGGAACATGCTGATCCTTTTTTCTCTCCCTTTACCTCCCCCCATGCCTTTGGTGATTTGCCGATTTCATGAACAGAGCCGGTTCAACGTCTTCTTGTTTGCTCGCCTTCATGTCAAACTGTGCCACATGAAAATACAGTGTTTTTTTGCAAATACCTTTGCATGAACGTTGCAAACGCGTAACATACTCGTTCGTGCAAGGAAGGGGGAACATCCTTGGCTGGAACGGGTTTGAACCCGTTCCACACGTTTTTATTAATACAGAAGGAAGTCAGGAACATTGCAAAGGGGTTTAAACCCCTAGCCCGAAGGGTTTTGAAAACCCTTTGGAACGTTCTTGCCAGAGTTTGCCACCTGAAAATACAGTGTTTTTTGCAAATATCTTTGCATGAACGTTGCAAACGAGTAACATACTCGTTCACGCAAGGAAGGGGGAACATCCTTGGCTGGAACGGGTTTGAACCCGTTCCACACGTTTTTATCAATACAGAAGGAAGTCAGGAACATTGCAAAGGGGTTTAAACCCCTTCGCGCAGGGGATTGTAATCCCCCCATTTTAAAGGGGGCTATCTGCGAGAATTTATGCGGTTGTGTTGAGTTTCATGGCGGTGTTTATAGATGGCTCTTTCAACAGTAAAAATTAACCAGAACTATTTATATATAATTTTTACTTTGTCTGTATCTTGTTATTATAAAATAATTACTTATCTCTGGAGTAAATTAATGTCGACCGATTCTCCCTTTTTCCAATCTTCACTAGAATTATTGGGTCATTCAATAGAACATTTTAATTGGGGTACTGAAAAAGATAGAAAATTTGGTAACTCCCCAGCTTCTTTTTTCTTATTGTCAAAGTAGCATATTTCTGAATCAATGGTCGTATGGCTGATGATACCAAAATATTGCACCGGATTATTGCTGCCCAAAAGATTCTGATTGAAGATCAGGGCAAGCAACTTA
>JAJRRF010000175.1 GCA_024279735.1 Alphaproteobacteria bacterium
CTGGCATTTGATCCAGAACAGTTGTTACAATGTCCATGAGTTCCTCCGTTTTGAAGGATTGATGTCGTTTACAACACCATCTTCCCACAAATTGAGGGCTCACTTATTTTTTTGTTGGGTGAAAACTGTCCGAACTATTGCAATCGTGACGCTATAAAAACACTCCGGTAATGAATCCTGAAACAAGTTCAGGATGACAAGGAAGGAAATACATATCCTTCTTTACGGCCTTTTGTCCAGGGCAATGGCAATCTTGCAGAACGGCCCGAGTTTCAAGCCAAGTGCCTTTTTGGCCTGGCAACTGCCCTGTGATGTTGGTTTCTTGATGGAGGCTGTAGAGGTCGGGACTTTCTGGAGTTTTTGGGCTTGCGCGGCCTGTTGCTTGCCAGCCTTGTCGAGGACAAGTGAGGCACTTTCACCGCAAAGTTGTTTGGTTGTCCCGTCAAGCAGGGTGTACTGGATACAGCCATTTCCTGCCGGAGACATGTTGTCAGATGTTGTATAATACACACCGCCGCCTGTAATTGTCAGGACGAGTGCCCCTTGGGCTATTGTCTTTCCTGTCAGGTTCACCATATTTCTCCTTATTGCTAATAGTTATGGTTAAGATAGCGTGAAATGGTTAACAGGCTGTGTATGGCCGCAGCGGGGAGACTGATATGCTTTGCCGAAGTGTAGTATGGTTCGTGATGGGGTTCCTTTTATGGGGGATACCGTTACAGCAGGGTATGGCTCAATCCTCCAGGGCGCAGTCACCATCCCCCCAATTAATGCAGGTTTTTGGGAAATACCAGCGAGCTAACAAGGCTAGGGACTATAAAAAAGCACTGGCGTTTGGTGAAAAAGCTCTGGAACTGGGGCTTCAGGAATTTGGCTTCCGCCATAAATATATCACTGCCTTTTTGACCAACCTTTCCCTGCTCCATAAAAAAACAGGTAGGCTGAAAAAGGCATTATATTATGCCCAAAGGGCAACGGAGGTTGACCGCTCTCTTTATGGCGCAGGCAGTGCGAGACTAAAGGTATCCCTTATTAGGCAGGCAGGGGTTTATTTCAGCATGGGGGCATACCAAAAATCCCTGGATTTTTACAGGCTTGCCCTGAAAAACAATCGGGCAGCTTTTGGCACAGGCCATGCCAACAATGCGACATTGCTCAACAATATAGGCCATGTCTACCGGACAGTTGGGAAGTACAAAAAGGCAGAGACTTTTCTGAAACAGGCCTTGGTCATAGACCTGAAAGCGCACGGCGAACGCCACCGCAAGACAGCGATTGACCGAAGTAACCTGGCAGGCCTGTATAAGGTATTGGGGCGGCTCAAGGAGGCGGAACAACAATATGGCAAGGCTCTGACAACCTTTGAGATCGTCAAGGGACTTGAGGATATCGAGACTGGGATTATGGCGGATAATTTGGGCACGCTATATTTGAATATGCAGCAATATGCCAAGGCGCGGCAGTTGTTTATGAGGGCGCGCAAGATATTTGAAAAGGCTGATGGCAAAGGCAGCAGGCATGTGGGGATTGCGCTGAACAACCTGGGGGCTGCAAGTTCTGCGCTCAAGGACTACAAGGTGGCGGTGAAATATTATGAAAGATCACTACTGATTACCAAAAAATATTATGGCTTGAACCATTTGTCTACAGCCACGGGAATGGACAATCTGGCGGGAGCATACCAGCAACTGAAGCGTTATGATGAGGCGTTGGAGTTGCGTCTGGCTGCCCTGAAAATATTGCAGGATAAAATGGGCAGCAGCCATAGTCACACTGCCACAACGCTCAACAACCTAGCAGACCTTTATAGTGATATGAAGCGGTATGATGAGGCAGAGCTACACTATATTGCAGCCATCAATATTTGGAAGACCCTTTATGGCAATGGTCATCCAACGACAATTACTGGGATTGCAGGACTGGCTAATCTTTATTGGGGGCAAAAAAGGCTGGAAAATGGACTGAGGTTTATACGCAAGGCTTCTGGTGGCTTGAGCCAGTATGCCAGTACAAATATGGGGAAGGTGGGGGCATCCTATTCAGGCAATGCTGTTAGCCTTGTAAGAAAGAGGGACTATGTCTTTAAGGATCATGTGGCAATCGCCTATCAGCGGGCGCAGGAAAACGGGAAACTGGCAGGAAGCCTTATGGATGAAGGCTATCAGGTTGCCCAATGGGCCTTGCGTACCTCCGCCTCGGATGCCCTGGGCAAGATGGCGGCTCGTTTCAGTACCAATGATAAAGGGCTTGGCCAGCTTATCAAACGCAGGCAGGATATAGTGGCCTTGCTGGAGCGGCTGCAAAAAAAGGTCAGTGCTGGGATTCTAAAGTTTGGCACGCGGCGAAACCTGAAACAGGAAGAGCTTCTGAGGGGAAAGATCAGCAAGTTGCAGTCTTCTGTCCAGCAGCTGGACGGGGAACTGGCGCAGAAATTTCCGAAATATGCCACATTGGCCAATCCCAGACCGCTGACAATCGCCCTGACCCAAAAATTGCTAAAACCGTCAGAGGGGCTGGTACAGTTCCTGTTTACCAGGACAGAAGGCTATGCCTGGTTGGTGACGAAGGCAGACAGCAAATGGGTGAAAATTCCCCATGGCAGTGCCTATATTTTTTTAAAGGTGCTGACCCTGCGATGCGGCCTGGATGCGGAGCTGTGGTCACGCAACAAGGCCAGGGAAGCCTGTCTGGAATTGCTTGGCAAGGTGATGCCAAAGGACAAGGTTGCGGAGGCTGTCCAGGTTTTTGAGCAGGACGGGAGGTTGCCATTTGACCTGACAACAGCGCATAAGCTTTATAATGACCTGTTTTCTGGTTTCCGTGAAGAGCTGAAGTCTGTCAAACACTTGATGGTGTTACCTACTGGTGCGCTATCCAGCCTGCCGTTTCAGGTATTGGTACGCTATCCTGTAGCGACTTATCTGGCTAGCGAGGAGAACTATAACAAGATTGACTGGATGGTGCGGGGACATGCCCTGAGTGTGTTGCCGTCTGTTTCCAGCCTGACAGCGTTGCGTAGTCTGCAAAAAAGAAAATCTGCCCCAAGGCCTTATCTGGGGTTTGGTGATCCTATTCTGTATGGCAAGCCGCCTGCCTGTCCCAAGATTGATGTCCCTGAAAAATGCGCTGTTACAAGTTTTCAGGACAGCGAATTGGCACAAAGAAACAGCCCGAAAAAGAATGAAGACCAGAAAACTTCCAAAAAGTTCCTGTTGGCGACATTGGAAAAGACCAGTGGCTTGCAGAACCTGTTTCGTGGCAGCCGTACAGATACCCGCGCCTTGCGCCAGCTTTGTCCGTTGCCAGATACAGCCTATGAACTAAAATGTGTTGCCAAAACTATGGGGGCAGACCAGGACAAGATTTTTTTGCAAGGACGAGCGACAGAAAGCCAGGTCAAGCAGGCCAACAAGGCAGGGCAGCTCAGTCAATACCGTATCTTGCATTTTGCCACCCACGGCTTGTTGGGATGGCAGGCTCAAACTATGCTGAAGGGGGTGGCAGAACCTTCCTTGCTGATGACACCGCCAGACAAGGCAACGAAACTTGATGACGGGCTGCTGTCTGCCAGTGAAATTTCAAAACTGAACCTGAATGCGGACTGGGTTATCCTGTCAGCCTGCAATACAGCTATGGGCAATGGCAAGCGGTTTTCTGGTCTGTCCGGCCTCGCCAAGGCGTTTCTTTATGCAGGTAGCCGCGCCTTGCTGGTGTCGCACTGGTCGGTCTATTCTGACGCGGCAGTGGAGCTGACCACCCATGCCCTCAGCCTGCAAAAACGCAGGCCAGAAACGGGAAGAGCCGAAGCCATGCGCCAGTCCATGCTGGCTCTGATGGGGAATAAGGGGCATTACATGGCAGGACACCCAGCCGTCTGGGCACCGTTTATTGTGGTCGGTGAAGGGGGGTAAGGCCATAGCTTCGCCTGATTCCCTGTCCCTAATGGGGCGGAACGGGAATTTTCAAGAAGTGGGTGGTCATGAAGAGATATAAGAAGGTTGTGGGCGGGTTAGCTGTTGCAAGTGTGGTTGCCCTTGGGGCAGCCCTGGTCTATGCACCCTACCTGCCACGCCTGGCGGAGGAAGGCTATCCGCAGCTTAACTGGCCTGCGCCTGGCAGTTTTGTTACTGTAGGCAAGGCTGAAACAGCAAGCCCTTCAAGCGGACAGCACAAGGCTTCCCTAAGCCAGTCTCCTGCCAAGGCTGAGCTAAACCAATGGAGCGAAAAACTGTTCTCTGAAAAGGGCGGCAAGGCTCTGCTGGTCTATCAGGGCGGCAGGCTGGTGGTTGAGCATTATGCCAAAGGGTTTGGCAAGGACAGCCGTTTTAACTCCTATTCCATGGTCAAGTCTCTTGTCGGGGTGATGGTGCTGAAGGCCGTTGCAGAGCAAAAAATTGCTAGCCTTTCTGATCCGATAGGGCAGTATTTGCCAGAAATGAACAACAAGACACTGGCCTCAACGCCGCTTTCGCTGTTTTTGCGGATGCGCAGCGGTATCCTGTTTGAGCCTGGCGGCGGCAAGGCTGCCTTTGGCGGTGAGGCCAAGGATATTAACAGCACAAAACTCAATCCCTTTGGGCCCATGGTCAGGCTACATATGAAGGGGGTAAATGAGGTCATGGGCGGACTGGTCTCTGACAAAAAACGCTGGGGGCAATATGATTACCAGAATATCAATACAGCTCTGCTCGGGCGGGTTTTGGCCAAGATTTATGGGCAGCCTTTGGAAAAGATACTCAATGACAAGATCTGGCGGCCTGCCCAAGCCAGCCAAAAATCCTATTGGCGGCGTTATGATCAGGCAAAGCCTGTTACCGCCTATTGCTGCCTCTATGCCAGGGCGCGGGACTGGGTGAAGCTGGGGCACTATATCATGACCAATGGCAAGGGCAGCGGGCGGCCTTTCCTGCCTGAAAAACTGTGGCGGCTCTATATGGGGCTGGATATTGCTGTCGGTGGCTTTGGCGGCAAAAGTAAATATGGGGCGCATATCTATCACAATATCCTTGATAGGGAAGGCCAGCCACTTCAGGGCAAGTTCAGCTATATGTTTGGTAGCCGTGGGCAGATCGTTTATATGATGCCGCAAAAGGATTTGGTTGTGGTACGCTTTGGCGAGCAGATACAGCTGTTGCATTCCACGCTTTATGCAGCCTGGAGTATGGTTAAGGAAAATAGGTTATGAAGGAGGGGTATAATTCGTAATTTTCCCTTACTGAATATGGCATAAATATGCCGCTTTTATTCATTATCCATTCAGGGAACAGGGGCTAGGATAGTCTGGACACCGTTACTTTATCACTTATAGAAAATGCTTTTGCCCGTTATGCAGGGAGTTGAAAAATGAAGAATTTACAGAAAATAATTTTAGGCACTGTGGCTGTCATAGGGGTGCAATCCCTTTCAGTGATGCAGCCAGCTTTTGCTAGCCCGCTCTTTCCTGGAAAGATCATGACTGCCGAATTTGGCGGGCAGGACAAGGCAGTGTTGCAGAATGTGCGCTTTAATCACCAGCAGCTCAGGAACAGCCTGGAGAATAAGGGGTTTTCCGATATTGTGATCCTTGATCGCCGCCTGTTTTCCTCAACAGTCGAGGCCTGTAAGAATAATAACAAGCTTTGGCTCAAGGTCAGCAATTGGGGACGGATCAAGCGTCGCCGTCATCTGGGCAGCTGCCGAAGGGATAACCAGTCCAATGTAGATATTTCTTATGGTAGTGAGCATGAGGGACGATTGGTGAAGCCGCGCCAGGTGCGCCGTATATTGCGTAGGAAGGGGTTTCGCCAGATCCGCTTTACAGACAGGCAGCTTCCTGTTTATCAGGCAACAGCCTGCAAAAGAAACCGCAAGATTAACCTGCGTATCAACAGGCGTGGCCGTATCATTGACCGCAATTATATCGGCAGGTGCAATGGCCAGAATGACGGTGGGCGCAATGATGAATATACCGAGACGCGGGAGCGTCCAACATTGCCACAGATCAGGAAGCTGCTGCGTAAAAAGGGCTACCGTAAGATACACTATACTGACCGTTCACTACCGCGTTATGTAGCAACAGCCTGTCGGCGTGGGGCAAAGTTCCGCCTGGCGATGAACAGGTGGGGCGAGATCCGCCGCCGAAACCGTATTGGCTGGTGTCAGGTCGCAAGGCAAGATTCTGGGCAGCAATATGATAGCCCAAGGGTCTATTATGATGATGAGGAAATTTCCGGGTCTTACAGGCTTTCAGCCGACCAGTGCCAGAACCAGCTTGAATATCTGGTAGACCGCAAAAAAATCTACTTTGATATTGGCAGTTCCCGTATCAAGCGTGGCAGTTACAGGCTACTGCGTAAGCTGGCTCATGTGATGAAGCGTTGCTCTACTGCCAATATTGAGATTGCAGGCCATACAGACAGTGTTGGCTCTGCCGCCTCAAACCATGAACTGAGCCACCGCCGCGCCCATAGTGTGACACGTGAGCTGATAGACCTGGGTATCCGCAGAAGCCGCCTGAACCCAAAGGGCTATGGTGAGCATCACCCAATTGCCTCTAACGAGACAAACAGGGGCAAGGCTAAAAACCGCAGGATTGACTTTATTGTGTCCTGGGAAGAAGAGGACTATATGGCACAGCGTTAACGCCAGAATAGCTCACCAATCATAAACGGCAGTGTCAGGTAATGGCACTGCCGTTTTATTTTGTCGGTTCAGGGAGGTAATCCCAATAGGGGCAGTCCCCAAATGTTTCGAGCAAATGGTCGATCAGGTGGCGCGCCCTTTGTGAAAGATAACGTGTCTGCGGGTAGACAGCATAAGCTGTGCTGGGGGGCGTGGTGTAATGCTCCAGCACAGGGACAAGCTCCCCTTTTGCAACGGCCTGCCAGGTGATGAATGTTGGGGACAGCAAGATGCCGTGCCCCGCAATCGCCATCTTGCAAAGGAAATCCCCATTATTGGCCTGGATTTTTGCCTCAGCTGATATTGTGGTTTCATCACCTTCCCTGCTTTGGAATCTCCATGTATTAGTTGTATTCAGGGTATATCGTAACAATTTATGCTGTTTCAGTTCTTCCGGGATTTTGGGACTTCCCGATTTTTCCAAATAATCAGGGCTGGCATAGAGGGCAAGACGGACAGGGGCAATCCTCCGTGCCTTGAGGGAGGAATCCTTAAGTTTGCCAATGCGGAAAGCTAGGTCATAGCCGCCTTCAACCAGGTCAATATGGTAGTCCGAAAAGTCCACATGGAGGGTCAGGTCAGGATGTTTTTGGGCAAAGCTGTCCAGTGCAGGCGTGAGATGGGTCAGTCCAAAGGACAATGGGGCAGCGAGGCGCAATGTGCCTTTCAGGGATGTTTTGGGGTCTGATGCCATGACATTCAGTTCGGCAACGTCATCAAGAATATGCAGGGCGCGTTTATAATACAGGTTTCCTGCCTCAGTCAGGCTTGATGTCCTGGTGGTGCGGTTTATCAGGGTGACACCGAGCTGGCTTTCCAGATCCGCCAGGCGGCGGCTGACAGCAGACTTGGCAAGCCCCATCTGTTCGGCAGCAACGCCAATGCCGCCTGCTTCCACAACACGGATAAAGACCTGCATATTTTCCAGCTGTCCCATAGCATTCTCTTTCCCTTATTGTTCTGATAATCGCAACAATCATTTCTAATAATGTCTGTTTATTGATATTGCAACAACAACTATGCTGGGTCTAACAGGAAGAGGGATAACACCATATCTTAATAGATAAGGTTAGTGAGGTTTTCGGGATGGCAAACAGGTTCACGAATTCAACAGGCCAGTATGGCTGGGTTTCAATTATCCTGCACTGGTCAATGGCAAGTGCCCTGGTCGGGATGTATTTCCTGGGGGATTATATGGTGGGGCTGGACTATTATCATGTCTGGTATCACAGGGCTCCGGCCTTTCACAAGGCGGTGGGCATAACGCTGGGACTGCTTCTGGCGTTGCGCATCGCCTGGAATTTTGGCCAGGCCAGGCCTGTGCCACTTGATAAAGACAGGCGGCTCCGGATTTTGGCAAAGCTTGGCCACGTTGCACTTTACCTGTTGATGCTGGTGATAGTGTTGAGCGGTTATCTTATCTCAACGGCCAAGGGACAGGGGATTGATGTCTTTGGCCTGTTTTTTATACCAGCACTTTTCCCAGACAATGCGGCTCGGGGTGAGATTGCAGGCCAGGTTCATGGCATTGGCAATAGCCTTTTTATGGTGATGGTTTTGCTGCACGGCGCAGCTGCCCTGTTGCACCATTTCATACTGAAAGACCTGACCCTGGTGCGGATGCTTGGGGTCAAGACAGGGATCAGTAAGTAACTGATACTACGCAAGACTTAGGCAACAACACAAGACTTGCTTTTCAGAAGAAAATACGGAGCGAAAGCAAAGTCAAAGGGCAATGCCCGTCGCGCTGTAGCGCGAAAAGGCTGCGTGTATTTGGAGCGCGTAATATCAGTAAGTAAACGTTAGAAATTTTTTAAACAGAGGATAAGATGATGGAAATAAAGAGCAAAATATTTATGGTCGCCTATATAGGGGCAGGTCTGCTGTCCGCAACAGCACAGGTAAAAGCTGCTGAATATGCGGTTGATATAAAAGGGATGCACGCCTTTATCCAGTTCAGGGTACAGCATCTTGGTTATAGCTGGCTTTATGGTCGTTTCAACAGTTTTAATGGAAAGTTCAGCTATGACAAGTCCGCGCCAGAAAAGTCATCGGCCACTATTGTTATCAAGACTAAAAGTGTTGATACCAACCATGCCGAGCGTGACAAGCATTTGCGGGGCAAGGATTTCTTGGATGTTGCCAAATTTCCAGAAGCCAAATTTGTAAGTACAGCCTTTCTGCCAGACAAAGCGGGGATAGGAGGCATCCTGAAAGGTAACTTTACCCTTCATGGGGTGACAAAACCAATTGAGATCAAGGTGGAACGCATTGGCGGTGGCAAGGATCCTTGGGGCGGTTTCCGCCAGGGTTTTGAGGGACGGGCAAAGTTTGCCATGGCTGATTATGGTATCCTGAAATTCCTGGGACCAAAGTCAAAGGATGTCGAGCTTATCCTGTCCATTGAAGGGACAAGGCTAAAATAACAATGCTGGATTACACAGGAGGCAGGGGAGGTTATCCTCCTGTCTCTTTTTTGAATATTTGGAGGGCGCGAAAATGTGGGATGAGAGGTATGACAGTGAAGACTATATCTATGGCCCAGATCCAACTGAAAGGGCATGGCATTTTCTTGCTGGAGGCCTATACACCAGGCCAGTTGCTTTTGAAAACAGGCGGCTCGTCCTCGGAGGCCCTGATGATGTCAGAAGAAATTTTGCGCTAGAGCAACCTGCAAATAGGTTCTGTCAGTAGACCTTGCTCTAGCCCCTTAATTGCGCATATCTTAACCAGCAAACCGATTCGGTTTGCTGGTACTATGCACTAGGAACTGGACGGCCTGTTGTTCAGCTATCTTGTCAAGACCCGCTACGACATCCAGGAAGGCACGCACCATTTTGGACTTGGGTCTGTGGTGCAGCTGATTGGCGGGCGAAGATAAAACCTTTGCCCCAAAATATCAGGGTGCTATCCAGAGACAGTGCTTGTCTGTTGGGTCGTTTTCTTATTATGCTCCTGCCTTGTCTTGATAGATAAAGGAATATTCATAGCCGCTGTTAGAAACGTAGAACAGGCCATAACCTGAATCGCGCAGCAATTGCAGGGACTGTTTGGTCTTCTCAATACTGATGTTCTTGAACATGTGGTGGAACTCTACCAATATTTGACCTGGGCGGATGTCACTGTTGCAAAAATCTTCAATAACGCCAAATTCCGCGCCCTCAATGTCCATTTTCAGGAGGTCAATATGGTCATGGCCAAGTTCCTTCATGACGGTTGTAAGGCGTTTGACAGGGAGATGCACCGCATCCTCAATGGTGGTGCTGCCCTCAAGAAGGGTGTAATCTTCAAGGTCTGGGTGCTTGGGGGTGAAAAAGGTAATTGTGCCATCCCTGTCAGCCAAGCCATATTCATGCATCATGAAGCTGTCAGGAAAATTATTGTCGGCAACCCATTGGTTGGATTCTGGGGTTGGGTCAAAACCGTGGATATGGGCATTATATTTGGCAATTAGGTCAAGGTCAAAGCTGATATCTTCCCCAATGCCAAAGCTATAGATAATAGAATCAGCTGACAGCTTTTCAGTATGGACGTGCCAGCCCCCATAATCATCTCCCAGACGTTCAGAGCTTATCTTGCAGTCATATTTCTGTAAAAAATCTTTTCCAAGCAGGCATTTGGCATACCGCTTCAGTTTTTGGACTGGAAAATGGTTCATCTTACTCACTACCTTAAATTGACACATGGCAAGCAGAGCTTGCCTTTCTTTCCTGGACATTTTTTACAAACAGAACAGTTGTTTAGATAAGTTAATGTCAAGTTCTCAATAGTTATTTACAGTTAAAGTAAACTTGAGCAGTATGTCTTGGAAAGTAATATAATGCCCAAAGCACTCCCTGTAAATACTTGTTTAATATTTAATATGAATAGGCATCAATATAGCTACACTTTGTAGTGGTAGCATATAAGGTTTTCAGGAGGTGTAATAGGTTAATATATAGGTAACTCCCCAGCTTCTTTTTTCACGTAAATACGCGGTTTCAAGCGGAATACAGTCTAAAAATCCTGTTTTTTAATGGAAAAATGATCATATTTTAGTGGTTTTAAAAATAACGATTTATTTTTATCGTTATTTATC
>JAJRRF010000176.1 GCA_024279735.1 Alphaproteobacteria bacterium
ATACTGTTCCAGAAAAGCAGTGATGCTTAACCCTTTTTGCAATTGAACCGAATTTTGAGCCATATCTATATCTCCTTGTTTTTAAAGAATAATATATTTTTGTGGCTATACAGCGGAAAGGAAGTGGTAATCAGGTTATCTTTTAGCGGCGTTGTTGCATGAACAGCTCGTCAAGGCGGAACTATCCCTATACTGACTTTTTTAAACGATTTTGATGCTGTCAGGCATCTTGAGGGCTGTCATTACATTCAATGCAGCCACGCGGATATACCCTTCAGTAATCTGGTTGTCAAACAGGCGGTTCTTGAGGTTTCCGCCAAATATCTGCTTCATGCGGGACATGGCTGTCTCTGCCAGACTCCTTTCGTGATAGCCGCTGTTTTTCTTCCATGTTGCCCTGTCCGTTTCGTTGATTTCGCGCAAGATAGCGGTACGGGGATGGACTGAACCATCAGGTAAATGGAGATCAGGGAGGACTTCAGAATCGCCGACACTGTTCCCTGTCACCTGTACTGCGATCACCTCCTGGCTGTCTGCATCCATGGCCAGGTGCAGCTTGCGCCATGTCCGTCGCTTGCCAATGCCGTGGACACGCACCTTCCATTCACCCTCGCCATAGACTTTCAGGCCAGTAGAATCGATCACGACATGGCGCGGTTTTTTGCTGCCCGAACGGCGACAGACAACAGCCAGGGATGTCCCGCGCAGTGACAATGTGGTGTAGTCTGGACAGTTCAGGTCAAGCTGGCCAAGACGAAAAACCGAGTTCATAAAACCCTCGGTCTGGCGCAGCGGCAGCCTGAAAACTTCGCGCACAGTCAGGCAACACTGGACAGCCGTATCGGTATAGATTTGCGAAGCACCGGGTTTTCCGGTTTTCTGCCCGTTATACCAGTCTGAACAACTGTCCTCGTCAACCCAGATCGTCAGCGAGCCACGCGCCTTGAGGGCAGCGTTGTATTTGCTCCAGTTGCGGATTTTGTATTTGCAATCTTGAGTAGTCATACCCCTGATATAGGAATCAGGGGACAATCATGCAACAACGCCCATTATGTCGCGAAACAAATCAGAAAATCTTAACGCTTTTTCAATGTCTTATGCAAATTAGTCGTGTACTATGAGAATCCCTAATGGTCGCATATTCTAATCAGATAAGTCGCGTCAACTTATCTGCACCTATGCCCTAGATGTTGGCTTCGCGCTGTAACCTGCTTAGGGTTTGGGGGGTGATGCCAAGGAAAGAGGCGATATGGTAGTTGGGGACTTTTTCAAACAGGCTCGGAAAGTCACGCTGCAACAGGGCAAGGCGTTGTCCCGCTGACTTTGTCAGCAGGGTCAGGGCGCGTTCACGGGCGATGATATAGGCCTGTTCGGTCGTCTTGCGGCCATAGCGTTCCCATTTCTCACTGTCATGATAGAGTGTGGTTAGGGCAGAATAGGGAAGGAAGACAATTTCACAGTCTTGCAATACCTCAAACTGGAGTATGGAATCCGTGTCCGTTAGTAGGCTGGCATAGTCCCCGACAAACAGGTTGTTGACATGGCCGCCCTTGCTGTAAAAATGAAAATTCCAGGTATAGTCCTTGCCGTCTTCCTCAATCACAAAGGACCTGACAACACCTGAAAACATAAAGCCCATCTGGCGGGGCTTATGAGTCAGAAAGCTGAGATTTTCACCACGTTTCAGGGTTGAGACTGTGGCAGCCTGGCGCAGAAAGTCCCATTCGCTCTCTGTCAGATCCACAAGTGAGCTGACAAATGTTTTCAGTTTTTCCATAACTTTGCCTGGCTTTTGTTGCCTGAAGGTTGCTTCCCCAACCATCATAGCATCAAAAATTTCGGAAAAACTTATCATATGTGAAGGTTTTGTTTTTTCTTTGTTGCTATAATTTTTCTGTCTGTGGGCTGACACCCCCGCTGTTACCCCAGGCTTTGCCCGAAGGACAGGAGATGACAGGCCAATTGGCAGCTGGGACGCACCTGTCTTTTACTCTTGCCTCTCCTGTCTTCCGCAAGCAACTACTGTCCGATCCCTATCATTTGTCATGGCAAGACGTGATAATGAATCATTGGAATAGCGGTGGGTGAGAAAGTTCATTCGTGTCATGACCCGTTCATCCAGTTTCTCGGCTGAGGCCATCTCCTCAACCAGGTCAAGCAGCGTTTCATAGGTGGTGGCCTTGAGGTCAAGAAACCTGATATTCTGTTCCTTCTCAATCTCGACAGCCGTTTGCTGGTTCAGGAGCAGGGCGGTGATAAATATTGTTGCCAGTGTCCCCAAGATAACCAGGACGATTTCCTGGGCAAAGGGCATGGTATCGGCTGTGACGCTATAGGCATAACGTAGGTAAAGATAGCCGAAGATCACTGTCGCAAGGGTGAGAAGGAGATAAACTGTTCTGGAAAGGGGCAGGCCAGGCATGAGTTTTCCTTGAAGTAGAATGATACAGAAAGGGGAGGGTAGGACACCCTCAGAAATAAAGGATCAGGATAGCGTAGGAATTTTGTGTGTCAGCTAGGCTAAAAATGCGCACATAGTAGACTATACAAGTATTTTTGAAACAACGCTGAGAGGCAAAAGAGCAAGCTAAACGATTCGGTTAATTTTGAGGATGTCCTTAACCAAAACATTTTTTTGCCCGTACAGCAAGCCCCTTGGAGACACTGGAAAAGGCATCGCCGTCAACAGTCTTGCTGCCAGGGAAATCCTTGAGCAGACTGGCCTTGATGAAGGGAATTTTGGTAGAGCCGCCTGTAAAGAAAATGGTGTCAACACTGGACAGGCCGCTTTGTTTCAGAGCCTCGGCAATGCCTTCCCTGATGGCGCGCAGCCTGAAAGTCAGGCTGTCATTCAGGTTTTTCTGGGTCAGGCTGGCCTCAATATCGGTGCTGCCTGTAGAGAATACTCCTAAAACAGAGGACATTGAGGACAGGTCTTCCTTGGCTTTCCTGATGTCCATCAACAGGGAATGGCCAAACTGGTTTTGCAGGATATCGGCAATATGGCGGAGCTTGGCACGAGCCTGTTTTGGCGCAAGGGCAAGGATGTCATTCCTGAAGGCGTGGATATAGTCCTTGTCATAGAGACGGTGGATCATGTGCCATGTGGTGAGGTTGTCAAACGGGGCCTTTGGCACAGGGATCATTCCGCCTGTCATCCGCTTGATCTCGGTTTCGCTGCCAAAATGGGGCATCAGGTGCTTTAGGCTAAATTCCTTATCAAAGTCATTGCCGCCAATATAGACCCCAGCATTGGCGAGAATATCTGTACTGCGGTCAGCCTTGTCCTGGCCGTTCGGGTAGAGCTTTATGATCGAGAAATCTGATGTACCCGCGCCAATGTCAATTACCAGGGCAGTCTCTTCCTTGGTGACCTGCATTTCATAGTCAAAGGCGGCAGCCAGCGGCTCAAACAAAAATTCAACGTCCCTGAAGCCAGCCTGTTTGGCAACTTCGCCAAGAATATTCTGGGCTTTCCTGTCGCGTTCCTTGTCATGGTCATTAAAATGGACAGGCCGTCCCATCACCACCTGGGTCTTTTCCCCCAACTGCATTTCGCCGCGCCGCTTGATCTCGCGGATCAGCACCCCGATAATATCCTTGAAAGGCTTGCGCTCGCCAAGGATCATGGTGCTTTCCTCAATCAGGCTGGTGCCAAGCGCGCTTTTGGGGGAGACCATAAACCGTCCCAATGCGCCGTCGAGATATTCCTCGGTGGCTGCCCTGCCATAATAGGTCTGGCGGTCTTCGCCTGAAAAAAACAGGTTGGAGGGCAATAGGGGAGAGCCATTTTCCAATGTTGCGACCTGCACCATGCCGTCAGTTGAAAAGGAGGTGATGGCCGAATTTCCTGTGCCAAAATCAATGCCGCAATATGAATTTTGTTGCATGGCTCTCTCCGCCCTGTGCGATTCAAAAGAATTAACCATAAGTCATCAGTCCACCATTGCAAGGCACAAATTTTAGGAGCGGGATAGTTTTGGATCGGCTGGAGGTATTTGGGGCACAGATACTCAGGAAGCGTTAAGTCTCTTGTCATATGCTTGCTGCGCCCTGTTGATTGTCTGGCCATGATCCTTGTGCCATTTTTCAAGAGATTCGAAAATAATTTCGAGGCTATGAGCCAAGGCTGTGCACTCATATTCCACACGGGGGGGTATTTCCCGGTATTGGGTACGTGTCACCAGTCCGTCACGTTCCAGCTCCCGTAATTGCTGTGTCAGCATTTTTTGTGAAACCGTCCCTATTGCCCGTTGTAACTGGTTGAACCGCAGGGGAGCTTTTTTGAGATGCCAGAGGATTTCAGGTTTCCAGCGTCCTGCAAAAACACTTATGGCTTCTCCGATGGGACATGAAAAAATATGCTTGTTTTTCATTCCGCCCCTTCAACAGTGAAACGCAACACTCAGCCTGCGTCGCTTTGAGAAGACCTCATGTGGTGTCTTGTAGTCCAGGATTTTTCTTGGCCTGTGGTTGATCTTGCGCTCGACCTCCTGAACCTGCTCATGAGACAGTTTA
>JAJRRF010000177.1 GCA_024279735.1 Alphaproteobacteria bacterium
TAACCGAATCGTTTAGCTTGTTCTTTTGCCCGTCAGCGTCGTTTCAAAAATGCTTGTATAGCCCGCTATACGCGCATTTTTGGCCTAACTGACAAACAAAATTCCTGCGCTATCCTGATCCTTTATTTCTGCGGGTGTCCTAACTTTAAAATGATTATTTCTAGGAGAAAGAAGATGACACCAAAAGTATTCTCTATACTCGTGGCCACCTCAGTTGTTGCATCTGCCTTCACAGGATCAGTTACCCGCGAAGCGCAAGCCAAATCTACTTATCGCTGTTCAACAGTTATTGTTGCAGGTGTAGGAAAAGGAGGGGCGGACCAGATGTGTCCTATAATGTCAAGCGGAGACGGGCTTTAAGAAAGGCACATCGGAAATGGATTCGTAAAGTTCGTAAGAGTCTGGGAAGATCCTACTCACGGTGGTCATCTGCCAAAAATAGGACACAAGATTGTGAAGGTGTTGCGGGGTCTGTGTATTGTGAAGTTCAGGGGCGGCCCTGTAAAAGGGTACTGAGATTGAGGTTGCGCTAGGCGAACTTGCAAACAGGTTCACTCAGCCGACCTTGGCCTAGCCCCTTATTGGTGCGTATTGCCAAACAGCCAAGGAAAGTCTCACTCCAGCTGACATTTTCCAAGCAGGAACAGCCAGTATTTTCCTATTTCTGTTGTGGTGGGTTTCAGGTAGCAGCGTTTGTCCAAAGGCGTGCTGGAGACAAGGATAGAGCGCATGTCTGTGATGATTTATTTATTGCTGCCAAAATAGGAATGGCCGATAAAACTGGTGATGACACCGGAGGCATCAATAATGTCAACGCCTTCAGGAAGCCTGGTCAGTTCCGTCAAGTTTCCAAGGCGGGCAAAGCCGTTATACCGCTTGGACATGTCCAGTACCCTGTCTTTTTTTGAGGTGTAGACGGTAATGCGGGAGTTTTCGTGCATGATTTTGGGGGCAATGGACTCCAAAAACAGCGAGGCATCAATGTCAGGAGCCGCCAGAATGATCTCCTTGAGGACATCCTGTTCCTCGTCAGTCAGCAGCTGGCGGATATTGACCAGTGATTTTGCCAGGGCGCGGCTTCCCATACTGTGGCCAATCAGGTGAAGACGGGTGGCCTTGGTTTTCCTGATAATATCAACGATAAAGTCCTGGAGGTGGCCTTGCCCCACTCCACATTGGCAGAATCAGCAGGGTAACCTGTCACACTGCCCTGGGAAGGCCAACTGTAAAAAATCGGCGCACCCTCAAACCCCATATCGAAAGCCATCTGGGCGGTGCGGCGGGCGGCATCCTTAAAACTGTTATAATAGCCGTGGACAAAAATAAAGGCATCGCGGCTTTCTGTACTGTCGACTCTGGTGGTCAGCCTTTCAAAAAAATCACCCCTTGCAAGCCGTGTTATTTTGGTCAGCACCACATGTTTTTTGGGGTTCTGGCTGAACTCGAACTTGAGCCAGGAATAGCTTTCAAGTGCGCCAGGGACATGGTTTGGGGGCATTGAGACATCGCTGTAACCATAGGAAAATTCCGACCGCTTGACCCCATAACGCTCGGTTTTCTTGTCCGCCCCCATATCATTCCTGTCGGTGCCATAATAGACACGGACAATTTGCTCTGATGAGTCTGTCAGGGGCACGGCAGGGTCGCGGGGCTTGATGGCAGCCCTTTTGGAGGGAGCTAGCATTTTGCGGACAGTCCTTAAGGAGGCCGTCAGGTTATTTTCTTTGCGCCTACTTTGGCGCAGGGCTGTTTTATATTTCTGCTGGGAGCTTTGAAGCGATTGGCGTTTGCCTTGGAGTTGAGCCGCCTGCTGTTGCATCTTGGTTGCCCTGGCCTGTGACTGCTGTATTTTCTTCTTGGTGGCAGTCATGTAGGAGATGGCCTGCTGGCTTTTGTTTTGCGCGGTGTTATATTGCTTTTGTGCCTTCTTGGTCTTGCCCTGTTGGGCTGAGACCTGGGTCTGTAGCTTGGCCGTGCTGTTTTTGGCGGCCTTTAGCAGTGGTAACTGGTTACGCAACCTTTTGTCGGCTGCTTGCACAGCGGCTTTGGCAGACCTGACCTTGTTAGCATCCTGGCTTATCTTTTGCTTCAGTCCCGCTGTTTTCTTGCGTAACTGCGCCAGCTTCCTGCGGGCATTACTTTGGGAGCGTCGGAACTGTCCAATCTTCTGCCCCAGGCGGTTGACCTGTTGTTTGAGCGTGGCTGACGAGCGGCGCAACCTGTTTTCTGACTGGCGCAGGCTTGCCAATTTGCGGTTAAGGGCTGGCCTGTTTTTCTTGTGAGCTTTTCGGAGCAAGGCCGTCAGCCGTCTTTTTTGGCTGGCAAGACGGGCAAGCTGGGGAGAGACTGACCTCAGTTTTCTACGTGCGCTGGCCTGTTGTTGCTGCCAGCTGCGAAGCTTACTGTTTCCGCCAGACAAAATCCTGGCCTGTCTGTTGATCTGGTTCAGGTTTGCCTTCAGGGCGGCGCGGTGATTGCGTTGCTGCTGTTGCGCCCTAATCAATGCAGTCCTTGCGGAACGTTTTTTTTGTCCCAGGGATCTGGCGGTCGCCTGGAGCGAGGCCTGCTTTCTTTTTTGCCGCTTCAGCTTAACCTTCAGGCTGCGTTCCTGTTTTTGGAGACCTGCCAAGCGGGACTTGGTTTTTGCCTGTTTCTGCATGGCAACGGTTTTTGCGCGTTCTTGGCCTGATTGTTGCTGCCTGAGTCTCTTGACCCTTTCCCGGGAGCGGCGAGCTGTTGCCTCGGCGCGCCTTAATTTTAGTGACAGGGACTTGGTTTTTGCCTGTATCTGGCTGAGTTTTTGGGCAGTACTTTTCCTGCGTTGTGTCACCACACGCAACCTGCGCTTTATCTTTTGTTGCGTGCCTGTTGAAGTGCCTTTTTTTGTCAAGGCAGCAAGCCTCTGGACTGTGAGCAGGGTATCAGGGTGACTGTAGCCAAGTTGCTTTTCCTGGATGGCAAGAACCCTTTTATAAAGGGCTTTTGCCCTGTCCTTGCGCCCCTGTTTCCAATAGAGCCTCGCCAGCCTGTTAAGGTAACGCACAATTTTGGGAGAGCTTGTGCCAAATTTCCCTTCTGCCTGCTTGAGTGAGAGCTGCGCTGTTGCCAACTGCCCTGTGTTCTTGGCCAAAGCTGGGGGTGAGCCAAGCACAGCCATGAAACACGCTGTGGCAATGACCCATTGTCTAAAATTTACATTCATCTTAACCCTCGCCCTGGCCTATGGCCTTGAAATGATATGCGTCCAGCCTCATTGATATGGGGAGGAATTCCTGAATTACTAGGTAGTAATACGTAATGCTGCCAAGGGTGTTTTCTGGGCGTTGGACGTTGGTTCGGAAGAGCGGCTAAGAAAAAGGAAGCCTTACCACCAATAGGTGGGGTAATGGCGATCCTGTGCCAGGTTATTGTAAAGCAGGGCCACCAGCACCAGCAATATTGCCCCTGCCAGGGTCGGCATAAACAGGAAATCCCATCCAGCCCCTGCCAGGAAGACAATGAACGGGTTTGAGCCTGCGGGCGGGTGGGGCACATTGAGCAGCTGCATCAGGGCAATGGCGGTTGCCAGGGCAAGGGCCATCGACCACCAGTCTGGGCTGACCAGATGGAAGAATGCCAGCCCAACCAGCGTTGAGACAAAATGGCCGCCTATCAGATTGCGCGGCTGGGCGAAAGGGCTTTGCGGCAGGATAAACAGTACAAAGCAGGAGGCTCCAAAAGACCCCATCACCAAAGGCTGGTGACTGTAATAGGCCAAAAAGCCAACCGTGGCGGCAGCAAGAAGGCTGCCCAGCCAGACAAAGGCAATGTTTTTGAGAGCAGGACGCGGTGGCAGTGGCTGCTTCTGGCCTGTAAATTTTGAGATGTAGAGCATAGTGTATAGCCTTTCTTTTATTTTGAAGTGTTAATAACAAACGTTTGTTAGGGAAAAGAAGGAAGGATTGTGGAAGGTGGCATAGGACGGACTTTCTACATAACGCCAATCTCGTTTAACGAGATAATTAACCCATTGATATATATTATCTTTGTCATCTTGAACTTGTTTCAGGATCTATAACCCCAGGATTTTGTTATGTTTTTGAGGTATTCATCCTGCCACATTTTTCCTTTTGGGGTTATGGATTGTGGATCAAGTCCACAATGACAAGGAACTTGGAAGCGATTAGTGATCTTTAGGCATGGCTTTCCTTAATCCGAGACTGAGGTTACATAAGAAGGTGCGTTCGGTTTCTGGAAGAGGGGGGCAGTCCAAGAGAGTGGCTATTTGTTTGTTGGTTGCTATGAAACTGTCACTTGAACCATAGAGGCGCATCATCATGATACTGCCCTGGGTTAGGGCGACCAGTTCCTTCGCCTTGGCCTGGGCAGGGAGATTTCCAAGTTGCGGGGACAGGATAACCCTTAGGGCGCGTTCCCAATGCTGGAAATAGTCCACGATTTCGGCTTTTAGGGCAGGAATATTATTGGACAGCTCAAGGGCAAAATTGCCAAGCAGGCAGCCTCCCTCACTGTGGAGAAAATAGTCCTCCACTTTTTCTGTAAAGGCCTGTAATTTTTGCACATCGCCCAGGCTGTCATCCTTGGCAACAGAAAAAATATGCTTGGTGAAATGGTGGTGGATATGCTTCAGACAGGCCAGTGCCAGGTCTTCCTTACCCTTGAAATGATGGTAAAGGCTGCCCTTGATAAGGCCGCAGGCTTTGCCAATGTCAGCCATTGAGGTGTTATAATAACCCTGCACCTTAAACAGATGTATGGTGTTTTCAATGATGGTGGTTTTATCGGTTTTATGGGTTGGCATCACTTTGCCTAACGGGTGTTTGGTAAAACATAGCAAGTGAGGTGGGCGATGTAAAGGGGGCGGTAAAATATAATATTTAAGGCATCGGCAATATTATTCTTGATCGGCCCTGCCAGACCATTTATATCAAAAGTTGAGTGGTCTCGTAGCTCAGTCGGATAGAGCACCAGATTCCTAATCTGGGGGTCAGTGGTTCGAATCCACTCGGGGTCACCATTTTTTTGGCGTAGAGCCACTTTTCCTGCCATCCCGGAAACAGCTCCCGGGATGATCCGATTTAGATGGGGGGGTGGAAAGAGGGGCTTAGGCCTTGTCGTCTTCTGGCACGCCTTGCCACAGCATTTCATAGCCCAGCTCATAGGTCTCGTCACAAAATTTGGCAAGCGCAGAGAATTTTTCCTTAAATACCTTGTCGGCATGGGATTTTTCGTGCTGTTCAAAGCTTTTCCAAAAAGTGACAATTGCCAGTTCGCCAGCCTTGATCTTTTCTGCGCCGGCAGGGGCATCATTGTCATGGCTGACACTGCCTTCAGGGGAGACAAAGCCACTGTTGCGATAGACTTGGCCTGCAATAAAGCCGCCCTTGTCATCGCCGTAGGTGTTCTTGACCACATTACACATCTCGCCAAGGGCAAGCTCGACATCCTCGACAGTTACGCCGTCCTTGAGGTCAACCACATTAAACATCATGACGCAGCCAAAGGGTATTTCAATCGGGTGAAACATATCTAAAATCCATTCCATTAACGAGGGTTATCATTGGTTGGGGAATCCTATACAGGAAATAATTATTTGCATAGCCCCTTTCTATTCTCAATCGCATCTTGTATAAAAGCCTTGGATCATGATTGTCCATTTTGGTTCGGGCTCGTGAGACCCGTCTGGTGCGTGCTGCCTTGCAGATTTCGTATGCCAATGGTTTTTATGGTTTATATTATAGCTCATTTGGTAGAGCACTTGACTTTAATCAAGCTGTAGCCAGTTCGATTCTGGCTATCATTTACGTTCAATGGTTGAACACTTGTCTATAAAACAAGCCTTAGTTGGTTCGAATCCAACATTTTGTAGTATCCGTAACAAAGCAGTAACCAGGAAACCAGGGAACTTTTCATGTCCTGTTCCCATACCTATCCCTTTAACTCAGGTTTAGTATGAAACATCCTGAAAGTAACGAAATTCGAAGGTATCATCCACCAATTGCCGCATTGATTTTGGTTTGTGGCTTATCATATTTTCGAGTACCCTGGCGACAATCCTTCCA
>JAJRRF010000178.1 GCA_024279735.1 Alphaproteobacteria bacterium
CCCATACTGTTCCAGAAAAGCAGTGATGCTTAACCCTTTTTGCAATTGAACCGAATTTTGAGCCATATCTATATCTCCTTGTTTTTAAAGAATAATATATTTTTGTGGCTATACAGCGGAAAGGAAGTGGTAATCAGGAATGTTTATTGGAATATTCGAAGAATAATTGATTTATGAAGAACTGTTTTTCTGAATTAAAACGGGGATATTTAATAAAAAAAGGTAGGGGTATGTTCTATATTCCTATCTTTTGTTTTCTCACCCACAGCCCTCAAACCTAATGGGCTGGCCTTTGGCCTTTGCGACAATCTTGTCTTCCCACATTACGCGCTGGCCGCGTACAAGGGTGCCTATTGCCCAGCCCTGAACAGTGTTGCCTTCAAACGGGGACCAGCCACAGCGGCTTTGCAGCCAGTCGGCGGTGATGGTGCGCTTTGCCTTCATGTCAACAATGGTCAGGTCTGCGTCATAGCCTTTGGCAAGGCGGCCTTTGCCAAGGATGTTGAACAGGCGTTGCGGGCCAGCAGAGGTCAGGTCAACAAAGCGTTCCAGCGACATCTTGCCCTCGTTGACCGCACTGAGCATCAGCGGCACAAGGGTCTGCACCCCTGGCATTCCGGCCGGAGAGGCGGGGTAGGCCATAGCCTTTTCTTCCCTGGTGTGGGGGGCGTGGTCTGAGCCAAGCACATCGGCAATGCCCTGCTGGATGCCCCACCACAGTTTCGCGCGGTGTCTTTTGGCGCGGATAGGTGGGTTCATCTGGGCATAGGTGCCAAGGCGGGCATAAGCGTCTTCAGCAGCAAGGGTCAAGTGTTGCGGGGTAATCTCGCAGCTGGCAATGTCCTTATAGTCTGCCAGCAGGGCAATCTCTTCGGCGGTGGTGATGTGCAACACATGGATTTGCTTGCCAGCTGCGCGCGCCAGTTTCAGTAGGCGTTTGGTACAGAGTAGGGCGGTCCGTTCATCGCGCCACACAGGATGGGAGGAGGGGTCACCTGTCACCCGCTGATTTTCGCGCTCTATCAGGCGTTCCTCATCCTCTGAATGGAAGGCAGCGCGGCGGCTGATGTTGGCCAGCACCTTTGCCACGCTCTGGTCATCGTCAACCAGCAAATTTCCAGTGGAAGACCCCATAAACACCTTGATGCCGCACGCCCCTTCTAGCCGCTCCAGCCTGCCAAGCTCGCCTGAGTTTTCTTTGGTTGCGCCAACATAAAACGCAAAATCGCAAAACATGCGGTTGCGTCCGCGTTTCACCTTGTCCGCCAGTGCCTCGGCTGTTGTTGTGCCTGGAGAAGTATTGGGCATTTCAAAAACAGCCGTGACCCCGCCCATAACAGCGGCGCGGCTGCCGCTTTCAAGATCTTCCTTATGCTCGTTGCCAGGCTCGCGGAAATGCACCTGGCTGTCAATCACCCCTGGCAGCACATGCAGGCCGCTGACATCCTGCACTTCATCCGCCATATCTGCCGAAAAATTACCAAGTCCTGCAATCTTGCCCTTGCTGATCGCCACATCAAGCTGGTTTGTACCGTTCTGGTTGACAACTGTGCCGCCCTTCAGGATGAGGTCAAAGCGTTCTGGGGTGTCAGTCATGGGAGAGGCTTTCTTTTGTTGTGGCCAATAATTTGTCTTGCCTATTGCTACCACAGTTCTTAGGTTAGGGACTGATTTTCATCAAGCCTTTTACACTCCCTTGGCCAAACGATGGACCCGACAAACAGGACAGCAACCTATGCCCCTTACCGATATGAAATTTTCTTTTTTGGCAGACCGCGCGGTGTTGCAGGTTGGCGGCGCAGAAGCGACCGACTTTTTGCAAGGCCTGGTCTGTAACAATATGCAGAAACTGGAGGAAAATCCGCCCTTTGGCAATGCGGTTATTTTTGCGGGCCTGCTGACCCCTCAAGGCAAAATCATGTTTGACTTTTTCATTGTCAAGTTTGGGGAAGGCTACCTTATCGACTGCGCCGCCAACAAGGCAGACGAATTGTTAAAACGCCTGATGTTCTATCGTTTGCGAGCCAGGGTTGAGCTGGAAAAGCGCGATGACCTGAATGTGGTGGCAGGCTGGTTGCCGCAGGCTATCCCGATTTTGACAGATAAGGGCGGGCTGGCTGTGATGGAGAAGGCGGAGGCGATATGTGATGACCCGCGTTTGCCTGAACTGGGATGCCGCTTCATTGTACCAACAGGCCAGGCGACCCGTGATGAATTTGCTGGACAACAGGAAGCCTATGAGGATCACCGTATTTCTTTGGCTGTGCCGGAAGGCGGCAAGGATTATGCTTGGAGTGATATTTTCCCCCATGATGCCTGTTTCGACCTGCTGGACGGGGTGGACTTTAAGAAGGGCTGTTATGTTGGCCAGGAAGTGGTCTCTAAAATGCACCACAAGGCGACCTTGCGCAAACGCTTTGCCCTGGTGCAAGGTGACACGGAATTGCCGTCCAAAGGCAGCGAGATTAAGGGCGGCGCGTCGCTGGTCGGTGTGCTTGGCAGTGTCTTAGGCAGGCAGGGTCTGTCCCTGATAAGGCTGGACCGGGCAGCGAAGGCTGTTGAAAAAGGCAACGGCTTTGAGGCGGGGGGTGTCCCTGTGAAGCTGGTCAAGCCAGAATGGGCAAATTATGATGTGGCTTCAGGGTGATTATGAGGGGTAAACAAGGTGGCAACAGAGTATTGGAATTTGTGGGACTTGCCTCATAACAGTTTTGAAACCTTTTCGTCAGGGAAGACCAAAAGTCTGGAACAAGACTGGATACATCTCTTTGCCAGTAACAGGATGGGGGCAAGGATTTCGGGTTTTAGGGGCTATAAATGGGAAGTTTTTTCTGCTGAACTTTATCCTTCTGTTGAGGGCGAAGAGGCTAAAAAACTTTATTTTGAACAAAAGGCGGCAGACTTTATCATTTTGCCAAATAATACAGGCCTGGAACAGGCTGTGATGATAGACCAGTTGCCTGACCTGACTGATATTTGCGAAGACTATTGTGTATTCCCGCCAAACTTGGCCTGGACGATGGCCTTTACCCATGAAGATGGCTGGTTCGGCCCCTATTTTGCCAAACACAAAAACTATGACGATCTGGTTGGGGAGAATATCAGGCTGGTCAAAAAGAGGAAAGATATGGCTTATGCCAAGAAAAAGGGGTGGATGTAATGGTTGAAGCTAAGAAGCCAAACCGTTGCTGGTGGTGCAAGGATGACCCGCAATATTGTGACTATCATGATACTGAATGGGGTGTGCCGCAGGCCAGCAGTCAGGCCTTGTTTGAAAAACTCTGTCTGGAAGGATTCCAGGCTGGTTTGTCCTGGCTCACAATTTTGCGCAAGAGGGAGCATTTTCGGGAGGTGTTTGACGGCTTTGATCCAGAGAAAATTGTGCGTTACAGCCCTGAAAAAATTGGGGAGCTGATGCAGGACAAGGGGATCGTCCGCAACCGTCTCAAAATACAGGCAACCGTCAGTAACGCCCAGGTTTTTCTTGATATAAGTCAAGGTCAAAAATTTTCTGAATTTATTTGGAATTATGTAGATGGCAAGCCAATCCAGACTTACCTTAAGACCAAAGGCGATGTGTTGGCACAGACAGCAATCAGTGAGAAATTATCCAAAGATTTGAAAAAGGTGGGGTTTAAGTTTTGCGGACCCACTATTGTCTATGCCTTTATGCAGTCTGTTGGTATGGTTAATGACCATCTGGTATCCTGTGACCATCACCGAATATGTGAAAAACTGGGGCAAGACTTTAGGCTATAATGGGGGCAGGACACAACATGCAATCAAAAATGATAAAAAAAACAGGTAGCAATGCAACGCCAGGACGTGCCTGGCAGCGCATGTTGTCAGGGCGCAGGCTTGACCTGCTTGACCCATCCCCGCTTGACATTGAAATAGAGGATATTGCCCACGGCCTTGCCCGTGTCGCCCGCTGGAATGGCCAGACCAAGGGGGACCATGCCTTTTCTGTTGCCCAGCATTCTATGCTGGTTCAGGACATCCTTGTTGTGCTTTATCCTGATGCGCCGCGCACCTGGCGGTTGATTGCCCTGTTGCACGACGCGCCTGAATATGTGATTGGGGACATGATTACCCCTTTTAAGTCAGCGATGGGTGACGGTTACAAAGTCTATGAAGACAGACTAATGGCTGCTGTCAGTACCCGTTTTTCCCTGCCGCTTAACCCGCCTGTGACGGTGTCCCGACTGGTCAAGCAGTCTGACAAGATTTCGGCCTTTTATGAGGCGGTTTCCCTGGCAGGCTTTGAGGAGGATGAGGCACGTAAACTGTTCGGTTCGCCTGACAGTATCAGTATGGAATCCGACCTGGAGTTCCGTAACCTGCGTCCTATGCAGGCCTCAGAAGCGCAGACCCGGTTTCTGAAACTGTTTGAAAAGCTGACAAGGTAAGGGATGGGATATGATTGAGGATCGGGAAAAGGCTGTCATGGCTAAGGCTGTCATGGCTGATGAAGTCCAGGTTGAGAAAGTGAAGTCTGGTTATCCTGCTGTCTTTGCCTCTAGTCTGGGGGAACGCAGCAAAAGAAAGCTTGGTGATTATTTTGGTCTGACGAATTTTGGGGTCAACCTGACCACCCTTAAGGATGGCGCGCAGACGGCCTTGCTTCACAGTCATCTGGCAGCTGATGAACTGGTCTATCTGCTGGAGGGGGAGCTTGTCCTGGTCTGCAAGGATGCGGGCGGCAAGGTGACTGAAACAGTTATGACACGAGGCATGTGCGCGGGTTTTCCGAAACAGGGCGATGCCCACCATATCAAGAACCTGTCTGGCCAGGATGCTGTCATTTTGGAAATAGGAGACAGGGTACGAGGTGATGCAGGGAGTTATCCAGATGATGACTTGGTGGCGCAGCAGGATGGAAATGGGAAATGGGTGTTTTTGCACAAAAATGGTGAGCCGTATTAGGTAGACCTTAAGAAAAAAGACAGGAATTGTATGACCGTCCAAAAGATTTATTGCAGTTCCCTTGAAGCTATGCCTGGTGTCGTTGGGCAATATGGTGTGTCGCACCTGATGACCCTGATCAATGATGCGATGATCCCGCCCACACCTGTCACTATCGGGGTGGGGCATCACCTGAAACTGGGAATGAATGATATTGCGGTCCCGACCGCTGGTCTGGTGATTCCTGACCAACAACATATTGAACAGATTGAGAAGTTTGTGTTGGATTGGGATCAGGCCTCTCCCATGCTAGTACATTGCTGGGCAGGGATCAGCCGCTCATCGGCAGCTGTGTTTATCAGCCTGTGTATTCTCAACCCAAAGCAGGATGAGGATGTTATTGGTCAAACCTTGCGAAAAATATCACCGATCTCTTATCCAAACCGTCGGCTGGTTCAGTTGGCAGACCAATATCTGGAACGTGATGGCCGTATGGTTGAGGCTGTCGGTCGTATGGGGCGCGGACAGCTTGCCCCCGAAGGCAAGGTTTTTGCTGTTCCTGTTGTAATCTGAGCATTGGGACGGCGCATAAACTCCACAGTTTTTTCGATGTCTCGTGAGATATATTTGAAACCTTGTAAGAGTGTGTTAGCCTAACAATTGGGATGTTATGGTGAACAGTTCTCCCTATTTTGTTTGGTAAAAGGATATAGATAATGCGTTGGAAGGGTCGTCGGGAAAGTGGTAATGTAGAGGATCGTCGCGGACAAAGTGGCGGCGGTGGAGGCTTTCGCTTTCCCTTTCCTGGAGGTGGCCGTTCAGGGGCACGACGTAGTGGCCGCCAGGGCGGCGGCATGGGCATTATGGGGACACTCATAATGCTTGCAGTCCTGTTCTTTTTCCCAAAAATCGGGAGTATGCTTTTTGGCGGCGGTTCGCCGTTTTCACCAAGTGCCAGTAACAATGGTGGCTTGCGTATTCCCTTGCCAGGTGGCAGGTCTGGCCGCGAGGTTGGGCGTTCCAATTACCAGAACAAGTCTGCCCAGCCGCAAAAGGATGACATGGGAAAGTTTCTTGCTGTTGTGCTGGCTGATACAGAGGATGTCTGGACAAAGGAATTTAAAAAACTGGGGCGGCGTTACCGTTCTCCCAAACTGATTATCTTTTCTGGCCGAACCAGAACTGGGTGTGGGGTAGGTACCAGCCAGATGGGGCCGTTCTATTGCCCAGGTGACCAGAATATTTATGTTGACCCTGCGTTTTATAAGGAACTGAAATATAAGTTTGGAGCCAGTGGTGACTTTGCTCATGCCTATGTGATTGCCCATGAGGTTGGGCATCATGTTCAGACCCTGTTTGGCATTTCCAAAAAGGTGCAGCAGGCCAAGTCCAGAAGCCGTAAGGTGCGGGCCAATGCGATTCAGGTGCGGCTGGAGTTACAAGCTGACTGTTTTGCGGGAGTCTGGGCACGCCAGGCCTATGCCGGGAAAAATATTCTCGACAGCGGTGATGTGGCAGAGGCGATCAATGCAGCCGCGGCGATTGGCGATGACAAGATCCAGAAAAGGATGCAGGGTTATGTCAAACCACATACCTTTACCCATGGCTCTTCAGCGCAAAGGGTGAACTGGTTTAAGCGTGGCTTTTCTTCAGGAAGCCTGCAAAAATGTGATACCTTTGGGGCTTCGCAGATATAGACTGGTATCTGGGTAATGATTTGGGGCTGTCCTGGTTTTGGCTGGGGCAGCCTTTTTGTTATTGGGAAAAGGAAAACTGAGAATATGTCTATTATTCCAGGGCTGGAACCTGCGGCTTCCAAATATTTGGTAGACCATGCAACTGCTGTCACTGCGCCAGCGGGAACTGTCCTGTTTGAGGCAGGGCAGAGCTGTTCCAGCCTGGTGCTGCTCAGGCAGGGGACGGTGCGGGTTCAGATGGTTTCTGAAAGCGGTAGGCAGCTGTTGCTCTACCGCGTTGCCCCTGGCCAGGCCTGTGTGATGACCGTGGCCTGCCTGATTCATGATAGCCATTTTCGCGCAGAAGGCATTGCAGAAACAGATATTAGCGGCCTGTCCATCAGCAAGGCAGGTTTTCGGTATTTGCTCGACAGTTCCGACCTGTTCAGAAGGATGGTGCTGGAGGCCTATACCAGCCGTATCCTTGACCTGATTTCCCTGTTTGAGGATGTCACTTTCCGGCCAATGGAAGAAAGGTTGGCACAGCACCTCAAGACCATTGCCAATCAGCAGGGTCTTGTTGCCATGACCCACCAGGAACTCGCGCTGGATCTGGGGACGGCTCGTGAAGTGGTGAGCCGCCAGCTCAAGAAGATGGAGGCAGACGGCCTGGTGAGGCTGTCGCGCGGCAGGATTGAGCTGGTCAGCCTTTAGGGCGAAATGATAATTAGAACCTGAGAGATGTTCTGGCCTTGTAAAGGGACTGTATATGAGATAATTTCAGGATATAACAGAAGCCTGCCAAAACAGGGGGCTTTTATTTATTTATCAATTTTTAGTATTCTGGAGTAGTATATTATGGCGATCATGAAAGTTATTGAGATTATGGCAGATTCACCCAAGGGGTGGAGCGAGGCGGCTGACAAGGCTGTACGCAAGGCATCAAAATCTGTCAAGGGTATCAAGTCTGTCTGGGTCAAGGACCAGAGCGCAGTTGTCAAGAATGGCAAGATCACCAGTTACCGGGTTACGGTCAAGATTTCTTTTGAAATTATGGATTAGTTGGCTTGAACTGTTGTTCATGAATGATGGCCAGTGCCTTAGGGTACTGGCCTTATTATTTGGCAGGGCTATCCTGTTTCTTGATATTTTCAATCAGTTTGAAGCAGACCTTAATGGCGAGAATGCCGAAGGCAATTGTCCCAATAATATAGCCTGCAATGATGCCGTTTGCCCCAAACCAGAGGCCGCCAAGATAGACAAAGGGTACGGTTCCGAGCGTGGCGCGTCCCCAGTTTGACAGTGTTGAGTAATGGGGTTTTCCCAAATTGTTAAAGGCAGCATTGGCGACAAATACCAGCCCCCAAAAGCCAAAAAATGGCACAATCCAGAGACAGAAAAAAATAACCAGTTCGCGGGCTGTACCCTCAAGCCTGAAGAGGTCTGCAATCAGTCCGCTGCCAAGGGCAAGCAGCAGCCAGACTACCAGCATGTAATAAAAAACGAATTTGATGGCATCAAGTATGATTTGCCGTAACCTGCCAAAGCGTTCAGCCCCCAAATTTTGTCCGATAATTGGGCCAACAGCACCAGACAGGGCGAACAGGCCGCCAAAGGAGACAGGGATCAGGCGGTTGATAATCGCCCAGGCTGCCATTGCGCCATCGCCATGGGCAGACATGGAGACGGTGACGATTGCCCCGCCAATAGGACTGGCAATATTGGTCAGTATGGCAGGAAAGGCAATAAAGGAAACTTTTGGCAGATCCTTTTTAAGGTCAGACAGGTTTGGCCAGGTGAACAGATTATGTTTGGCAAACAGCCAGTAAAGGCCGCCTGTAAAGATGGTGATACGTGCCAGAACAGTGGCAATGGCCGCGCCCTCCAGGCCAAGCCCAACGCTGAAGATCAGTAATGGGTCAAGAACTGCATTGACAGCTGCGCCAAACAGGGTGACAAGCATCGAATGTTTGGCATCGGCAACCGCACGGAGCAAGGCCATTGAACAGATGCCTATAGAAAGGAAAGGCATTGAGGGGACAATAATATAGAGGTAGTCCAAAGCAAGTTCGAGAGTCCGTGTCTTTGCGCCCAACAGTCCAAGTATCGCAGGAAGGCCTGCCATCACGAGGAGCATGATGGTTATCGAAACGCCAAGAGCCACTAGCAAAATATTGACAGTAAGGCGTTTTGCCCTTGCCTCATCGCCTGCGCCAATTGCCCTGGAAACAAGGCTGCCGGCTGCGATGGACAGGCCAATGCTCACAGAAGTCAGAAAAAAGATGACTGTCCCCGCATAACCAACAGCAGCCGTTATCGTGGTGTCACCAAGTAGTGACAGGAAATAAATATCGACAAAATCAACCAGGAAGATGGCTGTCAGGCCTACAGAGCTGGCCAGGGTCATGGTTTGGATGTGTTTCATTACAGGGCCTGTAATAAAGCGGGATTTTCCAAAGGAGGCCTCACGAGGATTTTTTTGAAGTGTCACGGGCATTCCTGGGTAATGTAAGAGTCTGCAAATATAGTGTCAGGAGGGGAAGTCTATCTGGTTTGGGAGCAATATCAACCTTTGTTCGGATAATTCCATTTTAACGGACAGGACTCTTGATCGACAGGAATCTCGGTATTATCAAAAGAAATACATGAATTGCATTGCTCTGTTTTTGGGCTTTGCCAGGGGAATAAGAACTTGATTTTTGCTCCCGCTTTAAGGCACAGTAAGGTTATCCAGTTTAATATGTCGTTATAGGCTTCAATAAAAATAAAACTGAGCTGGTTCAAAGACTGAATTTTCCTAGCAAGAGACAAGTAATTAATGAGTGGATGGACAATGAAATACACCAGTTTCCCTAATGCAGGCTTTGTCGACAAGGCCAACAAATATTTGGAGAGTGGAGTCCTGTATGTCCTTGGGTTGTTTTTTGCAGTCTTGCTAGGTATGGCAGGGCAGGCTTTTGTCTCCGCCCAGGCTGTGGGAGCCGAGATGGGCTATATTCGGCTGGGGAGTGACTATAAGTTCAAGTCAGTGCCTGAAGGCAAGGGATATAGGTGGTGTAAGCGGCTTTGTAACAAGGATGACAAATGCAGGAGCTGGACCTATCTTCGGCCAAATAGGCAATGCCGCCTGAAAAGCGAGATTGCCCCAAAATATAAGAATGACTGCTGTGTTTCAGGTGAAAAGAAAGGGGAGCAGGCCAGCTCTACCCAGCGTCTGTGCCGCCAATATGCCAACAGGGCGATTGCTGACTATGAAACCAGCCTGGTGCAAAGTTGTGGCTTTTCAAATGCAAAGTGGACCGATGACTTTGCTGTCCACTTTGACTGGTGTATGGATGCCTCGGTTGAAGAGACCAAGCAGAGGCAAAGACAGCGCAAACGTGGCTTGCGACAGTGCAAGCAAGATACTGACAACGAATCAGGCAATATGAGCTGTCGGCAATATGCCCGTAAGGCCTTGGAACAACAACAGACGAACCTGGATAACAGGTGCGGTTTTAACCATAAGATACGCTGGCGCAACAATTTTAACTATTATAAAAATTGGTGTCGGGAAAATACGGTGACGGAACGCAACAAACAGGATGGCCTGAGACAAGATGCGATTGTCCGTTGCCTGAAGCGTGGTGGTGGCACATTCCTGAAAAAATGTGATGCCTATGCCAAGGCCTCCCTCCAGCAAGTGAAACGGGCATCGCGTAGTGGATGCGGTTTCAGGGACAGGGGACGGTGGAATCGCACCTATAAGGCGCATTATAAATACTGTAAGGCGAATAACTCTGCCAGGGTGATGCAGAAGGAGCGGCAGGCACGCAAGGATAAGATAAAGCGTTGTGAGGCCAATCTGGGGCAGCCTGATTATGGGCAGGGGGAAGATGACCAGGAGGAGCCTGGAGGTGTTGAGTTTGGGACATTGCGGATTGGTTCTGACTATAGCTATAAGGTTGCGCCCAGGGGAGCTGACTATCTGTGGTGTGACAACAGTTGTAAACGTGATCCACGCTGTAAGGCCTGGAGCTTTATCAAAAAGACGAGGCAATGTCGGCTGAAGTTTGGCCGTGGTACTGAACTGAAGAATAATTGTTGTGTGTCCGGTGTTAAGCCAAGCGGTGACAGCAGGAATGAAAAGAGTATCCGTTGCTCAGGCTATGCTGTGGCTGTGATTGACCTTTATGGCCAGGGTCTTCGCAATGGGTGCTATTTTGAGGACAAGGCCTGGGACAAAAACTTTAAGAACCATTATCGTTTTTGTATGGGTAAGCCAAGGCGCAGTATTGAGAGTGACCTAAAAGAGAAGAAGTCCTTGCTACGCCAGTGCCGTCTGGGTGAATGGCAACTTGACAGGAGTTGTTCAAACTATGCCCGCCAAGGCGTTTCCCAGAACAAAATGAACCTGACCAAGAAATGTGGTTTTACCAGAAAATCACGCTGGTTTTCCTCTTTCTCAAGACATTATGACTGGTGCAGTAACCATTCGCGCTTTGAGCGCAAGGACGCAACGGTCAAACGCCAAAGATTCTTGGCAGCCTGTATTAACAGGGGCGGAGGTCGTTATAGTAAGGTCTGTGATGCATTTTCGCAAAAGGCTCTGTCTGACGTTGAAAAGGCCAAGGGCATGAACTGCGGATTATCAGGAAAAGATTGGTCTAGCCAGTTTTCGGACCATTACCAGTGGTGTCTGAATGCAGATAATTGGCAGCGGGCTTCTGAAGAAAAGACCAGGGCGCGTTCCTTGAAGCGGTGCAAGGCCAGTGGCGGGGAGCAGTCCCAGTCCAAGGCAAGATGCGATCATTTTGCCCGCCTGTCTGCGGAGCAGTCACGTTCCAGCAACCAGTATAATTGCCGCTTAAAGTCATCACTCTGGAAGTTGGGTGATGTTGGTAGTCTTAAAAGATGGTGTCTGAAAGCCAATGACAAACAGCGAACCAAGCAGTTCAGGCGGCGGGAAGAGGATCTTAAGAGTTGCTTTGATCGGTTTGGTAGCGGCGCGATTGGCGGGGGGCAGGCTGATGAGGCCTGTGATGACTATGCCAGGACAGCCATGTCACAGTACCGTAAAGGGGTGAGGCAGGAATGCCGCCTGCGCGGTGAGGAGTGGAGCGATGAATATGATGACCATTATGCCTGGTGTCTGAAGGTGACACCTGCCAGACGGAAACGTCTGATTTTTAGCCGGAGTGCTGTTTTGAAGACCTGTAAGTTCACTTCATTCTTTAATTTTGGTAAGCGATAGACTCGGTTTCAAAAATGGTTTGGGCATTGCTTTTTGGGAAAGCAGTCGTCCTGTATGTTTGCAAAATTTTGTAACTCCCCAGCTTCTTTTTTCTTATTGTCAAAGTAGCATATTTCTGAATCAATGGTCGTATGGCTGATGATACCAAAATATTGCACCGGATTATTGCTGCCCAAAAGATTCTGATTGAAGATCAGGGCAAGC
>JAJRRF010000179.1 GCA_024279735.1 Alphaproteobacteria bacterium
CGGTCGGAATTCTTCCCCCAAAAATGGCCGCTTAAAAGACCCTCGAATTTGGGGGGAAGCAATATGCCTAAAAACCAGACCATAAAGGGAGTTCAGGAAAATCCTATGGCGCGTTTGGTACCTTTGTTGGGAAAGACCCTATAATCAATTTAATCTGAAATTAATTAACATTAAATACTTATTAATACTATAAAAAATGGCTTTATGGTTGGCCTAATCTTCCTTATCTTGAGCAGGAAACGCCTCAATATTTTGTGCTTTTCCACATATATTTTTGGCCACTCTGCACCCTGAAAAACCCAGACACCCAGGCAAAATCTGCTTCCAAATATTTTAGGACAAGGGAGGGCAGGGAGGCACGCAATGCCACTGCCTCCATCATTTCACCTGATCACTTCGCAATCTCTTTGACCATCGCATAAAGGGCTTCACGAGCCAATTGCGGCGGCTGCCAGCCAAAGTCTGCCTCAAACTTTTTTGAACTGACCTCGAGGTCACGGCTCAGCCTTGAGACAACAGGACCAGCCACAGGCAGGTTGCCCGCCATCCTGACCAACAGTCCAGGAACAGGAAACAGTCGTCTCCTGCGCCCCAGAGCCTGTCTCAGCAAAGCCATCAGTTCTGCCATTGCCAATGGCGGGCCGTCATGGATAAAATAATGCCCTGAACAGCTGTTCGGGTTCTTGGCAGCCCTGACCAGGCCATCAGACAGGTTTGCCACAGAAATAATACTGCGCCTGTTGGACATGCTGGCCAAAGGCAAGGGGAATGGCGTATCAGCCAGGGCAACAAGGCGGTCAAAATTTCCTGTCCCGCCAATGCCATAGACAATCGGGGAACGCAGGCTGACCATATACATCCCGCCATTTTTCCGCTCCGTGCCAAGACTGGCCAGCTGTCCCTCAAGCCGAGCCTTGAGCTGCCCATAAAATGGCCGGTCAAGGGAAGGCGTATCACTTTCAGACAGAACATGGCTTGCACAATAGCCTGAGGCTGCCTTGATGGAACTGAGATAGACAAAGGTTCTTACCGAAGAGGACTGCGCTGCCTGTGCCAGAGCCATTGTTGTTGCCACCGCATCCGCCGCCACATCAGCAGCAGCAGTCTTTTGCCCCTCAAACACCCGTAGGCCGTCCCCTGTATGGATGACAGCATCAATGCCTTCCAATATTTGCCCCCAGTCTGTCTGCGGGGACATGTCAACAATAACAGGGACAACATTTTGGGCGCATCCCCCTTTGGGGGGGCGGCTTCGGTAAACGGCACAAACTTGATGCCCTTCCTTTTGGAGGGCAAGTAGGACATGCCGCCCCACAAACCCAGAAGCACCGGTCAGAAGAACGTTCATATTGGTCATCCTGTTTTTGGTCTTTCACAGCCCCATTATTGTAAATATATACTCATACGACGTGAAAATCTGGGTTTTGATATTGGGGGAGTATATAAGCATCAGTCACGAAAGAGGGAATAGAGATAGAGCATAAGCACAGTCACGCTCACAACAGCAATCACACCCCCAACAAGGGGGCTGGAAACTGACTGGACTGCTGCTGCAAACAGGTAGATATTGGCAATGGCAACCTTCTTGACAATGGCAGCATGACTGCCATTTGCAATTGAGGCCTTTTGGTAGAAATGAGACCTGTGGGGCTGCGAGACCTTTTCCCCCCTGATCATTCTGGAGAGCAGGGTATAGCTGGCATCAACAATAAAATAAAGCGGCAGGATCAGTGCCGCCAGCAAATATCCATGGGTGGCCATGACAATAAGCAGCCATCCCAGCAAATATCCCATTGTGACAGACCCGACATCCCCCATAAATATACTGGCAGGAGACCAGTTCCACCACAAAAACCCTATTGCAGCTCCTGCAATCGCTGCCGCTGTCAGGATGACAGGGAAGGGCAGGGCAACTGCCATGCCGATACCAGCAATACCCAGTCCGATAAAGGCTGTCTCCATCCCTGCAAGTCCATCTATCCCATCCATAAAATTATACAGGTGGACAAACCACAGCCACAGGAAAGCTGTGACCATACGGTCCGGCCACAGGGACAGGTAACCACCAAAAACCAAAGCACCTTCATCCATCGACAACAAGACAACCATCACAGCCGCAGCCTGTATCAGAAACCGCAAAGCAGCAGAAACACTCTTTCTGTCATCAATCCAGGACACCAGGGCGAGGATAGTGATCCCAGCCAGGACAAGAGCCCCAGTCATGTCCTCGGAATTTAGGGAGACAGCCCAAACCAGAGCCCCCCAGCCAAAAAGTGTCCACCCGCCACCAACAGGTGTCGGTACTGTATGGCATCCCCTTCCGCTTGGAAGTGCCATGATATGGTTCTTCCCCAGCCATGAGACAAGGGTACGGGTCACAAGACCAGAAACAATCACCGCCCCTGCAAACAACAGGGCAACCAGCAAAAAAATAGGCACACCGAAATATCCTCCATGACTTGTACAAAACAACACCCGCTCTCTTACACAAGGCTCTCCCCATTACAACCATTTATCAAGGACGGCCTGAATATTCAGGCAGACTGGCGGCCTCATTCAGGGGAAGAAAGCAGGAGTGTAAGAACCAGTCCTCTGTACAGACAAGCGTAATATGTTTTTTTACTATCCATATACCCAAAATGCCCCTAGTGTCTGACTGAATATCCAGATAGACACTAGGTTATTCATAGACTGTTCAAACAAGGCTTTATGCCCCGATCAAGCTTGCCCCTTTTTTGGGCACAGGATTGCCCAGAACAGATAGCCTGGGTCGCTCCCTTCCAATAATATTGGGAACAAAAAGGACACCGGAACATTGGCCAAGTACACCCTTTTGCAGAAGCTAGCACTGGTTCTGGCCTGGGTGGCAACACTCACAGCAACCCTTTCTGGGTTTGCCCCCCGTAGCCTGTTCCTGTTCCCGGTTCTCTCTCTGCCCCTTATCAGTGCCATCCTGCTTCTTAAACACAATCCCAAAATGGCAGGTATGCAGACTTCTGGCAGTTTTTTTTCCTGGCTCGGAAAAATGCAATGGTGTCAAATTTTTCCAAGACTCGAAAACCGAGCCCTGGTATTTTTGGCCGCAGGCCTTTTGCTCTACCTTTTTATCAACAGCCTTTGGGTTTCTGAAATGGACAGATCCTACAGGAAGCTGCTCTACCTCCTGGTTCTGCTGGCTGGCTGGGTCGCCTGGCAAAAAGTTCCCGCCCTGCTGACTGGCCTACAGTTATGGCGGATTGTCCGAGGCATTGTCATAGGGGTTCTGGTCGCGACTCTCTATATTTCCCTTGAGCTCCAGAATGGCCTTGGCCTGACAACATTTTTTATTGAAACGCTCTCCCCCATGATTGAACTGGGCGAAAACAACAGACCTGGGCATTCCCTGAAACTCCCCCCCCATTACTTTAACAGCAATGCCTGTGCCCTGAACCTGCTGTTCTGGCCCACCCTCATGATCGCCCTGGCCTGGCCCAAGGGACAGTATGGCAGTGCCATACGCAAACTGTTGCCTCCCGTCCTGGTCACAGGCATGGCTGTCCTTACCTTCAGTTCCCACAGTGAAAGCGCAAAAGTCGCTCTTTTCCTTGCTGCCATAGGATTTTTCCTGGCCAGCCGCTATCCTACGGCTTTCCATAAGGCCTGCCTTGCCATATGGACAATATCTGTTGTCGCGACTGTGCCCCTGATCTTGCTGGGCAGCAGCCCAGTGCTGCAATATGGCAGCTGGCTGCCCTTCAGTGCAAAGGACAGGGTTCATATCTGGCACTATACAGCTGTCCATGTTCCCGATAATCCCGTCCTGGGAAAAGGCCTGCTTTCAAGTTCCGTCATGAATAACAGGGCAACAGCGTACCGGAAAAAATATCCAGAAAGGGCAAAGGATCATCCCGGCCTTCATCCGCACAACATTTTTCTCCAGGCTTGGTATGAGCTTGGGGCGGTTGGGGTCACCTTCCTGCTCTTTATTGGCATTGCTGTCCTGGGAAAGATCAGCGCACTTCCCCCCAAGGAAAGACCTTTTGGGTATGCGGGCTTTATCACATTTTTCTGCATTGCAGCCTTTGGCTATGGGCTGTGGCAAACCTGGCTGTTGGCAGCCTATTGCTATAGCGCAATCCTGTTTTTCCTTGCCCTGGTCCACCGTAAAACAAGCAATGCTACCTGACCCAAGGCGAACACCGATTGCCATAAAACATCAGCCAGTATAAAACACTGTCCCCCTGACCTTGTCCATATAGGGGCGCATGTTCTGGACAATATTCCTGAACTGGGCAACCGGGGTCACACTTTCACGCGCCACGAAAACAATGTCACCGGACACCTCTGCAAAACTGTGGGCATGGATATTGATGCCCGTGACACCGCCATCAAAAATCACCAGGTCATAGCCTTCCGCCTTGTCCAAGATATATTTCTTGATGGATCTGCTGTTGACACTGTTGGAAATAATATCATCATTCTCGACGGGCAATATGTTCAGGGTCTCGTTATAGCCCTCGATCACAGCATCTTCCAAAGGCACTGTGCCCTCAAGTACCGCCTTTAGGCCAGTCTTGGCATTTTTGGCCAGTTCACGGCTCAGCGTTCCCCCAGACACATCTGCATCGACCAGCAGCACCCTGTCCCCAGCCATGGAGGCCGCCAGAGCCAGGTTCAGGGTCACAGTGCCCTTTTCATCCTTCTGGCCTGAGGACATGACAAAAATACTTTGTTGCCCTTCAGTATCACGGTAGTTGTAAAGCAGGTCACGGATCTGGGAAGAAGACAGCACCTCGGGGGAATGCAGTGTCTTTTTCACCAGTTTTTGCAGGGTCTTGGGTCTGGCAGACCCGTCCTGTTTACGGAACAGTCTCTTGCTATTATTCAGGTTGCCCAGCCTGGACAACAGGTCCCTTTTATAATAGGGCAGCTCCTTGATGATCGGTAGGCCGGATATCGCGCGTAGCTCGCGCGCAGAACTGATATATTTGGACAGGCGCTCCCGGACAATTGCCAGCAACACCCCCAGGACGGAACCCCCGCCCAGCCCAAGCAACAGTAGCAGGGGCAAAATCCTGCGGTCTGACTTGGCTGGGGACAGGGCAGGGGAGATCACCCTTGAGTTTGAACTATTGACCTGGGTTTGCTCCGAAATTTCACGGGCACGGATCATGTTGGTCTTGTAGACCAGGCGGCTGACCTCGACATCACGTTCCAGCTCACGCAGCTTGACACTGGCCAGGTTGACCGTCACCATCTGTTTCTTGATGCTTGACATCTTTCCTTGCAAGGCCTGCTCGGCTCCCTTCAGGCGACTAAACTCATGTTTTGCGGACTGGACAATCCGTTTTATTTCCTGCGAGATTACCTGTTTTACCTTCGCCAGCTGTTTGTCAACAGACATCAGTCCGGGATGGGACGGCATCAAAGTCTGGGACAACTCGGCCTTGCGCTGCTGCACCTGGAGCAACCGTGTCCGCAAACGCCCGATCATCCGCGACCCGGTAACATCTTGCAGGGATTCCAGTGATATCGGTTTGGCCTGCATCGCCTTGTATTGCTGAAACTTTTCCTCTGACAGCACCCAGGAGGTCTGCGTCCTGGTCAACTCGCGGCTCAGCTCGGTCAGCTGTCGTTCATTGAAAAGGTTGCCCCGGACATTCACAATATTGTGCCTTGCCTTATACTTCTCGACCGCATCCTCTGCCTTGGTCAGCCTTTTCTTGAACAGTTCAAGTTGCTTCATCAGTGATACCGATGTCTTGTGGGCCGATTCCTCACGCATCCTTTTTTGCGAAGAAAGAAAGGTATTGACGATCGCATTGGCGATTTTGGCAGACTTGCCACCTGATTTTGTCTTAACAAAAACATCGACCACATAACTATTCTTGCCCTTGTGGGTCTTGACAGAACTGCGCAGCTTGAGCAATGCCCGCTCATAAGGGGTTTCAGTACTGGCAGCCCCCTTCTTTACAGGCAACACCATTGATTTCAGCTTGGCCAGGGCTGGACCAAGCACAGGGATTTTTTGCAACAGACCCTTTTTTTTCAGGCCAAATTCCTTATCTGTCCCAAGTTCCAAACTCTTGATGACCTTGCCCAGCACTTCGTCCGAGGTGACAATGCGCATCTTGCTCTCGACAAATTCAGAATTACCACTAAAGGTCCGGCTGTGCGGGGTAATATCCTTGCGGGTAATATCCAGGCCGATCGGGTCGATAAACAGGCGCGCAGATGCGGTATATTTTGGGGCAACCAGGGTATGGAAGGCAAGGATGCCCCCCAGCAACAAGACAATTGGCAGCAAAAAAGAAAACTTTCGCTTCCAAACAGCCCTGAAAATTTCACTGACATCAAACAGGTCAGGGTTGTCCCCGGACGGTTTTGGCTGTTGGCTCTCGTTCTTGCCCATAATAATATAACCCTACCTACAACAAAGTAATACATATTACATACCAAGTATATAAAATGAATACATATAATAATAATTTTGAATGACAATTACATATAGTTAGATAAAGTTGTATCATTATTTTTAACTGTTTATTTTATACTAATTACCGTTAACCTTACTAGAACAGGTTGCAAACAAAAAATATTGCAATTTTAAGAAGATAAATACACCAACATTACGAATGTTTCTAAAGGCAGCACACCAGGACATCCACCTGCCACAGGGAAACCCGTAACAATAATCCTGGCTTGCCTGGCAAGAAAACCGAGTTGGCAGCTAGGGCAGGGCAAAGACTGGGTCAAAAAGCTGGCACAAAAAACATGGGCACAAAAATTCCGGAAATTTCCGAAAAACCTGTTCAGCTATCTTTTCAGAAGAAGTTAAGGCTTGGTTAACTCCTAAACCATCATTTAAATCAATTTAAAGGTATGGTGAGAGGATTTAATCCCTCATCAGGTACATCCAATCCAAAATATTTGTTTTGGCTGCTGAGGGTGATGTATGAGAGTTTTGTCTTATCTTTGCAAGTAGAACCAGAAATCGTTGCAGCCTTGCCAGAAAATTTGCCCCTCAAAATTTACATTGGCAAAATCTTAACAAGGAAAGATACGGCTCTTGCCAAGATTTTGCCACGAGAAAAAGTGGTCAGAAATTTAGGGTTTATTTCCTGCCCCCAGCCTATAACTTTTTGACCCCAAAAAAAACCATATAACAAAAAAAACAACACCAATTTTACCTGTTTTCTTGCCAGAGAATTTGGAGGTAATTTTTGCGCGCGCGTTTTTGTTGTAAACCTTTTAAAGGTTTTATATTGTTTTAGGAGGTCGTAAGTCATTGATTTTATTGAAGTTCTAGGTGCGAACTAAGAGAAATTAGGGTGTCAACTAAGAGAAATTAGGGTGTCAACTAAGAGAAATTAGGGTGTCAACTAAGAGAAATTAGGGTGTCAACTAAGAGAAATTAGGGTGTCAACTAAGAGAAATTAGGGTGTCAACTAAGAG
>JAJRRF010000180.1 GCA_024279735.1 Alphaproteobacteria bacterium
CAATGCCCCTTCATCAATAATTTGGCGGAACGCGACCTGCGCATGATGAAAGTCAGGGAAAAAATATCTGGCAGCTTTCGTACCCATTAAGGTGCAAAAACCTTTGCCACCATCCGCTCCATCATATCCTCAGCCAAAAAACAAAAACTCAATATCCTTGAAGTTTTGCAAAATCCTGGCTTGCTGGTTATTTAAGCTGGGGAGTTACCAATAAAGAAGGTGTGCTTAAATATAGCCTGGAAAAGCATAATAAAACCAAAAATATTCTCTATGCCTTTGTTGCCAACGCCAAAATAAAATATATTGGAAAGACAACAGTAACATTCAAAAAGCGGATGAATCAGTATAAAAAACCTAACGCAACACAGTCAACGAACATTCATGTCCATAGCCATATACGCAAACTATTAGAACAGAAAATTCCCGTCAACATCTTTGTCCTCACTGATAAAGCCTCATTCAAATATGAAGGCTTTGATATTAATTTGGCCGCTGGATTAGAAAATTCTCTTATATCAGCCCTTTCACCACCTTGGAACATACAAAAATAACCTTGACCGAACGGGTATCTCACCCGTTTGGAACGTTCATGCCTGACACAAAAGACAGCAGCGCGCCCCGATGCTATATCTATGCCGTATATCATCAACACAGCCTGACATATATATTTTGACCAAGCCCAAACTTCATGGCATGGATACCGCATTTCTGCGGTATGACAGTCATAGAATTATCGTAGATCGCAGGCATAAATTCTGGCATGATGCAGGGAAAAGAACACCCAACACAAAAGGCTCCCCCATGGCGACAATCTTTACCCACCCTGCTGTGGCCATTGGCCTGTTTCCCTGGTTTTCCAGTGTGCGGGGCAATAAAACAATTATCCTGACAGGGCTTTTGCTGACGGCTCTGCCTGACATTGATGTGATCGGGCTTTATCTCGGCATTCCCTACAGTCATATGCTCGGACATCGCGGCCTGACCCATTCTGTATTTTTCGCTGCTGCCTTTTCTGCCATCCTGGCCCGGATGTTTACCCAAAAGCAGCAGGTCAAGGCTGGGGCGGTCTGGCTTTACCTGTTTCTCAGCATGGCCTCGCACGGCTTTATTGATGCCATGACCAATGGCGGGCTAGGCATTGCCTTTCTTGCCCCCTTCAGCAATCATCGCTATTTCTTCCCCTTCCGCCCGATTGAGGTCTCGACGCTCAATATCAGGCACTTTTTTGAAGGCCAGGGCGCGGGGGTATTGCTGAATGAGCTGGCCTATATCTGGCCTGTTTGTCTTGTGGTCATGACTGCTGGGCTTGTCTGGAAGAGAAGACGCAAATAAGGATACCCTTCATGATTGCGGGCATGGGTAAAAACTGGTAAGAAGCCGTGAACCCCAACACGTCCACTTCCAGTGCGGAACACACAACATTATGGCTGAACTCCTGTTAGAACTTTTCTCTGAAGAAATCCCTGCCGGCTTGCAGGTCTGGGCAGCAAAAGAGCTGGAAACCCGTATAAATGCAGGACTGAAAAAGGCTGGCCTGAAAACCGGCGCGAGCCGCGTTTTTTCGACCCCGCGCCGCCTGACCCTGATTATTGACGATGTGCCAGAAAAGACCCCAGACATTCGCGAACAGCGCAAGGGGCCGCGAGTCGGCGCGCCTGACAAGGCGATAGAGGGGTTTTTGCGCGGCGCAGGGGTCGCCAGTATTGGGGACTGTATCACCCAAAAGGACAAGAAGGGCGAATTTTATGTTGCTGTGATTGAGAAGGATGGCCAGCACACCTCCAAACTGATCGCGACACTGGTTGCCGAAGCCATCTATAAGTTCCCCTGGCCAAAATCCATGCGCTGGGGAGATGGTAACCTGCGCTGGATACGCCCCCTGCGTTCCATTCTCTGCCTACTGGATGATGACGGCCTTGGCGAATCTGTTATGGACGGTTTGCGCGACATGTTTGGCTCATCGGACGAAAAGCTGGCCAAGGACGATATTGTCCATATGGAAGTGGCGGGCATCAACAGTGATAATTTGACCTATGGCCACCGTTTTATGGCTCCGCAAGAAATTTGGGTGGAAAACGCCAAAGATTATGAGGCTAAATTGCTGGCGGGCAAGGTGATGCTGTCCCATCAGGACAGGATGGCCTCTATCCTGAAACAAGCAGAAAAACTGGCCAAGGCAGAAAGCCTGGAACTGGTCGCGGATCAGGGGCTACTCAGCGAATCCGCTGGGCTGGTGGAGTGGCCTACTGTAATGATGGGCGGATTTTCAGAGGATTTCTTAAAAGTTCCCCCAGAGGTTCTGACGATTTCCATGAAGAAACACCAAAAATGCTTCTCCCTGTCTGACCCCACCACCAAGAAGCTCACCAACAAGTTTATCCTGGTCTCTAACCTGCTGGCCGAAGATGGTGGCAAGGCCATCATCTCAGGCAATGAGCGGGTGATTAATGCCAGGCTGTCTGATGCCCAATTTTTCTGGCAACAGGACAAACAGACACCCCTAGAAATGCTAAATCCTAAACTGGATAACATTACCTTTCATGCCAAGCTGGGGACACAGGGACAACGCGTCATACGCATAACTGCGCTGGCTGGCGACATTGCACCGCTGGTTGATGCCAAGGAAGAGGAAGCCAAGTCTGCTGCCATGCTATGCAAGACCGATCTGGTCACTGAAATGGTTGGCGAGTTTCCCGACCTTCAAGGCCTGATGGGACGTTATTACGCCGAGGCCTGCTGTCACAAGCCCCATATTGCATTGGCGATCCAGGAACATTATCTGCCACAGGGGCCTAATGACCGCGTGCCAGAAAGCCCGATTTCTATCTCTGTCGCCCTGGCAGACAAATTCGACATTCTGACAGGATTTTGGGCGATTGATGAAAAGCCAACTGGGTCAAAAGACCCATTTGCGCTGCGCCGCGCCGCGCTTGGCATTATCCGCATCATTCTGGAAAATGACCTCCGGCTTGACCTGCACACCCTTCACAGCCTCGCCCGTCACTATTATGGCGATACCCTGCCAAAATCAACCGATAGCGCGGCCATTTCCAAAGAATATCACGACCTGAAAAACTTCTTTATTGACCGCCTGAAAGTCTATCTGCGTGACAAGGGGATCAAGCATGACCGGATTGACGCAGTCTTTGCCCTGCCTGGCCAGGATGACCTGCAACTGATTGTGCAAAAAGTGCAGGCTGTTGACGACTTTCTCAAGACCGATGATGGGGCAAACCTGCTGGCTGGGGTGAAACGTGCCAGCAATATTTTGCGTATTGAGGAGAAGAAGGACAAGGAGACCTATAACGGCCCCGTAAAGACTTACCTGATTGAGGACAAGCAGGAAGAGACCCTGTATAAGATGATCAAGGAGGTCAGATCAGCCGTCCAGGACAATATGGAAAAGGAAAATTTCCAGGCCGCCATGACGGCAGTCGCCAAACTGCGCAAGCCAGTGGATGAGTTCTTTGACCATGTGATGGTCAACCACGAAAAGAAGGACATCCGCCGCAACCGCCTGCAAATCCTCAACCAGATCAGGACTGTGACGGGCGACATTGCCGATTTGGGACGAATAGAGAGCTAAGACCAAATCACAAAGGGGATCTTACTTTCCATGCGATCAATATCCTTAGGCTGGTGCAGCCTGGCGACTTGGCAAAAGAATCGCCCCCTTTGTGATCTAATATAAAGGAGATGCAGGAAAAAACCTGGTTACAATTCCCTGCCAGTCTGTTCCCTATAGTTATCTGCAACAGTGTCAAACCAAACCTTGTCATACCATTGTGTTGTGTGCAGCACAGTTTTCAGTGCTTCCACAAAATCTTTCCGTGTCTCAAATGGCCTAAATTTGGCACGCTGTGAATACCAGACAGAAGGACGGATATTCACAGGACTATTTTGTTTCCATTGGATATTGACGGCTGCCCTTTCAGAATTTCCTGCAATCTCCCAGACCTTTTTAAGCCAGATATTTTCTATCCTGATACCTTGCTCAACAACTGCATATTCAAAGATAAGATAGTCCGCATCAAGCCTATAGGGTTTTTCTGTAAGTGACCTGCAATAGGCCGCGAAATTGGCGATGTCAAAGTTGGGCGACTTCTTAAAGCACTTGACTTCCAGCAATCCCTCCCGGTCTGTTCCTGACATAAAATAATCAGGAAATTCCTGGCTATTCTGCGGAAAACGATATAAAATACCTTTCGCATCCATGAATGACATCAGCCATTCCTGGATAATATTACCAACAACACTGCTGTCTTTTACATGTGTTTGAATACCGTGCATCTCAAATGAGATTTCACCAATAGCCCCCACAATCCCAGAGGCAACCAACGCATCAAACAAGTTTCTTCCGCTCATGAAAGTACCTTCAACATAACAGCCTTGATAACAGGAGGCATCACAGTATTACCAATCAGGTCAAAGGCCTTACGGTAGTCAAGATGATCCAGGCTATAACTTTCAGGAAACCCCGAAATCCTGAGACCTTCCCTGACGGTAAGTTTCCTGACCCCCTTTTTTAGGGACAGTGCTAACTTCCCAGTTTCAGTGGCAACCAAGGTTGGGGCAACATCATCAGGGTCAAGGATTTTTGTAATCGGGAATGAAAGTTTTCCTGCCACAATATTGTAGCCCTTTGGCACATGCGATGCCGGCACCCTTGTCGACACCCCATCCTTGACAACTAGGTCTCTTGGGTGCTCAAAAGTCAGATACCCCTTCGCCGTGAGATCCTCCAACATCTCCAACAAATTATCAACCTGATAAAATGTTGATATTTCATCATAAGTCAATGGCATTCCATCCATCCACTGGATACCCTTTTGCTCTGCCCATTTTTTATAGCGGCGTTTTTTCAGGATTTCACACATCAGGTCTTTTTGTCCTGCGCTCAACGGCCCCTTCAGTTCCAAGTCCCAGCTGTGAATATTATTCCTGCCGCCCCTCTTGTCCTTAATTGCCTTACCACGAAGCTGGCTGGCAGAAAACATCGCCTCCAGCCTTGCAGTAAATGCGGTCTTTTCATGCGGTGCATCATGCTCAATAATATCAGAAATTTTTGAGGGTTTGGTGCGAAAACCACTCAGCTTCACCTGTTTTTGCCTATGCCCAACAATATAGATCCGTTTTCTCTTTTGTGGGACACCAAAGTCAGAGGCATCCAACACATCATAGGAGACATGATAACCAATCCTGCCAAGTTCCTCTACTATTTTTGCCAGAGTGTCCCCCCTGTTATGGCTCACTAGTCCCTCGACATTTTCAAGCAAAAATCCTTCAGGTTTCTTGCTGACAAGAATTTTGAGGATTGTAAAAAACAGACCGCCGCGCTCATCCAGAAAACCCCGACGTTTTCCTGCTGAACTGAAGGGCTGGCACGGAAAGCCAGCAAGCAAAAAATCAAAGTCAGGAATTGCTCCTGGATTTATCGCTGTTATGTCCCCATAAATATCTTCATTGTTAAAATTGGCCTGATAGGCAGAAATCGCATGATCCTTGATTTCACTGCTAAAAACACAATTTGTCTGAATATTTTTCTCTTTAAAGGCTTGCTCAAAACCGATTCTTGTTCCACCAAGCCCCGCGAACAAATCAATAAAACGCACGGACTTCACGCAAGCCTCTTGCCCTTTAAAATCCTGGCTTTGGGAGAACTCCCCTGTTTGCCCAGCCTCATCCAATAAATCCACACCTTGTCCATTCATCCCAACGGATTCCTAAATTAACGAACCAAACATGTTCTTAATATGTACTCATATCAAGCAGCTGTCAAACAAATTTACCTGTTTCACTGATTTTATAAAAACTATCAGTAAAGAAAAGCATATGAAAGCGGCCAGGCAAGATTGTTAAGGTAATTATTTCCCCCCTATCGAAAATCTATCGCTGAAAGCTGCGCCTCCAGACCTTGATTATTTTTGCCTTATTTCCCATATAGATTGAGAGTTCACCCCAGCCTCCCAAGACTTGCCAGGAACTATTTTTAATGCCTTCCTTATCCAGAACCAGACTGACCCTTACGTTCTTTGCTGCCATTGCCTTCTTGCCCTCACTGGCCTTGGCCAAAGACATCAAGACGACATCGGTCATTACCAAAGTGACCGTGTTTCCCAATGGCGCGGAAATCACCCGCCTGGCCAAAGTTGAGCTGAATGAGAAAGGCGACCATGTCCTGGTGCTGGAAGGGCTTCCGCAATATCTCAATTCCAATTCTCTGCGTGTTGCAGGCAAGACAACGGGGGAGCTGGAAATTGGTTCTGTTGACCACAAGATTGTCTTTGTCCAAAAAGATGCCCTGGACAAGACGCAACGCAAGGCCATAGAAGACCAAATCCAGGCTCTGAAAGACAGACGCGACCTGCTGGACAGCAAGATCAAGATCACCACCACCCAGAAAGACCTGATTGAGGCGCTGGCCAAACTGCCCTCCCGTCCTGTCCATATCCACGGCGAAAACAGTGCTGCCGACAAACAGGACTGGGGCAACCTCTTTGACCTGATGGGCGAAAAACTCGCGCTGACCTATACCAGCCTGCATGAAACCCGCATTGCCCGCCGCCAGGTCAGCAAGGAGATTGATGAACTGTTAAAGAAACTCGACTCCCAGCCAGACAAGCAAGTGCGCCAGTCCATTGTCCGTGTCAATATCAAGGTGATGAAACCTGCGGCAGGACAACTGACCCTGCGCTACCAGGTACGCAATGCTGGCTGGAAACCTGTCTATGATGCACGCCTGGTCACCACAGAAGCCAAGCCCACCCTGAACCTTGTTCGCCTAGCATCTGTCTACCAAAATAGCGGGGAAAGCTGGGAAAATGTTAGTCTGCTGCTCTCTACCACCCGTCCCGCTCAGGGGGTTTCAGCTCCCAAGTTGCGTCCGCTCAGTGTAGAGTTTGCTTCCCAGATTGTCAGTCCCGCCTCACGCGGCTTTGGCTATGCAGATGCCCCCATGATGGACAAGGCACAGAACGAAACTGCGATGGTTCAGCAAAAACGGATGTCCCGCGCCATGCCTGCCCCTGCCCCCAAAATGAGAGTTGCCCGCATGAGGAAGGCCAGGGTCAACAGCTATGCCTTCCAGACCACCTTTGAAATTGTCGGCAAGGTCAGTATTAAGGATGATGGCCAGCGCAAAAAACTGAAGATCATCTCAGATGACCTGAAGCCTGACCTTGAGGCGCGTTCTGTGCCTAAACGCAATACCAATGCCTATCTCTATGCCAATTTTGAACTGCCCAAAAAGTCCACCCCCCTACTGCCTGGCCGCCTGTTCCTGTTCCGTGACGGCATTTTTGTCGGCAAGGGCTACCTGCCGCAGATCAGCCCTGGCGAAAAACATGAAATGGGCTTTGGGATAGATGACAAGATCAAGGTCAAGTTTGCAGAACTGAAACGTGCAAAAGGTGAGACAGGCCTGTTTACCTCCAGCAAGACTGACAAGAGACAGTTCAAGATCACGGTCAAAAACCTACATGACAAGGCTGTCACTGTCAGGATCATTGACCAGATTCCCTATACCACCAATGAGCTGATCAAGATTGAACTGTTGCCATCGACAACAAAACCAACCAAAAAGAACCGTAAAGACAAACGCGGTATCCTGGAATGGAAGCATGTGCTGAAGGCAGGCCAGGAAGACATCATCAAACTGGACTACCTTATCAGCTGGCCGTCCAAAAATAACCGCCTGGTCTATAGGTAATATTATGGGTCTTGCAGGATTCAACACCCTGCAAGACGACCAAAACCAAGAAAAAAATTATTTTTCTCGCTTGATGGCAAAAGTTTGGCTATAAGAGCCTGTCCCCTGTTGTCTTCAAAACGGGACAGCCCTTAAACCATAGTTTTGGCCAGAGCACTTTCTGTCCCCTAATATGTGTGTAGGGGATATTTGTGTGTCTGAAGCCTGGCAACTTATGGACATTTCCAGCTACAGGGTCTGGACAGACAGTCGCCAAAAGACAGGCAGACTGAACCAGAAATTTAAATTCGAGATTTAAAGCAGAGATTACATTATGACAAATGTTGTTGTTGTCGGTTCTCAATGGGGTGATGAAGGCAAGGGAAAGATCGTTGACTGGCTCGCCTCCAAGGCTGACGCTGTTGTCCGTTTCCAGGGCGGGGCCAATGCTGGCCATACCCTTGTCATTGATGGTGTCACCTACAAGCTGTCCCTGCTGCCCTCAGGCATTGTCCGCTCTGGGCTGATGGCTGTGATTGGTAATGGTGTGGTTCTTGATCCCTGGTCATTTACGGAAGAAATTGAAAGTGTCCGCGCCATGGGACTGAACATCACCCATGAAAATTTGCTGATTGCCGAAAACACCACCCTGATCCTGCCGTTGCACCGTGAGCTGGACGGCCTGCGCGAAAAGGCAGCCGGCAAGGGCAAGATCGGCACAACAGGACGCGGCATTGGCCCTGCCTATGAGGACAAGGTTGGCCGCCGCGCCATCCGCGCCCAGGATCTGTTTGACTTTGACAGCCTAAAACCCAAAATTGACAAGCTGGTCAATCACCATAATATCTTGCGCCGCGGTATGGGGGAACAGGAGCTGCGCGCCGATGATGTCTATATCCAACTTACTGAAATTGCACCTGCCATCCTGCCCTATATCGGCCTCGTCTGGAAGCATCTGGATGAGATGAAAAAGGCTGGCCGCCCAATCCTGTTTGAAGGGGCTCAGGGTGCGTTGCTTGATATTGACCACGGCACATATCCCTATGTGACATCCTCCAATACCATCGCTGGCAATGCTGCCATTGGTTCAGGCATCGGCCCAACCGATATTGACTATGTATTGGGGATCACCAAGGCCTATACCACTCGTGTAGGGGAAGGTCCGTTCCCAACTGAGCTGTTTGATGCTGATGGCAAGCATATGGCTGATATTGGCCGTGAGTTTGGCACTGTGACCCAGCGTCCAAGACGGTGCGGCTGGTTTGATGCCACCCTGGTGCGCCAGACCTGTAAAATTTCAGGCATTAACGGTATTGCCCTGACCAAGCTTGATGTGCTGGACGGCATGAAGGAACTCAAGATTTGCACAGGCTATATGCTGGACGGCAAGGAGATTGACTACTTCCCTTCTGAACAGAACGCCCAGGCCAATGTAGAACCAATTTACGAAACCATGCCAGGATGGAGTGACACCACAGCAGGGTCACGCAACTGGGATGACCTGCCAGCGGCAGCCCTGGCCTATATCAAACGGATTGAGCAGCTGGTTGAGGTGCCGATTGCCGTGGTCTCCACCTCTCCTGAGCGTGAAGATACCATTTTAGTACTTGACCCCTTTAAGATGAAAAGAAGCTAGCACAACCTGCAAGCAAGCACCGTCAGCCGACCTCGCACTGACCCCTTATTGGCGTATATCGAAGACTCGCAAACCGTAACGATTTGCGAGCACTGTGCGCCAGGAAGAAACCGGACGGCAGTAAACCAGGTTCACGATCTCCCCTGCGGCTTTTTAAACATAGGCATATTCCGCTATTGCAAATCACTTGCAATTGCATCATCTAATATCTGTAAACATTAAAACTTCAGGATATTTAGATGATGAAAAGTTGCAATTCCAGACGTTCAATAATGACAGCACTGACAGCCGCCATGCTTTTCACTGGCATGATACCTGCCCAGGCAACTCAGCCTGTCACCATAAAAGAGATTTCTGAAAATTATGCCAACATCGCCCATGCGGGATATGGCGACTCCCTGCTCACTGCGCAACGTCTGAAAAATGCGGTTGCCACCCTGGTGGCTCAGCCGTCCAAAACAACTTTGCAAGCGGCCAGGACAGCCTGGAAAGCCGCCCGTGTGCCATACCAACAAACAGAGGCCTTTCGCTTTGGCAACAAATTGGTGGATGACTGGGAAGGTAAGGTCAATGCCTGGCCGCTGGATGAGGGGCTGATTGATTATGTGGCTTCCTCCTATCAATAGTTCGGACAGTTTTCACCCAACAAAAAAATAAGTGAGCCCTCAATTTGTGGGAAGATGGTGTTGTAAACGACATCAATCCTTCAAAACGGAGGAACTCATGGACATTGTAACAACTGTTCTGGA
>JAJRRF010000181.1 GCA_024279735.1 Alphaproteobacteria bacterium
GGCATTGATCAAGTGTTTCATAAGGTTTCCTCATTATGTCGTGAAACAAATCAGAAAATCTTAACGCTTTTTCAATGTCTTATGCAAATTAGTCGTGTACTATGATCAGCCATATAGTTCCCGCCAAAGATCATTATATGGAACTGGCTAGTATTTTGGGTTTCGTTGGTCTGTTAAGTCCTATGGTCGTGGCATTTTGGCTTGTTTTCCGAAATGCCAGCTTGAAAGAGGATGTCCTGAGCAGGGTTTTCACTTTTAAATCCATCAAGGCATTCTACCTTTTTGTGACATTTTTTCTGATGCCGGCCAGTATCCTGCTTGCCCAGGCTATATCCCTATTGTTTGGCTATAGCCCGTCTCAATTTGCGATAACAGGACATTTTACTTTTTCGTCTGGCATCTTTCCTGTATGGTTTATGTTGGTGATAGCTCCCCTTATTGAGGAGTTGGCCTGGCATTCCTATGGGACGGACTGTTTGCGCCAAAGGTTTAATCTCTTCAAGACCTCCCTTATTTTTGGTGTTTTCTGGGCACTTTGGCATATACCCCTTGGGCTGATTAACAATTATTATCATAGCAATATTGTTGAGACTGGCTGGATTCATGGTGTGAATTTTTTGGTCAGTGTCATTCCTTTTGTCCTGTTGATGAACTGGCTCTACTATAAGACAGGGCGGAATATATTGGTTGTCACTATTTTTCATATCAGTGCTGGATTCTTTAATGAAATTTTTGCGACCCATCCAGACAGCAAGGTGATACAGACAGTATTACTCTCTGTGCTCGCCTTTTTTATCATTATGAAAGATAAGGATTTCTTTTTTAAAACCAAGTTTGTGGATTGAGTTTATCCGTGAGTTTATCGGTTGGCAAACCTGAAATTCCTGAATTTTTATACAAAAACACAAGGCATGGCTACTGATCCATCAGCTGGGCCAGTCTGACAAAACCAGCAACGCTGATCTGTTCGGCCCGTTCGGTGGGGGGGATTCCTGCGGCTTCCAGCAAGGCTATCGGGTCGGCAGAGACCTGTTTCAGGCTGGCGCGCAGCATTTTGCGGCGTTGGCCAAAGGCTGCGGTGGTTATCTTTTCCAATGTCCCTATATTGCAGTCCTCGGCAGGTTTTTCTATCGGCCTGAATGTAACGACAGCGGACTCCACTTTGGGCGGAGGCATAAAGGCCTCAGGCGGCAGGATCAGAGCAATATCGGGCACAGTCCGAAACTGGGACAGCACAGACAGCCGGCCATAGGTTTTTGAGCCAGGCGGCGCAACAATCCTTTGGGCAACTTCCTTTTGGAACATCAGGCTCATGGCATTATAGAAGGGCGGCCAGGGCGAGATTTTGAGCCACTTGACCAGCAGCGGTGTTGCAACGCAATAGGGCAGGTTGGCTATAATCTTTAGGCCAGAAAAATTGCTGACATCCAGTTCCAATGCATCCCCCTCAATCACTTCCAGACGGCCTGGATAGGCCGCAGCAATCTCGGCCAGGATCGGCAGGCAACGCGGATCCTTTTCAACCGCAATCACCTTGTCAGCCCCCTCAAGCAACAGGGCGCGTGTCAACCCGCCGGGGCCGGGGCCAATTTCCAGGACTGTCTGACCCTCCAGCGAACCCGACAGGCTGGCAATTCTACGTGTCAGGTTCAGGTCGAGCAGAAAATTCTGCCCCAGCTTCTTTTTAGCTGAAAGGTCGTGAAACTTTATAATGTCACGCAGGGGAGGAAGGTTATCAGGTAGCGTTGCCATAAGGGTCAATTATTTTCCATAATATCCGAAGTGCCAACTGCTATGACGCATCCAGAAAGGTGCTGTCCCATAAGGATACCCTCAGAAATAAAGGATCAGGATAGCGTAGGAATTTTGTGTGTCAGCTAGGCTAAAAATGCGCGTATAGTTAGGCTATACAAGTATTTTTGAAACGACGCTGGCATGCAAAAGAACAAGCTAAACGATTCGGTTAATTTTGAGGGTCTCCTAAGGTATCAGCCATTATTTTGAGGTGATGCCATCCGTCATTCGTGAAGCCATTTTAATGGCCTCCACCAGACTGCGCGGGTTGGCCTTGCCAGTGCCTGCAATATCATAGGCCGTGCCATGGTCTGGCGATGTCCTGACAAAGGGCAGGCCAAGCGTAACATTTACACCGCTGTCAAAGGCCAAGGTCTTGATCGGGATCAGTACCTGGTCGTGATACATCCCCATCACCACATCATATTTTTGCCGTGCCTCCTCATGGAACAGGGTATCTGCGGGATGAGGCCCTGATACTTCCAGCCCCATCTTGCGCATTTTTTCTATTGCCGGAATAATGATCTCCTTTTCCTGCATTCCCATAGAACCGCCTTCGCCAGCATGGGGGTTCAGGCCTGCAATGGCCAGCCTTGGCCGCTCCAGTCCAAAATAGTGCCTGAAGGCATCTCTGGTAATCTGGCACGTCTTGATGAGCAGGTCTTGCGTCAATTTTTCTGAAACCTGAGACAGGGCAATATGAATGGTGACGGGAACAACATTAAGCTGCTTTGAAGCCAGCATCATCACTGGGAATATCGGCTTCTGTCCGTCAACAGAGGCGAGGGAGGCCAGAAATTCAGTATGGCCAGGGAAGCGGAAACCCGCATCATACAGGACTTCCTTATTGATCGGGTTGGTGACCACCGCGCGGGCTGCGCCGCCCTGGACAAGCGAGACAGCCTGCTCTATTGAGCCAATGACAGCTTCTGCATTACCGTTGTCGGCAATGCCGGCACTCACAGGATTTTGACAGGGCAACGGCAATACAGGCAATGCAGCATCAAACACATTGCCAGTTTCTGAAATATTTTGGATATCCTGAAGAGCTATATCAAGCCCCATAACACTGGCACGTTGGCGCATGGTATCCAGGCAGCCAATGACACAAAAGGCAGGCAGTGCCAGGCCAGCGTGCTGAAGCCATATCTGCAAGGCCAGGTCAGGCCCAATACCCGCAGGGTCTCCCATTGTTAGGACAATGGGCAATTTTTTGTTTGGTGGTAGACTCATGGCTAAGGCTTAACCAATTCCAAAACTATTTTCAAGCCTCTAGCCACAAACCCAGCATAGTCCAGTGATCTATCTGTATTCAATGTTGGCATCCTGCCGGAGATCCCGCAAATGTCTCTTGGCAAGGCGGCTAATAGCTTTCTTCTTCAGGAAAGCCTCAACCTTTTTCCGTTTTGCCGGATCGCCGCTTTTGATAACGACCTTTTTTCCGCCACTGCTACATCTGGTATAAAGGGCAACAAAATCATTAAACAGGACAGGTGCGCTGAGCTGTCCATCCTTGCGCCCCTTGATTGCAGTCCTTATCTTGGCATATTTCATACCATTATTAATATATTTAATTTTGACATTGGATTTCAGAGCAGCCTTTTGGGTAATCTTGTTACAGGAAGACAGGTTTTTGCGAAAGGTGTCAGCCTCAACAAAGCGTTTTGACTTGTCAGCCTCTGATGACTTGGCCTTTTGGGGGAAAATAAAACTAACTTTCAGTATCTTGACCTTGTCAGCAGTTGAAGATGCGACCGATTTCTTGGTAGATGACTTGTCCTTACGCATCAGCTGTTGAATTTCTTTTTCTGTAACAGAAACCTGACGACCAAATTTGCTGTAGATATAACGTTGCCAACTATTATTGATACGGATACGTTGCTGAAGTTTCTTAAAGCTGACACCTTGGGATTTCAAAGCCTTCTTGAATTGGGCAAGTGTGAGCGGCTTTCCTGTCTTGGGGTGTTTATTGCCGCTTGCCAGCCGCTTCATCATTTTGTTGGCATCTTCCATACTCAACAATACATTATTTTTTTTTGCTGCCTGGTATTTTAGCCGTTCATCAATCAAATCCTGGATAACCGCCTTGCGAAGCCTGGGCTTAAAACTTCGGGCAACATCCCTTTTAATCTGGGCAGCCAGCTTTCTTTGCAGTTTTTGAGCCTCTTCCTTTGATGTAGGGCGTTCCCGCTGCACCATTTCACGCCATTTTTCTTTAGTTGAATTTGACTTAAAACGCTTCATCATTGCTAATCTGAGAGCTTTTGAACGTGCCAGTTTAGCCTTGAGGCCTTCCTCAATATCAACTGTTGTAATCAGGTCATCATTGACGATAACCTTGATGTCGGCAAAAGCGGGGGAAACAATACCCAGAACAAAGAGTGTCAGGACAACAAGAAGTGTTCTGCTATAACGGGCTAAATCTATCATCTGTAAAATATCACATTATTAAAGTAATTTTTCAAAACCAGGTTTGACAACATTACGGTTTCGGAATGAGGGCAGGTGTCCTTGCGCCCCTTTTGACACATAGATCGTTCCGGGACAGGCAAGACCTGGCTCAATAATGACAGTCATTCATTTCCCTGAAATAAGGACAGGAAACAATAACACAATACATAGATGCAAAATGAATCACTAGAAGAATCCTAGACTGAAAAAATATGCAAAATATGACAAACTTTAGCCTTTTGAGATGTTCAGTAATATATTTATCCTGATTATTTTGGGGCATCCATAAATATGGTCAAGCCCAGTCACCTCTTGCCTCAACATCTTTCATATAGGCGGATATCTTAACCAGCAGACCACAGGGGCAAGCTCACACAAAATTCCACTAGAGCAAAATGCATTTAATCCCGATCATTTTTTACTCCAGAGTCCCTATTGGTCGCATACTTTAATCAGACGAGCCGAGCGGACTTGTCTTCATTATGCTCTAGTTTGGGGTTTCCTCATTCAGTGAATAGTTATAACCAAACCCACCCAAATGTTTGAGCTCAAACCGGAACATAACAGAAGTATCAGGCTTAATATCATCATCTGATGTGAATGTTTCAGTCAGGTTTACAGCAAACAAGAAACATTCATCAGCATATTTCAGGCCGATCGTATCAGACAATATAAAGCTGTCCTCTATATCATAGCGAATACCGCCCAGAAGATACCAGTTCTTGACCAGTTGGACACTTGCATTTGCACTGACCTGGTGTTTCTGGTCATCAGCTCCAGGATTGGCACTCTGGTATATGTGGTTTCCGGCCAATGTAAATGGGCCATAGTTAGCGACCAACGAATTATCAATGCGCCTTAAAGAAAAGTCATCCTCATCAAAACGTGCCTGGGAAATGAAACTCAAGTTTGAATTGGGTTCAAGGTAAAGTCCAGCAACATAATCGGATCTGCTTGTTTCAAGGCCACTATCATAGTTTGTATCATTGGTAATAAAGGAAGAATATGAATTTTCGCCTGCAAGATGAAAACTCTGCCCAACAACAGCTTTGATATAACCACCCTCATGAAACTGCACAGTATATTGCAATCCAACATTTGCCCGTGTCCCAGTCTCAAAACGGTCATAGCCAGAAAACTTGTCTGTATCGAACAGCAGGCTATCATCAAAAACCAGGCTTTGGGCATCCTCATTCACAACCTGTTTATTATTGCCACTATTTACATGTGTCACGATCTGGCCGATAGGCTCAATAACATGCGATGCTGTTTCTGAATGAGAAACAAATGGGAAGCGATAATCTATGCCGCCCGTAAACATCCCGCGACTGAAACTGTCCTCAGTTGTTGTCACTGTATTTGTACCAACATTAAACTCTTCGTCCTTAACATTATAAAGGTCGCCACGAGCCTGGGCAAATGGTGTAAACATCTGGCCAAAATTATCTGTCAGGGTCTTGCGCCATTTGACTTCGGCAATGGCACGGGTCGATTCATCACCAATATCCCTTTGCAGATCGGTAACATTGGCATTAAAACTGAATTCACCGCCAAGAACCGGGTCACTGGCAACATAATTATAATCAATCAGCGGCGCAGCGGTAGAGTTAGAATTAGTCTCGTCATCATCAATAACCAGTCCGCCAAAATGATAGAGCTGTGCAGAAAAATAACTTTTTTCTCCTTGTCCAATCAGATATCCCTTGGAGACACGGTCTGTACTACGGATAGTGTCAATCTTATAATATCTTCTATAGGTATCATCAGAATCGACGGTCACATCCCAACCGACATTCCAGTAGCTTCCCAGAGAAAAATCACCTTGAGAAGCAATAGAACCGCGCCAGTCGCGCTCCTCAACTGTTGTTGTGAAAGGGTTACCATCACTGACCTGGTCTGTCTGGAATACTCCTGACAAATTTACCTGGTAGCTGCCATTAGCCAATCTGTGACGCCAGTTGGCTTTTCCCATAAAGCCCTTTTTGGACATATAGACAGGGGTCAGGGTGACATCATAATTTTCCGCCAAAGCCAGATAATAGGGTGTGGCAGCAATCGTACCCAACTCTCCTGAAAACCCAATTGACGGGGTCAAAAATCCAGATTTCTGTTTCACAGTTGGGTCAGCATGGGAGAAAAAGGGCAAATACGCGATAGGGACACCCATAAATTCAAAGGTGGCATCCTCATAGGAAATTGTCTTTTCAATCTTGTTATGAATGATTTTTTGAGACTTGATTTGCCAGATCGGAGCTTTTTCAGGATGGTCTTTACAGGCCTTACAGGGGGTAAACATACCACTTGTAAAGATAGTTGTATTGCCGCCATCAATACGCTTGGCTGACTTGGCACCAATCCTGGTATCATCTTTTGCTACAACTTTCAGGGACTGGATAAAGCCTTGTTTAAAGTCATCGGTAAGTTCAATTTTTTCAGCTGTGACAATTGCTCCATCAGGTTCCTTGATACGCACATTGCCTTCAGCAATCAGGCGGTTCTGACCTTTAAGATAGGTAACCTTATTGGCAACGAGGGTATAGTCATTATAATAAATCTCGACATTACCCTGAGCCTTGACAGCATTTTGCTTGTTGTCAAAGACAAGCTCATCTGCCTGGATAAGCATAGGTTTCTTATCATTGGACTTAACATCCTGACCAAGCAGGGCATTCTGGGCAACAGCATTTGAAGGAGGCAGAATCAGGCCAGCAGACAAAATCACAGCCAACATGCTGACAAGCAATTTTGGGCGGAAAGACCTAGGCCTGGTTACATCCCCCAAATGCGATATGACAATCGGTATAGTCATAAAATCTGTTACCCATCTTCCTGATGCAAAAGTACTGTTGTCGCAATTATTCCAGTGATCAGTGCCGGCATCCAGACCCCCAAAACAGGACTGACACTCCCGGCTCCCGCAAAATTTTTCGTGACTTCAGAAAACAAAAAGAATACAAAACCAGTCCCCAGACCGACAAGTACCATTTTCTGAACCCCTCCAAACCTGAATACCCCCAAAGACGTTGTGGCTGCCAACAAGATCATTACCATAAAGACCAACGGTCTGGATAACATCCCATAATGTTGGATTTCATATCGTAACGACGGCAGCCCCGTGTTTTTAGCTATGCGTATCTGATTCGGCAACTCCCAAAAAGAAACACTTTCAAGTGACCCCAGGCTATTCTGAACCTGTTCAGGTGTCAGATATGTCCCGATTGAATATTTGTTATAGTGCTGGCTGCCGAACCCGACAACACTGACCCTTACATCACTCAAAATCCAATTTCCTTTAGCCAATATAGCCTCTCTTGCCTCAACGCGCTCTATAAAATTCTGATTCTTATCAAATAGATAGACTGTGATACCATTTAGCAACAGTCCCTGACTGGAACTCGCCTTGGCATGCAGGATTGAGGAACCATCAACGCTTTTTTGCCTCAGCCAGGCTCCGTTGCCTGTGGATTTAAACATGGATTTAGAGCGTCCGAAGGTTTTGGCAAAGATTTTATCCGCCTTGGCCTTGGCCTTGGCCGCCATCGGATTATAGAGTGTAAAAGAAGCCACACCCAACAGGGCAGCCAGGATAAGGACGGGTGTCATAAAGCCCCAGACAGACATCCCGTTTGCTCGGTAGATTGTCAGTTCTGAGCTTCGGCTCAAAAGCAGGAAGGTACCGATCCCACCGATAAGGATTGCAAAAGGAAAAATCATTTCTGTAAAGCCAGGCATCCTCAAAAAGGTCATCTGGGCTGCCAGAAAGAAGGGGGCATCACTTCTCTTGGAACTGATCCTCAACATTTCCACAAAATCTATCAAGAAGATGAGAACCACACACATCAGATAGGTTAGCAAAACATTGATGAGAAATTTTTTTGAAATATACCAGTTGAGTCTTTTCACAACAATGCTCCTCTAAACGCTCATTTTTTGAACGCAAATGAATATGGACAAGTCTGTGGCAGCTTTACCCAAGGATCAGGCTGACTGTACCTTTTTATTTTTCCTGCCAGAAGTTGTTCTTGAATAAATCAGGAACAGGGCAAAAATAATGCCGGCAAGTGGGATAATATAGAGCAAGGGGACTGCTGACGGATTTTTGACAACCATGTTGGTCGTAGCCAGTCCCATGACACGGAAAAATATTGAGCTGACAAAGGCTACAACGACCGCATTTGTCCGGCCATGGCGTGTTGTCCTAGCATGACCCAAAAACCCCACAATAAGCAAGATATACAGCGTTGGGTAAAGCGGGGTCGTTAGCCTTTCATGAAACTCAGCCCTCCATTTTCCAGGTTTTGCCTTGAAATAAACATTGTCTTTTGGAGGGGCATACAGTTCAGACAAGTAGCTTTCCTTGGCTCGGTAAGAAATGGCCTTGGAGGACTGCTTGTCCAGTGAGGATAGGTTGACCATATATTGGTCAAAGGCAATGATCTCTACATCCTCACTGCCTGTCTTGTGCCTGTTGATATGTCCCTCAAACATCACCATAAAGGCACTGCCATCGCGTTTTATGACCCTCGCACGCTTGGACATGAACGTAATGCCTTCCTTGGGGTTGCGGGTATCATGCACCAAAAGACCCAACAGCTCTCCATTCTTGGCTCTGTCCCGTATATGGAATGTCAGTCCCTTTTCCGCCCTGGAAAATTTTCCTGACTGCAAAACAGAAGACACCATGTCTGTTCTGACCTTGACAATATAGCCTTTCAGCATCCTGAGACTTTTGGGCTGGAGATAGAAATTTCCAAACATCACAAAGGCTGTGACAAAACTACCCAACAGCAAGAACGGGATGGTGATACGCCAGATTGAGGTACCCGCCGCCGTCAGGATAATCAGTTCACTATCATTATTCAGACGGTTAAGGGTATGGATAGATGAAATAATAAGTGCCAGGGGTGCGATAATGAGCAGCAGCGTTGGCAGAGTCATCGTTGTCATCTTGAAGAACAGCCAAAAAGTCTGGTTCTGGGCTGTCATCAGTTCGAGCTGTTTCAGAGCTGTAGCAATCCAGACCAGCAGGGCAAGAGTGGTCAGGATTGTCATGATTGCGCCAGCGGCTTGCCGGAACACATATCTGCTAAAGAGATCCATCATATATCGGGTATCCTGACCAAAAACTCTTTATATTCAGATTGGCTCGCAAGAGCAGACAATCATCTTTAACGATGATTCGTTATTTGATAAACAGTAAATAATTTATGAACTGATATTATGAACTGATATAAAGTATAACACTATGAAATTCATAAGGCCAAAAAACAGGCATACACAACAAATTATAAAAAATCTGGGTATCCTTTGTCACTTTAATCTTCAGCAAGTGCTTTTTTTGCTACTTATCAGCTGAAATTGCTTCTATAGTCCGCTGGAAAAAACGTGTGCCAGCAATGTCGCAACCTTGGATAAGCCAGGACAATAATATTTTACCGGAGAGAAAATGACAAAACCAGTAACCGTGACCTTTGACGACATTCCTAAAAACCCTACAGGAACAATTGCAGGCCTGTGTTTCCCCAAGACGGTCTTGGGGGACAGCATGGCGGCACTGGACGACCAGTCTGGCGGCACTGTCAAGCGGGCAGCCACTGTTGAAGACTTTGAGGGCAAAAAAGGGACATCCCTGAAGCTCGTGACACCTTCAGGGCTTGAGAAGGTCAACAGCCTGACATTGCTGGGAACAGGTGATAGCAAAAGCCATGATAAAAAGGACTGGCTTCTGCTTGGCGGCAAATTCTATTCCCTGATCGGAAAAGGTGACAAGGGTCATGGCACACTTATCCTTGAACCTGGCAGCGACGGCACGCCTGATAACGGGGCTATTGTCCAAATCGCACTGGGCTTGATACTGGCCAGCTACAAATTTGATAAATACAAGACAAAAAAAACCAAGGGTTCAGCCAAGTCCCTGACAAAAATTACGGTTTTCTGCACTGATCCCAAAGGGTGTAAAAAATTGTTCAAGGCGCAAAAGGCTCTTTCCGAAGGTATCATGACAGCCCGTGACCTCGTCAATGAGCCAGCAAATATCCTTGGGCCTGAAGAATTTGCCAAACGGATTGAGGCCTTGGAAAAGACTGGCCTGGAAGTTGAGATCCTCTCTGAGAAAGATATGGAAAAACTTGGGATGTTCGCCTTGCTGGGTGTCGGTATGGGCAGTGAGCAAAACAGCTCCCTTGCCATCATGCGCTGGAATGGTAATCCCAAAAAGAAAACCAAGCCACTGGCGTTTGTTGGTAAAGGCGTGACCTTTGATACCGGCGGTATCTCTATCAAGCCATCTGCCAATATGGGTGACATGAAAGGAGATATGGGCGGCGCAGCCTGTGTTACTGGGCTAATGCAGACCCTGGCACTCCGTAAGGCCAAGGTCAATGCGATTGGTGTTGTCGGGCTTGTTGAGAATATGCCAGCCCATAATGCTCAGCGGCCTGGTGATATTGTCACCTCCATGTCTGGCCAGACCATTGAGGTTTTGAACACCGATGCCGAGGGTCGTCTCGTTCTGGCTGACGCGCTCTGGTACACACAGGACCGCTTCAAGCCTGAGTTCATGGTCAACCTGGCGACCCTGACAGGTGCGATTATGGTCGCGCTTGGTAAGGAACATGCGGGGCTATTTTCCAACAGTGATGACCTGAGTGAGAAATTGCTAGAATGCGGCCTGAAGACAGATGAAAAGCTGTGGCGGATGCCTTTGTCTGACAAATATGACAAGCTGATCAATACCAAGAATGCTGATATGAAGAATATTGGCGGCCCATATGCTGGCTCGATTACCGCTGGCCAGTTCCTGCAACGCTATGTCAATGACACGCCCTGGGCGCATCTTGATATTGCTGGTACTGCAATGGGTTCACCGCAAACTGACATTAACAGAGGCTGGAGCAGCGGCTTTGGTGTCCAGTTGCTCAACCAGCTGGTGGTGGATCATTATGAATAACTGGTGTTACGCAAATTTCAAACGATCGTGCAAAACTTGCTTCTCAGATGGAAATACGAAGCGAAAGCGAAGTCAAAGGGCAACGCCCCATCACTAAAGCAGGCCGCCTTGTAGCGCGAGGCTGCGTGCCTTTGGAATCCGTAACATCAATGAATAAGTCCTGAGGACTTGCTCCTGTGTTGGTCAATGGTTCTGTCATTGGCCAACAAACATGGCCATTCCATCAGCCATATCATCCTGAAAAGCCCCATAAACTGTAGACCGCATAAAAGTTTTCCATAATATCTATTATGCGAACAGACACTGTAGCAGCAAGTTAGAAATGTCTCACATTCTGACGGATATTCAGGCGGTGTTTGACACCTCCTTTTTAGGGATGCCCTACTCTTCTTCAACTGGCTTGTCTGGGACGCGGTAAACCACCTTACGCATCAGGCTGGCGCAACGCTCGCGGGTCGCCTGTTCCAAAGCTAGTCCAGGACGGCAGTCCTTGGTCAGGAAGCGTTCCAGGTCGCCAATGCGTCCGCCCTGTTCATCCGCCACTTCACCCAACACATCCTGGGTCTTGGTACTGTCCATCCGAGCCAACACATCCTCATGCAAATAGGTCATGGCAATTTGGGAGGGGTTGGAAAGTTGCTGCACCCTATCAAAGTCCTGCTTCCACAGATAGATTGCCCCAGCAATGCCAAGGATAGAAATCACTGGAACGGTAATGCTGGTAAAGCGCAGGAACGGAGATGGCCGCCATTCAGGGTCAAGATCACGGCTCAGTTTGCGCTTATAGGCACGCAGGGAAGGCCGCAGCACTTTACGGGCAAACAGTTCCATCAGCAAAGGCACAAACAAAAGCAGTGAAGTCCAGAACATGCTGGCAGTCTTGTAACCATATTTGGTGGCGCGGACAATTGGCTTGGCCACTTTCATGATCTTGAACATACGCGGTCCAAAAATATGGAACAATGCAGGAGTTCTCTTGCCAAAAATCTTGGTCAACCGCTGTGCCTTGGCCAGCTTGGCTGTGGTGCCAACATATTTCAGGATGCGGTAGGCCTCTGTAAAGGATGTACCAGCCCTGATGGCCTTGACCTGGCCAAACATTTTGGTCAGCCGCTTTGAACTGCCAACCCGCAAAAATTTGGTGGGCTGCTTGAAAATGGCCTTGGCTTCCTTGAACGACATTTTTGCCAGTGACTTTTTCAGCAGCGGAATATCGACAGCTTTCTTGACCAGGGGCTTGACCAGACGGGCAAACTTGTGTCCCTTCTTGCCTGTCTTGACCACCTGCTTGGCAATCGACGCGCCGCCCGCCGCCGCTGGGTTGGCGGTAAACACACTGATGGCCGTGGCCCCGACCCCGAATAGCGACAGCCCGACAATCACATCATCCACTTCCTTGCCCTTTGACCAGTTCATGCCTTGATGGGTCAGGTCAGCCACGTCACCCAACACAAACATGTCAGAGGCGGCGTTACAGGCCAGGCCTTCTCCTGTCGAGACATCACGGGTAAACATAGAGGTCACGCAGTTTTTGGCCATCCGCCAATAGCGGCGCAATGGCTTGTAGGCTTTTTTGAATTTTGCAATCGTTTCAGGCTGTACGCCGTATTTTTCAGGGTCTTTCCTGACGATCTTATAATAGATATTGGCGCGCTCAAGGTCATCCTGTTCCAAAGCCTGCAAAATTTTGCCGTCAATATTGCCGCTGATAACAGCCAAGGGCAGTTCCAACAAGATGGTCCGTTTGATGTCTGCATCATTGGGCTGTCCTGAAATCACCACATCCATGGTTCTGGAGGCCAGCACATAATAATAGCCCACCGAGACAAAGGCCGTCAGCACCAGAAAAATCTGTGCCCAACGTACCATAAGCAGCTTGCGCTCAATTTTCTGGACCTTGTTTTGTGTCAGTTCTGGGGTCATGGTGTGCGCCGATTGGGTTTGGGTCATTATTCCATTGGGGATTGGCAACAAGGCAACAGCCCCAATGCTATTTCCGCAACCCTATACTAGACTCCTTATTATGGCCATAGTGAGAAACCTAACCATTTCAAGGGGGCAATAAAGAGATGAGAGGTTTTGGGAATGAAAGGAGTGTGCAGATAATTTCTAATTTTTTGAAAAAATATTTTTCAGCTACTTGAATGTGACAAATTGATGCACTATATTGTAAAATAATAGTAACTCCCCAGCTTCTTTTTTCACGTAAATACGCGGTTTCAAGCGGAATACAGTCTAAAAATCCTGTTTTTTAATGGAAAAATGATCATATTTTAGTGGTTTTAAAAATAAAGATTTATTTTTATCCTTATTTATCAATTAGTTAACACACCTAAAACAAGCTGGGGAGTTACAAAAAGAGAAACATTATTAAACTGGCTATTGCTGCGATTATCACCTGTACAATTACCCCGACTGGGGAAAGTGGGTTGCTGACCAGTCCAATAACAAAGAAAAACAGGAAAAAACTGGCATATAGTTTATAGTTTGCCCATGATCTTGGCATCATATAGAGACTGAATTTTATGAGGTCAAACAGTGAGAATGGATAAGAAACGTGCATAAACCAGGCTTTCCTGCAAAGGTTAGGGCAATTTATCCCGTATATAAAAACTATCATTTAAATAATGCAACAATGTTCTTTTTAAGGTTTGCCCCCCCAAAAAAAATATCCACAGCCCTGTCCGTGGATAAAAGCACTCTTCTTGATCGAAGGCCATTGTTAGAAAAGCCTTTCCCCTGCCACAGGTTTTGTGGCAACACCATCCCCTTTAAGCCATTTTCAAAAAGGAGTGTCCATTTTTATGCCATAATTAGGCCATAACAGGTCTACACATAAAAGCAAGATGGCAGCCCTGTTCGGGGTTCAGGCCATACAAGTATGTAACACCAATAGAGTTCCTGGCCCTTTATCTCTGATAATATGGTTGGTGTGTCAAGTACCAGTACAGACTGTTTCCCATACCCGTTGCGTTGTTGTGATACATTCTGCCTTCTCATTGATATTCAGGCATACCGCTGCCCAAGGACTGTTTTGCCCTTCTGCGATGGCATGTCACCACTAAAGCCAAAGAGGTCATTATGAAAAGATTTACAGCCCTGCTTACACTTGCACTTTCTCTTATCATTCCTGCTGCCTTCGCTCCTGCCAATGCAGGGTCGCCTATGTCAACTGCTTCAATATCATCAAAAACGCAGTCAGCAACGTCCCTCCTGACCCTTGCCAAAAAGCATGGAGAGACCCTCGCCCTGACCGAAAAACAAAAGGCCTCGATTGGCCTATGGCTTTCCGAAACTGAAAAACATATGCGTTTCCTGGTTCACAAGACTGCCATTCTTGAAAAAAGCGTTGTCCGCAATGCCCTTAGGGGCAAGGACAAGGCATCCCTCCTGAACAAGATGGAAGAGACCAATAACCTGCGCAAACAGATCCTCAGCCAAAGGCTTGACTGCCGTGACAACCTGAACAAGATCCTGGACAAGACACAATGGCAGAAACTGGTTGCACTCTATAAAACAGAAGTGCAGTAATCATCGGTTCAAAGATGCTACCTTTTGGGGACAGGTGAAATCCAGGTTTCCATAAGGCTTGCCTTGAAACAAAAAACTTCAATGCAGCCTTTGCAGCCAGGACATCTGTTGTCCTGGCCTTTTTTATGTCAGAAAATCCAGGTTTGACGCAGAAATCCCGAAAACAAGATCTGCCCCAAAAATATCCACACCCGTCCTCAGTCCCAAAACCCTGCCAAAGCTCTGTCCGTGGATAAAGCCACTATCTTTGTGCAATGCCATTGAACTACCTCTGCCTTGCTCTATGGTAGGCCGCAAGGATAGTACGGGTTATACCAAACCACATATGGGATCTTGTTTTCAGAGGGAAGCTTTTTGTAACGCAAATACATGGATAAGTAACTTGACAACTTATTGAAAATAAATATTTTTTGTCATCCTGAACTTAGTTCAGGATCCATAATCCCAGAGCCTAGTTATTGTAAAGCAGAAACTGGACAAAAGATTTGACATTTGTGGTTATGGATTGCGGATCAAGTCCACAATGACAAGAAGAAAGTCGTTGCCTTATGTGATTTAGAAATACCCGTTCGCAAAAGGAGTCTCACTTTCAAAATGGAGGTAATCCTGATGGGCAGAGTTGTTTCAACATTTCTAAACGTCTCTCCTTTTGTGAATTAATATAATATTATGAGGGACAGGGGCAAAAAATGCAGCGGGCACAGGAAATATTGGAAAAGACATTTGGCTATGATGCCTTTCGTTTTGACCAGGCAGACATTATCAAGACCCTGATTGACGGTGGGGATGTTTTGGCCCTGATGCCGACTGGCGGCGGCAAGTCCCTAACCTACCAAATACCTGCCCTGGTGCGCAAGGGCTGCGCCATTGTGGTCTCCCCGCTAATTGCCCTGATGCAGGACCAGGTGGCTGCCCTGAAACAGGTCGGCGTGAAGGCTGCCTTCCTCAACTCCACCCTGAGCCAGGAACAAGGTTTTGAGGTGTTGCAAAATTTGCGCGACGGCAAACTTGACCTGCTCTATATTGCGCCAGAGCGGCTGGTCAATGACTATATGCTTGACCAATTGCGCTACGCCGACCTGTCACTGTTCGCGATAGATGAGGCGCATTGTGTGTCGCAATGGGGGCATGACTTCCGCCCTGAATATCGCCGCCTGTCTGTGCTGCATGACCATTTCCCCGATGTGCCGCGCATTGCGGTCACCGCCACCGCAGATGAGCGCACCCGTGAAGAGATTATCCAGCAACTTGCCCTGGGACAGGCAAAAACCTTTATCTCCAGCTTTGACCGCCCCAATATTCGCTACACCATTACTGAAGGCAATGGTGGCCGCAATGCCCTGGCCAAGTTTATCGAGAGTGAGCACCAGGGCGATGCGGGCATTGTCTATTGCCTGTCACGCAAAAAGGTCGAAGAGACTGCCAGCTGGCTCAGCAAACAGGGCCATAACGCCTTGCCCTATCATGCTGGGCTTGACCCGCAGGTGCGCCAGGATGCCCAGGAACGTTTCTTGCGTGAGGATGGCATAATCATCTGCGCCACCATTGCCTTTGGCATGGGAATCGACAAGCCAGATGTGCGTTTTGTTGCCCATATGAATTTACCCAAATCGATTGAGTCCTATTATCAGGAGACAGGCCGCGCTGGACGTGACGGCCTGCCAGCCAATGTCTGGATGTCTTACGGCCTGCAAGATGTTATCCAGCTCCGCAGCTGGGTCGAGGACAGTGATGCGGGCGAGGAACATAAGCGGGTACAGGCACATAAACTGGACGCGCTGCTGGGGCTGTGTGAACAGTCAGACTGCCGCCGCATTGCCCTGCTTGGCTATTTTGGCGAGACCCTGGAAGAACCATGCGGTAACTGTGACAATTGTCTTAGCCCACCGGAAATGTATGACGGCACAGTTGATGCACAAAAATTGCTCTCTACCGTCTACCGCACCGGACAGATGTTTGGTGTTGGCTATCTGGTGGATATTCTCAAGGGCAAGGAAGATGACCGTATCAAGCGCAATGGCCATGACCAGCTCAAGGTTTTTGGCATGGGAGATGACAAGACCAACCCGCAATGGAGCCGCATTGTCCGCCAGCTGGTGGCCGGGGGTTATGTCTATGCCGATGTCGAGAGTTATGGCGCGATCAAGCTGACTGACAAGTGCCGCCCTGTCCTGCGCGGTGAACAGACCCTGATGCTCCGCATTCCGGTCAAGGCCAAGCTGTCCCCTGCCAGGAAGCGCAAGTCCAACCGTCCTGTCTTCAACCTGTCTGAAACCGACAAGCCGCTTTATGACGCACTGAAAACTTTGCGCACCAACCTGTCCAAGGCCGGCAATGTGCCGCCCTATGTGATTTTCGGCGATGCCACCTTGGAAGAACTGATTACCTTCCGCCCCGACACAGGCGACGCGCTGCTGATGATTACCGGCATCGGCGAAACCAAGCGCGACCGCTACGGCAAGATGCTGCTAGAAGTCATCGCCCAACACCCCAAAGTAGAGGCCGCCGAGTAACCCACATAGTGGGTTTTGTTTTGGGTGCGGTGGGGTTGTTTGGGGATAAAGCCTCTTAAATTAAGACCTGAATACATAGGAACAGACCCAGATTTCAGAGAAAGTAAGAAATAATGAACTATACCTCCCCCCATTTATGCTTGATGCTTTCCATTGTCCATTCTGCGGAACATATTCTCACATGTCTTGGCAACCCTTATTTTACCCAGGACAAATGATGGGCTCTGGAAGGTCTCAATACTTATTAGCTCAATGTGCTAAATGTAGCAAAGAAGGCTTGTGGCAAGAAGGAAGAACAGAAGCTCTTGAAGATAGGCACGGCACTTTATTATTTCCAGACAATGGCTCTGCACCTTTACCAGAAATAGTGCTGAACAAAAAGATGCCAAATCAAAGAAACAATCCCCCTAACCCTGTCATCCCAAGACGCAAGATCTTGGGATCCACGCCGTGAACCCTCTGCCAGAGACAACCAGCCAGTGTTATAAGGACAACGCCTTCAGAAAAATGCATTTAATCCCGATCATTTTTTGCTCCAGAGTCCTTATGGGTTGCATAGTTTAACCAGACAAGCCCTAGGCGACTTGTCTTCATTATGCTCCCAGGTCAGTCTTTTGCCTGCTGCTGGAGCTGCGGTTTCCCGTTATATTTTTCCAGAGCCAGGCGTGCCTTCTTGACCACGGCATCGGCGATGGCGGCGTGGCCTTCGGCGGTCGGGTGGAAAGCTCCGCTATAGGTGCCGGCCAACAGCACCTGAAACCAGGACAGCTTTTTGGAACGGAACACCCTTTTGACAATATTGCCCCTGGCCTGGTAATGCACTGCCAAATAGGCATCATTGGGGGTGCGGAACCAGCGTTGCCGCGCGGCATAGGGGCGGAAGTCAGCTGGGTTAAAACCGCTCCATTTTCCCTTGTGTAACAGCGGGAAACTCATGTTTTCGGCCAGGCTGTATGGATTGTCCTGGCTGACCGCGCAAAAGCCGTGGCCGCGAAAACTCTCCCTGTGGGCATCGACAAAGGTCCACCCTTGAGCCTTGGCCGAACTGCGCATCACACTATAAAGCTCATCACCAAAGGCTTCCCCGCGCTCCAGTTCCTTTTCATTGACCCTGAATTCTGGATGCACCGAAAAGCCCCCGCTGTCTTTTGTGCAGATGCTCGTGCCATCCTGTTGGAAGGACATCCCTGGATAGGCTGTCAGGATAATCCGTTCCGGCTCTGACCAGGGAATGCCCAAAATATAGTGCATGGCCTTGTTCAGAGCCTTATAGCGGTGTCGCAGTTCCTTAAGCTTGCTGCGTGCGATTGAGAGGCTTGAACCATAGGTTGCCGCCCTTCTCAAAAAAGATTTCTGCCTGAATACCGCTCCGGCCACAATTTTTGAAAACCCAACATCATTGCCACCAATGGAGACCATAACCAGGTCAATCTTGCGTTTATTCTTGTTATAGCATTTCAGCAACACCAGTTCAGACAGGTCAGGCACACGTCCAACCTGGGAATAGGCAGAGGTATAGTCCTTTTCGGTTGCCGCCTCTCCCTCCCCGCAAATTGCATTGGAAACCGCGCTGATCTGGGGCAGGAAGGGATAACTTTTTGCCCAGTCCGTGCCCTTATATCGCTTGAACAGTCCAATGGGGATCTCGGCACCGGCGCAGGCAAAGCCAGCATAGGTCACAGCCCTTTTGGGGTTTTCAAGTGCCAATTGCAGGGCAGCCCTGAGCTGGTAGGAATAGAGCGAACGGTGACAGGGTCGGGCTGACCAGTCTGCCGCCTTTGACTGGAACGCTGGGTCACCAATGGTTTTCCAGTTGCCCTCACGGGTCGGGTATCCCGCTAGCTCCTTGCCAGAAGGATCCTTACCGTAATAGGCAGCCCTACTACGGGACAATTGCACAGGATGGTCAGGATTGCCCTCGCCTGAGGCAAAGCTGTCCCCGATGCCGACCACAAAAATATCCTTGACCGTAATATCCTGCCAGGCAATTTCCCTGCCATTCATCATCACAGTGATACGCGCCCCCTTTGGATAGGGAATGTTCAGCTTGACAGGGGCTGTGCAGTCTTGGCTGACCTTTTGGTAATGTTTGCGTCTATAGGATCTTTTGCCAGAAAGGGGTGAGACATGCCAGTTACAATATTCGCCATAACTGTCCACCCTGTCCATTTTAGCAATTATGGTATGGGACTCTGGAAAGATATAGTTGGTATTCTGGCTGTTACAATGCTTATAACGCTTGTTAAAGGTATCCCAGCAGGTTTCCTGATAGACCAGGTCTGCCCAGCCCCTTGAAAATTTTTCCGAAAGTTTGCGCTCAGTCGCCAGTATTGGGTTCTCGGACTGGCCCTCTTCCAGAGTGTCCAGTACATCCTGGTGCATCTTGGTTGAAAGTGGATTGGTAAACAGGCGAAACGGATTTTCCAACTTCCAGACAATTGCCCCTGTGTTGGGTTCAGCCTGTTTCTCAGCAGGTTGTTGCTCCTGTACAGTCTTTTCTGGATCAGCTTCAGACTTCCCTGCTTCAGGAATATCATAATATTGCGCCTGCGCTGCCATCGTCATGCCAAACAGAACCAGAAGAGAAAATAATAATTTTAGATAGTTTTTCATTTTGCCGCCGTCATTCAAGAGAGTTAACCAATGATTCCTAAAGAAAGATTGTGTTTTTTTGTCGACTTTCTACAGTCCCCTGATTTTCTTTGAGTCTAAATCATTGAACAGCCAGCTACACCTTTTTTAGATAATGCCCCAGCCCCTTGTAACTGGCACGCCAGAGGGTAAAAAATTGGGACAAAGGATTAAGCCGCAAAAACATAGTGTGGTCAGTATCATCATTCTGCTGCCACTGTTTGATATATTTTGCGCCAAGAGCCAAAGGCAGGAAAATGTCCTGGCAGGGTTTTGGAGTTTTTGAGACTACCCCTGCTACAAAAGCCATTTTTTTTTCAAGCCCAGTGACCTGTATCTCTTTATACGCCTTCATCTGCGTGCCAAATTTCAGAACTGAGCCCTGGCCTCCCTCCACAGGAAGTTGGACAGGCTGATCCAGCACCAGAGCCATATGAGCCGCAATAACGGTGGGATGTGCCAAAGATATAAACTTTATCATGGCTGTGATATTGCCTGCGCAGTTAAACAGTTCTTCATCCATGGCCTGGTTCTCCTTGTCATCAGTTGGTGAAAAGCTGCTGACCTGCCAGGCAATGCGGTACAAATTCCCCCATATTGCTTCCTGGTAAAGTGTAAAGGACTGGCTATCCCTGAGATAATGCTCCCCGAACTCCTCTTCCCTGGCATCAATAATCTTATGAAAAAGAGCAGAGTCCAGACCGTACTCCCCAATCACTTGGGTCAGCTGGTCCGCAACAGGATGCCCTGACAGGTTTTCCTGCTGCCTGCCTGCCTGCTCGACCACATCATGCCACCATTGCAAGCGAATTTTTCCAAGCATTGGCTCGCGCACCTGGCGAGATATTTTTGCCAGTTCACAGTTAAACGCATAGACTGTCCACAAGGCATGGGCATGGGCAGGATTTCCAAATAGTGCAGACAAATAGCTTTCCCTGTCACAGGCTTTCACCAGAGACCTGATATGGAGGTTTTGTTGCTGGTTGTTTAACAGCACTTTTCAGCTCAGCCCTTTGCACTTTGGACATCGACGGCAATCAGGGCAGCTGCGACAGCGCGCTTTTCATCCATACAGATATTATAGGTGCGGCAGGCGGCTCCGGTATCCATAAAGTCAAAGCCAATATTTTGCTGCTCAAAAGCCCTGCGGATATTAGAAGAAGGAAAAAGTTGCTGGTCACCTGTACCAAACAATAAGAACTCTATCCTGTCCTTTTGCTGGAAAACCTTGTTAAAGCTGTCCAGGGAAATATCCTCGAAACTGGTCACAGGCCAGCTAAAGACACCGCTGGGTAAAAACAGCACAGACCCGACATGGCTCATTTCCGCAAAGCGAAACCCATTATTGCCGTAAGCATCAATCTGGGGCTGTCCAGGAAAAAAGGCTTCCTTGTCTGTCATCCTGTTTTCCAATGGCTATACCGTTCCTTCTTCCTGCGGTGCGCCCTTAACAGCGTTGCCGCTCCAGTCCCTCTTGACCCCAAGATAAAGCAGCACAGGAGAGGCAACAAAGATTGAGGAATACGTCCCGACCACAACGCCCCAGATCATGGCAAAGGTAAAGCCCCGCAGAGCCTCGCCGCCAAAGATATAAAGAGCCAACAACGCAGCCAATGTGGTCACAGATGTCATGATCGTCCTGGAAAGGGTCTCATTGACAGACAGGTCCAATAACTGGTCCAGCGGCTTTTTCTTATATTTACGTAAATTTTCTCGTACCCTGTCAAACACCACCACGGTATCATTGAGCGAATAGCCCACAATGGTTAGCAAGGCCGCAATAATGGGCAGGTTAAATTCCATCTGCAACAGGGAAAACACTCCGATGGTCAAAATCACATCATGCACCAGGGCAGCAATCGCACCCACCGAAAATTGCCACTCAAACCTGACCCAGATATAGAACAACACAGCCAGGATTGAGAGCCCGACAGCCTCAATACTGGATGTGACTAGTTCACCCGATACAGTAGGCCCAACCACCTCTGTCCGCTGGAACTTGATCCCCTGGCCATCCAGAGCCTTCTTGATCTTGTCAACAACCGCCTGTTGCGCCTTCTCTCCACCAGGCTGGGTTTCTGCCCGTATCAGCACAGATTTAGGGTTGCCAAAAAGCTGGAGTTGCACATCCCCCAGTTCCAGACTGCCAACCTTTGTGCGCAAGTCTTTAAGGTTTGCAGTATCCTTGGTCTCTATCTCAACCAGGGTGCCACCAATAAAATCAATGCCATAGTTTAGGCCGCGTGTTGCGAACAGGAATATGGAAGCAATAATGCCAATTGTTGACAGCATCAGTGCCATCTTGCCATAAGATACAAACTTAATTTTTGTATCTGTCGGTACAGGGTGAATGCCCTTCATGTCTTTCTCCTAAAGGCCAGCACCCATTAAGGGCTGGTTCCAGTATTATATAATTCTTCTAAATTTCCAAAACAGGTATCTGGCTATATTGGAATTTCGGTATGTTTTTCCCTCTTGGCCCACCAGGACACAATCAGCCTGGTCAGTGTAAAGGCGGTAAATACGGATGTGATGATACCGATTGACAGGGTGACGGCAAAGCCCTTGACCGGCCCCGACCCCATAAAGAACAGGATCACGGCAGCAATAAAGGTTGTGATATTGGCATCAACAATCGTGCCGAACGCCCGTCTATACCCTGCATCAATCGCATTGATAACGGGCTTGCCATTGCGTATCTCTTCACGGATACGCTCATAGATCAACACGTTGGCATCTACCGCCATACCCACCGTCAGTACGATACCAGCAATGCCCGGTAATGTAAGTGTTGCCTGCAAGATCGACAGGATTGCCATCAGCAGGATCATGTTGACAACCAGGGCGACATTGGCAAACAGGCCAAATGTCCCATAACTGACAAAGACAAGGGCGATAACAACAACCAGACCCAGCATTGAGGCCATGAAGCCTGCTGCGACAGCGTCCTTGCCCAGGCTCGCCCCGACAGTCCGTTCCTCAACAACCTGCAAGGGAGCAGGAAGCGCGCCAGACCTCAAAAGGATAGACATCCTGGTGGTTTCCTTGGAGGAAAAAGATCCGCTGATCTGCCCTGACCCAGTCAGGATAGGTTCCTGGATGGTTGCCGCAGAGATCACTTTGTTATCCAGCACAATTGCAAACAGGCGGCCAACATTCTTACTGGTGGCCTGGCCAAAGGATTTTGCGCCGTGTCCATTAAAACGGAAGGTAATGACAGGCTGGTTGGTGCGCGGATCAAAGGAAGGCTGTGCATCAACCAAATCCGTACCGCCCACAATCACCTTTTTCTTCAGGATATAGGCTGTGGTCTTGATCCCATCTTGATATTCCCAAACCCTCTCAGACAGGAACGGGACACGGCCAGACTTGTTTTCGTTAGGGCCAAAGGACGGGTCAACCATCTGGAATGTTAGGGAACCTGTCTTGCTGATCAACTTTTTAAGCTCTTCTGGGTCTTTCAAGCCAGGAACCTGAACCAGGATACGGTTCTTGCCCTGCCTCTGGATGGTCGGCTCTGTTGTACCCAAAGCGTTGATCCTGCGCCCAAGGGTTTCTATCGCAAAACCCAGTGCCTTGTTGACACGCTGGAGCAAAGCGGGTTTCGTAATATTGATTTTGATCTGTTTGTCAGCTGTCTCAACCACGGTCAGGTTTTTGGCACTGACACCGCCCATAATTGAGTTGTTCAAGTCGACAACCAGATTTTTCTGGAGCAATGCCAGGGCTTTCGCCTGCTCTGACCCCTTACCTATACGGACAAGAATCTCCTTGCCAGAAATATTGGTCTTGGCGACATGCTCAATCTTGTTCTTCTTCCAAAGCGTCTCAGAAATATCAGAACGGATAGAGTTCAGCCAGGTTTTTACGATAAAAGAGGTATCCATTTCCAGCAGCAAATGGGAACCTCCCTGCAAATCCAGCCCCAACTTCACTTGCCTGTTAGGCAAAGGGTCATTTATTCCCTCTACCGATTTTTTGGAAAACAGGTTGGGGGCAGCATACAGGATACCAAACAAGGCCGCAGCGATGATGGAAATTGTTTTCCATTTTGAAAAATACAACATAAGGGGTCTGTTTTCCTGTTATAAAAGAGAACCAAGTGAACCTGCGGACAGGGTCAATTCTATAGGATAATATTTAAATTCTGCGAACTCTAGTGCATAGTGCGAGCAAATCGTTACGATTTGCGGTTAAGATATGCGCCATATAAGGGCTAGGGCAAGGTCGTCCGATCGGAATTGCTTGCAATTTGCTCTAGTCACTACGAACCTGTTCAGGGTCTGTCAGCCAGCCTATTCCTAGACAGGGTTAGCCTTCACCCGTACTTCACCAATCGCAGAGCGTAACATCTTGATCTTGACACCATCGGAAATCTCAACTTCCACCTCTGCATCATCAATGACTTTTGTGACCTTGCCAAGAATGCCGCCGCTGGTCACAATAGCGTCGCCGCGTCTCAAGGAGGCAACCATATCCTGGTGTTCCTTCATCTTTTTTTGTTGCGGACGGATAATCAGGAAATACATCACCAAAAAGATAAGCAAAAATGGGATCAACTGGATGATTGCATTGCCGCCTCCTGGCGCAGCCTGAGCCAGGACTGGATAAAAAAACATGTGACGACTTCCTTTGTTCAGTTAGGTAACGAAAAATCTTGCATTGCAGGTATAGATATTAAAGATAGAGCCAGGTTACAGGATTACAATAACTGCCGTGAAAAAACACCCCAAATTTCCATTCAGGCCGTTACGTTGCGTCTCAACTTTAGAGACTTTTTGATTACTTGATAACAGACTGATTATAGCAGCCCTGTAGGCTTTGCAACATGTGTTAAGAAAATTATCTGCAAAAAGTAATAAACTAGGGATAAATACCCGACATTAAGGAACAGCAATCGCAATGTCTTTCCAGCATAAACTTCTCCAGCAAATGACTTCTATCGGACAAAGCCTGGAACGGCTTTCCCCTAATCCGCCCCGTTCCCATAACTTTTCAAATGCCACTGCTTTCTTGTGGCATGGCGATTCCCTCACATTTACAGACATCAAACAGGTCTGGGCTATTCCCCTCACCTTGCTGAAAGGGATTTCCTCGCAAAAGCAGACCCTGCTTGATAACACGAAACGATTTTCTGAGGGCTACCCTGCCAATAATGCTCTGCTTTGGGGAGCCAGGGGGATGGGGAAAAGCAGCCTGGTCAAGGCTGTCCATGCCGAGCTGCAAAACAACACTGCTGGCGCAAAAAAATCAGGCACAGCAAAAGCAGGCTTCCCCTGTCCGAAACTTGTTGAGATTCACAGGGAAGACATTGAAAGCCTGCCCGCCTGCCTATCCATTCTCAAAAAGTCAGCGGACAGGTTTATCCTGTATTGTGATGACCTGTCTTTTGATGATGCCGATACGTCCTACAAATCCCTAAAAGCAGTCCTTGAGGGTGGCCTGGAAGGCAAACCGGAAAATGTACTGTTTTACGCCACCTCCAACCGACGACACCTGATGCCACGCGACATGATTGAGAATGAACGCTCCACAGCAATACATCCGTCAGAATCAGTAGAGGAAAAGGTCTCCCTGTCAGACCGTTTTGGCCTTTGGATCGGCTTTCACAACTGCTCCCAGCAAGATTATCTCGATATGGTACAGGGCTATGCCAGGTATTTTGGACTGGATACGGAAAATATTGGGGCAGATGCGATTGAGTGGGCAGCAACCAGGGGCGCGCGTTCAGGCAGGGTTGGCTGGCAGTTTATCCAGGACAAGGCTGGCAAACAAAAAAAACGGCTGCCACTGTAATAAATGGCAACCGCTTTATGATAGACTGAGCATTGTGCTACTTGCTCATATATTGCATGGGGTCGATCGGCTTGGAGCCCTTACGAAGTTCAAAATGAAGCTGTGGCTGGCTGACATCACCGGTCTTGCCAACAAGGGCAACAACCTGACCACGCTTGATACGGTCGCCGCGCCTGACCTTCAGGCTGCTGTTATGGGCATAGGCAGATACGAAATTATTGGCATGGCGGATCAGGACAAGATTACCATATCCCTTAAGCTCGCTGCCAGCATAGGCGACAACACCATTATCAGCGGCCTTAACTTGCGTTCCCATTGGGACAGCAAAATTCACACCATCATTATTTTTACCATTGGCCATTGGGCCAAACTTGGAAATGATACGCCCACGAACTGGCCAACGAAAGCCGCCAACCCTTCTTTTTGGGGCAGCTTTACGGACTGTTTTCAGGGCTGCAAGTTTCCTTGGCCTAGGAATTTTCGCAACAACAGCTTTTGGCTTGACAGCTTTTGGGGCAGACCTTTTATTCCACAACCCTGTCCTTGCTGCATCATTGCGTGAACCGGAACTGTCTTTCAGCTTGGCGACCCGTCTCACTGGCTTCATGCCAGGCTTAAGAGAAAGTTTCTGGCCAATACGAAGACCTGCATTCTGCTCCAGACCATTCCACTGCGCCAACTGGACATAGCTGACCCCATATTTCCGTGCAACTGAATAAAGCGTTTCACTGCTCTGGACAGTATGGCTGATCGCTGATGTCCTGTTTTTGTCAGAAGCATACTGGAAATTAGAGACCGGTTTTGGCGCAGATCTGGATGTCCTGGGTTTGGCTGAAGCCACAACATTCCTGCTACCACCTTTTGCTGGAACCGTAAGAAGTTGTCCAAGACGAACAGTAGTGTCCTCCATATTATTGGCAGCCATAAAGTCAGCAGGCTTCAGGCCATAACGGCGGGAAATGCTGTATAATGTGTCACCCTGGACAACGCGAACGGTATTTTCATTCGTTGCACCATTATTTTGTGAATATGATGTGGCAGGCTTTCCTGATCCAAAATTTGAGATACGGCGCGGCTGGTAAGAACGCTGCCTGGAAGGCGGAGAGAGTTCGCGGACAGTCTCGCTCTGGACATTGCCCCGGCTGTAAGAAGCAACCTTGGCATCTTGTCCTGAAGACGTGTTGGAGGAGCTGTCATACTCATCCGCAACACCGCTGTCATAAGACCTACCTGACCTGCTAGACCTGGAAGGCGTTGGATAACTGTTCGTGTCACCAAAAATTGAACTGTCTGTCTCTGATGAATTATATCCCATCGCAGGGTAGTCAAAACGTGTCACACCTGTGCTACAAGCAGAAAGAAGCAGGCTTGCCCCAATTATGATTGCAGATGATGTGTAGTTACCCAAATTTTTATTCATAGTCTTGTTACCCATGTCGTCCTGTCCCTCTACTGCTTAGAACCCGCCTGATACAGGGCTAAAACACCCTGGTTTCGGTTCGTAGATCGCCTCCCTGCCGGGAATTTATAACTGTAAAATATAGTGGGGATTCAAGACATGGGTTTGACCAGCATAAGGCGCAAATAAGGCAATCAGCCTGCTGGGCAGCTATCCCTGGTTTATGACCAGTATTCTAAATTTATGGTTAACAAAAGGTTAACGCCAATTCACACAAATTATCAATCTTTGGACAACAGGGAAAAGTGGGATTCCCCCAGGGTTTTTATATCTGGCCTGTCCTCATAGTTGCGCAGCACAATAAGGTGCTGTGACCCATCTTCCTGGGTTTGCGGATAAACAATAATACCTTTGGGGCGGAGCTGTTCATATAACCCAATCGGCAAGTCATCTACACCTGCTGCAATAACAATCCTGTCAAACGGCCCCTGTTCCAGCCAGCCCTGCCAACCATTACCCACCAGTGTGGCTATGTTGTGGAGTTCGAGATCCTGAAACCTTTTTTCTGCTGCCACCATCAGGCTGCGCTGGTTTTCAACTGTATAGATACGGCGTGCTATTTTGGCCAGGACAGCAGCCAGATAGCCGCTCCCAGTACCGATCACAAGAACCCTGCACTCTTCCTTGAGCCACAGAGCCTCACAAATTTTGGCAACAATATAGGGTTCAGGAATAGTTTGCCCCTCCCCAATAGGCAAGGCCATGTCCCTATAGGCATATTCACGAAAAGCTTCTGACACAAAACGGTGTCGTGGTGTCAGCTCAATCGCATTGAGTACCTCGCCATCAAGAATTCCCTTGCTGCGCAGGGTCATGATCAGGTTGATTCGGTCCTGCTTATCGTCCTGTTGATCCATTGGTCGTCATGCCCCGTTATGATTTCCCGTCCCCAAAAATACCTTTCAGGTCATTGACCGTCTTTTGGTGGGTCATGTCAAGATGCAGCGGGGATACTGAAATAAAGTTGTCCCGCAAGGCTCCCAAATCTGTTTGGGCGGGCGGATTTCCCTTGTCCCTGCGGTAAAACAGCCAATAATAGGGATCATGCTGCATATCTATGCGCTTGTCATAACGCAACAGCAGGTTTGGGTTACGCTGCCCCTGCTCTGTAACCTTTGTCCCCCTGACCTCAGATGACGTGCAGGCAGGGAAATTAATATTAAAAAAGATCTCTTCAGGCCAGCCCTTTTTCAACAGTTTACTGATAATGTCGGGGCCATGGTCTCGCGCCAACGACCAGTCAATCGCCCCCAGCCCCTCGTCAGGCCGACGCTGGCTCATGGCAATGGAAGGGATACCCAGCAAGGTACCCTCAATTGCGCCAGCGATCGTCCCTGAATAGGTCACATCATCAGCAGCATTCTGGTCGTTGTTCACCCCAGAAATCAGCAGGTCAGGCTTCTTGTCCGTCATCAGTTCCAACACACCCATCAAAACGCAATCCGTTGGCGTACCCGAAACAGAGAATACTTGCTCTTCAAGCTGGTTGACCCGCAACGGAACTTGCAATGTCAGGGAATGGGATACCCCGCTCTGGTTGGTCATCGGGGCCACAATCCAGACATCGTCACTCAGGCTCTGCGCAATATCCCTCAGTGCTGCCAGTCCCTGCGCCCCGATACCATCGTCATTGGTCAGTAAAATCCGCATTCACTTCGCCTCAAGATTTTTCAATTTTTTCCAGTCCGCCCATATAAGAACGCAGGGCTTCAGGAATCATGATAGAGCCATCTTCCTGTTGATAGTTTTCCAGTACAGCCACCATCGTCCGGCCAACGGCCAGCCCTGAACCATTTAGGGTATGGGGGAAATGCAGGGTTTTTCCGCCTGCTTCCCTGAAACGGGTCTTCATCCGCCGCGTCTGGAAATCCCCGCAGACTGAACAACTGGAAATTTCGCGGTAACTGTCCTGACCTGGCAGCCAGACTTCAAGGTCATAGGTCTTGCGGGCAGTAAAGCCCATATCGCCTGTGCAAAGGGTCAGCACCTGATAGGCCAGCCCCAGCCTCTTCAATATTTCTTCGGCGCAACCTGTCATCCGTTCCAACTCATCCATCGCTTCACGGGGATGGACAACGGACACCATCTCAACCTTGGAAAACTGGTGCATCCTGATAAGGCCGCGTGTGTCCTTGCCTGCCGACCCAGCCTCGGAGCGGAAACAGGGCGTATGAGCGGCAAAGCGTTTTGGCAGCTCGGATTCTGCCAAAATCTGCTCTCGAACCATGTTGGTCAGCGGCACTTCTGCTGTCGGTATCAGCCAATAGCCGTTCTCAGTACGGAACAGGTCTTCGGCAAATTTAGGGAGCTGGGCAGTACCGAACACCGCCTCATCCCGCACCAGGATCGGTGGGACAACTTCGGTATAACCATATTCTGTGGTGTGGATGTCCAGCATGAAAGCAGCCAGTGCCCGTTCCAGGCGCGCCAGCGGCCCAGACAATACGGCAAAGCGCGCGCCAGACATTTTGGCTGCTGTCTCGAAATCCAGCATTCCCAAATCTTCACCCAGGTCAAAATGCTCTTTGGGGGTAAAGGAAAATGAGGGTTTCTCGCCTTCTGTGCGGGTCACGACATTGTCAGCCTCGCCGCCGCCATCAGGGACTTCATCAAGAGGAATATTGGGCAGGCTGGCAAGTAGTGCGTTCAAATCATCCGCAATCTTGCCGCCCTGCTTTTCCCCGGCCGCATAGTCCTCTTTCAGGGAGGCAACCTCGTCCATCAGTTCCTTTGCTTTGGCCTCATCACCGCTGCCCTTGGCCTTGCCAATCTGTTTCGAGACAGCATTGCGACGGGTCTGCATCTCTTGCAACTTGGCAATATGGGCGCGATTCTCTTCATCCAGTGCCAGAATTTCAGCAGAATGAGGCTGCATACCTCGCCTCTTCAGTCCCCCATCAAAATCTGCTGGGTTTGCCCTTATCCATTTGAGGTCATGCACCGTCTTGTCTCCGCATTATGTCTTGTTATGTAAGAATATGATGTGGAAACAGCTATACGCCCCCAGCCAGGCAGCGTCCAGGGCAAAGTTCTTTTTACGCAAGTCTAAATTAGGAATATGAACCCACCCTTGAATACCCACAAATAATAGGCTTTACTGGTTATCCTGTTCCTGCCTTTTCTTCTCCACATAACCCACCGACAATATAGAGACCTCATAAAGCAGGTAGGTTGGTATGATCAGGGCAATCAGGCTCAGGGGATCAGGCGGGGTCAGGAACATCGCCACAACGGCAATGCCAAGCAGGGCGTGCTTTCTTTTGGCTTTCAGGCCTTCTGCACCAATCAGGCCTGTTTTGGCCATCAGTGTCAGGATCAAGGGCAACTGGAAGCATATCCCAAAGGCCAGGATCAGGGTCATGATCAGTCCTAGATATTCCATCGCCCTGGGCAGCATCTCAACCGAAATGCCCGCCTCATTAATCTGCATTTTCAGGAAGAACCCAAGAGCCATTGACATGGCGACATAATAGACCAGCGCAGCCCCCATCACAAACAAGACTGGGGTAGCTATCAGAAATGGCAGAAAGCTTTCACGCTCACTTTTATACAGGCCAGGCGCAACAAACATATAGATTTGGGTGGCAATGATGGGAAAGGCCAGAAATATCGCGCCGAACAGTGCCAGCTTGACATAGACAATAAACAGTTCTTGCGGTGAGGTTGTGATCAGCTTGACGGACTTTTCAGCCAGTTCCATGCCATAAAAACTAATCATCGCGTCCTTGAATGGCATCACCAGAATTATATAGATATCCTTGGAAAAATAAAAACAGACCAGGAAGGTCACAAAAATCCCAGCCATCACCCAGATCAGTCGCTGACGCAACTCAACAAGGTGTTCCATGATCGGGGCTTTGGTTTCGTCAAAGTCGCTTGCTGTCTTGTCAGTCATAATTACGGGTTACCATGTTTCCTGGTTGCAGCCACCTAAGCACCGCGCCTGTCTGAGTCTGCCATTGCAGCTTCACGTTTTTCTGCCTGCCGCACACGTTCAAGCCTTTTGGCCATTGCAGCCTCTTCCTGTTCAGCCTTCACAGACTCCTGAAATTTTTGGCGGCCTTCTTCCAAGATGTCCTTGCTGGTCCTGGCTTCGCCCAGATATTCCTCTTCATCAAGCAAGGCCCCGTCGTCATCATCGTCATGCTGGACAGCAAGCTTGCCAATCGCGTTTTCATCTGGACCTGAACCTGTATTTTCTGCGCCAGAAACCTGGCCATCATCCTTGCCTTGCCTGCCGACTGCTTCCGGTTCATCATCACTTTCAGAAGGTTCTTTTTTACTATGATGGGTCACTTCACCATCGGCACTGGTCTCTATCACCTCATCAGGCTCATCCCAATCAAGATTTTCATCTTCATCATCTTCATAAACAGGTTTTTTGTCCGATTTTTTATCAGCATCATCAAGCTCGGTAAAGTCCAGGCCAATATCCTTTTCAGACGGCAGGGCAGCCTTGACATCCTCAACTTCCTTCAGGATATTATCCTTGATATCTGCGATCTGAGTGTCCCGGACAACATCATCAAACTGGGAACGAAAATCATCGGCAATCCCCTTGACCTTGCCAAAATACTTCCCACAAACACGCAAGAACTGGGGCAACTCTTTTGGCCCGACAACCAAAATTGCCAGGGATGCTATAATAAAAAGTTCGCTCCAGCCAATATTTCCAAACATTTAAAAATATTTTCACCCGTATTTTGACACGACCCTGAACCAGGATATTGTCTTGAATATACCCTGAAGTGATAACACTTGCCATCACCTAAGAAGGAACATGGTTAAGGCTCAAGACCTGATTGCCCTGCCCTTTTTCAGTTCCCTAGCTTGCCTTGGAATTTTCATTTACACTTGTGCTGCCGACTTTTTCGTCAGCATCATGATCAATGGTTTTTCCCTTTTCAGAAGCGGCAATTTCCGGCTCATCATCTGCCATACCTTTCTTAAAGCTTTTAATACCCAGGGCAACGTCTTCCATCATCCCTGAAATTTTGCCGCGTCCAAACAACAGGACTGCAAGCAGAGCGATTAATACTAATTGATACCCACCTGGCATAGACTTCTCTCCAAAATAACTTTTTCAACATTTTAAAACCTGGCAACATGCTCCATAACAAAACATCTGCCACTACTGACTGCCATTATCATAACAATCCAGTTCCATTATAGACAAGATTATCATGTTTTTAATATGACTATAGCATAGATCTCCCCGCTTGAGACTCTTTAATTCCGCCGCATCTCCCAAAGCCTGTTCAGGACTGCGTTTTCGGCGGTGTGATCCTAAAAATATGGTCTGGCTCAACTGATGAAAACGCAGAATATCCCATAACTGCCATCGGCCGCAACTGCCCCATATCCACCATGCCGTCCCTGATCGCGTGGTCATCAATATAGATGCCAACCACCTTGCCGATCACCATAGAATAGTTTTCTCCGCCCTTTTCATTGCTGGGCAGCTCAATTGTATCATGATGCAGGCATTCCAGGGCAACGGGGCTTTCCTTGACGCGCGGCGGCCCTACACTCCCTGATGGCGCAGCATTCAGCCCTGAGAAAGACATCTCATCAATTTCAGGCGCATGGCTTAGGCTGGAAAGCAGCATTTCATTTTTCAGACTAAAGGTGGCCAGGGAACAGACAAACTCCCCCTGTTCCTCAGCATTACGCTGGCTGTCCTTGCGTCCCCGTGACGAAAACATCACATAATGTGGGTTTTCGGAAACCAGGTTGAAAAAACTGTAGGGTGCCAGGTTGACAACCCCCTTTGCATCAAGGGTTGAAATCCAGCCAATAGGCCTTGGGGTAATGAGGGCTGTAAACGGGTCAGTCTCAAGACCATGATTATTGGTCTCAACATTATAGTACAATTTTTTAGTCCTGTGTTCTGTGTCATGTATTCAATATTCAGTATTCTAAAGCGGCTCTTCATCATCGGCAAACTCACCTGACGGGGAAGGCTTTGGCATTGAGAAGCTAGCAGCTATTGTGCCCTCAAGCAAACCGGCTTCCTTGAACTCCTCCATTCCCGGCAAATCCGACAAATTTTCCAAACTGAAATGGGACAAAAATTGTTCTGTTGTCCCGTAAGTAATTGGCCTGCCTGGCACTTTCCTGCGGCCACGCATCCTGACCCACTCCACTTCCATCAGCACATCCAGCGTTCCCTTCGAGGTCGCCACACCGCGAATTTCCTCAATTTCTGAGCGGGTGGCTGGCTGGTGATAGGCAATAATTACCAATGTTTCGAGGGCAGCCTGGGACAGTTTCGTTGCTGCCGCCGCCTGCCGTTGCAACAGGCCTGACAGGTCTTCTGCCGTCCTAAAAACCCATTTATCCGCAATGCGTACCAGGTTAATGCCCCTGCTGGCATATATTCCCTCCAGCTCCTTCAGATATCTCCCGACATCCTCATCAACATTAATGTAGGTCTGTAGCTCCTTTGTCTGCATTGGTCTTGTAGCAGCAAACAACACAGCCTCCAATATACGCAAATTTTCAATGCGTTCTGCCGAAGTCAAATGTGTCACATTAGAGGAAGGGCTTTCATCTCTCATCAGGCATCCCCTTTACGGTTCAGGCTCTTTTCAGGAGTGACAGCACGAAGATAAAGCGGTGTATAACTGCCATCCTGACGAATTTCAGCATGGCCTTCACGCACCATTTCCAAGGATGCCCCAAAACTGGCAGCCAGGGCGGTGCGCCTTTCTTCCGGATCTGCCAGATAGGCAACAAGATAGCTGTCTATTGTTGTCCATTCAAAATTCATCTGCAACATTTTTTCCAACTTTTTGCGGGCATCCTTCAGCGACCAAACCTTCCTTTTCTTGACAGTCACAACCTTGACGGCCTGAATTTGGCGAAGACCCGCATAGGCCTTGAGCATCTGGTACAGGGTTGTATCATAGTCAGGCGACCCTTCACAGGCTACTATTTCCAACCCTTCCGGCAGTCCCCGCCCAAAGACATCAATGCCAAGCTGCGGCTGTTCCAACAGCATTTTTGAAGCCTTGCGCATTGCCTCAAGACGCTTCAGCCTGTGTGCCAGCAGGGCAGCCAGTTCATCACCGCTCAGTTCTTCCTCGCCATCATCAGGATCAGGCGGCAACAATAAACGGGACTTGAGATAAGCCAGCCAGGCTGCCATCACCAGATAATCAGCAGCAACATCCAGTTTCAAGGACTTTGCCTGATGGATGAAAGCAAGATATTGCTCAACCAGTGGCAAGATCTCTATTTGGGTCAGGTCAAGCTTTTGCTTGCGAGCCAGGGTCAACAACAGGTCAAGCGGCCCCTCGAAACCCTCTATATCAATGACAAGCCCCAGTACCTCCCTGTCATCCTCTTCAAAAGGAGGACTGTCCTGCTCACTGTAAGTTGGGGGCTGAGACATCTTACCTCGTTCCGTTCAGCAGTTTTACATAATAGTCCGCTTTGTCGCGGTCAAACTCTTCAGCCTGGCCAAGTAAATCAACCGAGGCCTGGAAGCGGCGCAGGGCATCGCCTGCCAGGACAGGGGACATTTCGCCTGTCTGCCTGACCTGTTCCAAAATCCCTTTGCAATAAAGCCCGACATCACAGCCAGCATCCAGCACAGCTTTTGCCCTTACAGCCATAGAACCTGACAAGGCTTCCATATACAGGTCGTCGCTCATAACCAGGCCATCATAGCCAATCCAGTCACGGACAATATCCTTCATAATGCCTTTTGAGGTGCTGACAGGCTGGTCTTTATCAAGTGATGGGATAAGAACATGGGCTGTCATGGCCAGCGGCAAGTCATTCAGGAGCTTAAACGGCATGAAATCCACAGTTTTCAAACTATCCAGGTCCGTATCCAGCACAGGCAGTTCATGATGGCTGTCCGCATCGGCGCGGCCATGCCCCGGGACATGCTTGATAACTGGCAAAACGCCCTGAGATAGATGTGCCTGCGCAGCAACTTTTCCCAATGTCACAACCGTTGCTATATCCGTGCCATAAGCACGGTCACCAATAATATCATGGCTGCCCTCTACTGGAATATCCAGGACAGGCACACAATTGACATTAATGCCAAGGGCAAGCAGTTCACTCGACAAAAGTTGATAGACCAGCCTGGTGGCTTCCAGCCCCTTCGCAGCATCGTTATGATACAGCTCACCATAAGAACGTCCAGTTGGCCACTGTCTCCAGCTCCCTGCCCCCGCCAGATGCTGCCACAGGACACTTTCTGGAACAGGTTTGAGCCGCTGGACTCTGCCACCCTCCTGGTCAATCAGGATAAGGACGGTCTCATCACCGACAGCTTCCCTGAACATGGCAACCAGATCCCTGATCTGGTTTGGGTCTTGGCAGTTTCTGTCAAACAGGATCAGGCCGCAGGGAGGCAATTCCCTGAAGAGTGACTTTTCTTCTTCTGTGAGGACTGGTCCCGCACATCCAGTAATATAGGCTCTGAGTTTCATAAGGCTGGGAGTATCGACACTATCGGGGTGTGGTCAAGCAGAAACTGGCATTTATGCCAATTTCCTTGTCCCACAAGCTGGCTGGGGAAAAAATGATCATTTTTGCCTGATTAGGCAGTCCCCGCCAGCGTCCTTAAGTTGCTGGCAGACATCCATGGCAGCACTCCTGCTATTGATTGGACCAACACGGACACGGTAATAAATTCCTTTTGCCCCCAGGTCAGCCTTCTGGATATCAGAGGTATAGCTTCCCAGGATAGAGACATATTGTTGTTTCAGCTTGGAAAAAGCCTGCATTGCACCGTCATGACTGCGGCGTGCGGCAAGCTGGAGCAAAAAGTCTCCTGATGAAATCCCCATTGGGGAAGATTTAGGCGTAGCAGCAGGGGCAGCCATTGGCGTGTTGGAGGCAATCCGGCGCGGCTTATACTTGAACTTGCCATTTGAAGAGGTTGGCCGCTGTTCTACGCGTTGGGGAGCAGAGCCGCGTAATTTCGTACCGATACTGGCATTATTGTTGACAAACAAACGTCTGTCACCAACTGGCCTTACAGCGGCAACCTGAACCACTTTCTTAACAGTTTTAGGCTGCGCTGTTACGGCCTTGGCAGGTACATTTTTTGAACCTGGCCTGATCACCCTGCCATCAGGAAGAACAACAAATGTCTTGACTGACTTGGGCGCACCAATAACATTTTTGGTTGTCCTAACATGTTTCTGGGCATTTTCCCTGACAGAAGCTGCTTTGGCCATGGTACTCACTTCAGGTTTTTCAGCCCTGGTACGCAAAGTCTCGTTTTGCGGCCTGTCCTCTCCCCCACTCCGGTCATAAATCAGTTTATTGGTATTTTGGAACACCTTGCCGCCCGAGTTTTCAGGCTTGACCTTGGCTGTCGTGGAAGTGGCCTTAATAAAAGGGACAGAGCCTCCGCTGCTTACTGTATTGTTAGTGAACTGGGTATTATAGACATATGCCGCCACCCCGCCCAGACCAATTGAACCTACCAGGGCAAAAATCACAGGCAACTTACTTTTGGCCGCAACCGGTGCTGCGCCATATTGCTCAGCATACATGCCCTGGTCAGCGACCGGGGCTGCCTCTGAGACAGGTACGCCAGCATTGACTGAAACACCGTAATCTTCTGGCGGCGCAAAATTTCCCTGAAGGGCAGGCTCGCCCAAAGCAGGCTGAGCCTGGGGAGCAAGGGCAGGCTGTTGCTGGAAAGGCTGCTCAACATAGTCCTGTTGGGGCACTGAGGCTGGCCGGGCAGGCTGGATTGGGTCTATATAGACAGGCTGGCCATTCTGGTCCAGGTAATATTGCTTACCGTTCTGGTCAACATAATATTGGGTTTCGTTCATTGATTCTACCTGCTTCTTTCAGTATGTGCCGCTTCAGGCAACGCGCCTGAAATATTGATGTGATATAATAGCCCAGACTTTCAGACTCCAACAACACAACGCTACAACCCTTACACCCTTGCCAGGCCTACATCTCATCGACAGGCTCAACGCCCAATATTTGTAACCCTGAAGATATGACTGCTGCCGTAGCAGCAACCATGGCAAGGCGTGCTGCTGTCAACTGTTTATTGTCTCCAGAGATAAACCGTAAATGTGGTATATCTGTGCCTTTATTATACAGTGAATTGAAATTGCTTGCCAAATCATTAAGATAGAACGCAATCCTGTGCGGTTCATGCATTAATGCCGCACTTTCCACAGTTTTTGGGTATTGGGCGAGACATTTTATCACAGCAATCTCGGCTTCGTCCGTCAACAGACCCAAATCTACACTGTCCAGGTTCTGCGGATCAAAGGTCATATCTGGCATCATTTCAGGCAATTTACGGTGCAGCACAGACTGGGTGCGGGCATGGGTGTATTGCACATAATAGACCGGATTCTCCCTTTTGTTCTCCACAACTTTGGCAAAATCAAAGTCCAACGCAGCGTCATTCTTGCGGTACAGCATCATAAAGCGCACCACATCCTTGCCTACCTCATCGACAACTTCCCGCAGGGTGACAAATGTCCCTGCCCGTTTTGACATTTTCAAAGGTTGCCCGTCCCGAAACAGGTTGACCAACTGGACAATCTTGACATCCAGCGTCCCTTTGTCATCACTCAGGGCTTTCACGGCTGCCTTCATCCGCTTGATATAGCCGCTATGGTCTGCGCCCCAGACATCAATCATCTGGCCAAAACCCCTGTCGAACTTGTCCCTGTGATAGGCCATGTCGGACGCAAAATAGGTATAGCTGCCATCTGACTTGACCAGGGCACGGTCGACATCATCACCGTAATCTGTTGAACGGAACAGGGTCTGCTCACGTTCGTCCCAGTCCTCCAGCAACTTGCCCTTGGGCGGCGGCAGAGTGCCTTCATAGACAATGCCGCGTTCCTGCAACTCGGTAATGGTTGCCCTAACCACATCCTTTTCCCCCTGGATCAGGGAACGTTCGGAGAAATAGACATCAAACGATATATCCAGGGCTTTCAGGTCATCGCGGATCATGTCCATCATCGCATCAATGGAAAAGTCCTTGAACAGGGCCAGCCATTCAGCCTCATCCTTGCCCAGATAGTTATCCCCATATTTTTCAAACAGGGCCTGTCCGACAGGTTTCAGATAATCCCCGGGATAAAGCCCTTCCGGGATTTCAATGGACTGCCCCGCAGCCTCGCAATAGCGTAGATAGGCAGACCGTGCCAGCACATTGACCTGGTTTCCAGCATCATTAATATAATATTCGCGGGTGACATCATAGCCGGCAAACTCCAGCAGCCGCGCCAAAGCATCGCCAAAGATCGCGCCGCGACAATGGCCAACATGCATCGGGCCCGTCGGGTTGGCCGAGACAAATTCCAGATTGACCTTTTGGCCTCTGCCCGCTTCAGAGCGGCCATATTTTGTGGGCGCATCCAGAATCAGCGGAATAATCTGAAGCCAAAACGCTTTACCAATGGTCAGGTTGATAAACCCAGGCCCGGCAATATCCACTTTGTCAATATCGCTATGGCTTTCCAGCTTTTCCGCAACCTTCTGCGCCAGGTCGCGCGGTTTCATCTTGGCAAACCGCGCCAGCACCATCGCCACATTGGTTGATATGTCGCCATGGCTCTCATCACGCGGGGTCTCTACACTCACGCCCTTCCAGACCATGTCAGGGGACATCACCCCCTCAGACTGGAGCTGCGTCACGGCATCAAGGATAATGCCCTCAAAATGGGAAAATACGTTCATAATTTTTTGGTTTCTCTTGTTGTTTTTGGGCTTGCACTAACAGGTATTTGTTTTTACAGGAAATTGCGAATTGTTATACTTTAGCCTTTTGGTGATAGCTGGTAAGGTGATTGTCAAGAGACCAGATAAAAATCTCTTTGGCTGGAGAGATGGCACAAAACCTTTCAAACTCCTTGATAATGGTCAAATCGCCAAAGCCTATCTCTCTCATAGCCAACTCTGGAAACTCAGACAACCAACGGGCAAAATCATTGGTCAGAGGACATTCACTTATTGTATAAGGAGCTTTCCCATCAAAGGTATCACGAACTTCTTGGATAAAAAGATTGGCAACATCTCGTCTTTGTCTTCCATCGCCATTTTGGGCAATATGATTTCCTGTTTCTAAAATGGTCGCAATAGGCAGCATAAACTTGCATTTGCGATTCTTATGTTTTTCAAAAGTGTTAAGGATTTCGTCTCTATCCCTATTCAGCTTTGGTACATTGAGAATAGTGACAAAAACACTGGTATCAATGAGACAGATAATACGGCTCATTCACCAATACCCCGCATCCGTTCAAGCCACTCCTCGTCTTTCTCCTTCTGTTCTTCAGCTGAAACAGGGTTTTTAACAAAACGGTCAACAATACCATTTGTGACTAATGTGCCAAGAGGTCCCTGAAACACCAACCCCTCATAATCATCAAGATCACTCAAACGTACAAGGCGGCTATCGCCGTCTTTGGGATCGCGGTATGAAAACACCACATCGCCCAAGGCCTCATCTGGCAGTGCATCCATCAGGGCGGGGTTATGGGTGGTGAGCAACAGGCGTATTTTGCGCTCCTTAGCTTTTTCCAGCATCATCGCCAGCAGTTCATGCGCCCTTGACGGGTGAATGCCGTTATCCACTTCCTCAATCACCACTGTTGAATTTTCGGGCGCGGAAAGAAGGGCGGCAGCAATTGCCAGCACCCGCAATGTGCCGTCTGAGAGAAGCTCCCCCAACACAGGACGTTCCTCGCCGCCAAAAGTTTCAACCAGCTCAAAAAAGTAGCGGCCACGGCGGTCATCCTGAAGCCTTATATCTGTAAAATTTTGCTCTGGCAGGCTTTTAATAAAGTTAAGCAGCGGCTCTCTATTCTCTTCCTTTGCCCAAAGGGTTTGCAAAACGCCCGCAAGGTTTGAGCAATCATTGCGCAGTGTTTTTTCAGGAACACTATCACCGCGCATTTTCGAGGGGATTGGGTCGATGAATAGATTTACCTTAAGAAATATTTGATAGAGTTCTACTGATTGTAATGCCTCAAACTGAAGCGGGTTATTTGTATCAAACAAAGCAGCTAAATTTTCAATATGTCCCATTACAGATGTTATATTCGGAATATCAAGTATCAGACCATCTTTAAAGGTAACAACATTCCTATTTTCTTGGAAAGGAAATACTTTCCCAGTATCATTTTTTTCCACACTATATAAAGAGCGTTCATCTTCAAATATTTCTTCCTCCAAAACTTTTAAACCATTGTTTTGTCGTCCCAATGTTATCAAAAATTTATTCCATGTTGGCCACTCAATCTCACACCCCAGCGTAAATTCCTTAGCCCCGTGATGCCCCAGGTCACGGCTACTGCCGCGAAATATCTTGTTGCTGTCATCAATATTATGCTGAATGGTGGACAGCTTTTGCCCTTCGGCCAAAAAGCTTAGGAAGCGGAAAGCCTCAATGGCGTTGCTTTTCCCAGAGGCATTTGCCCCAATCATCAGGGTCAGCGGCGCAAGCGGCAAGGACTGCTTTTTGCCAAAACTCTTGAAATTCTCGATAGTGATAGATTTTAGCATGACAGTCCTTCCTTATCTATTTAACGCAAATAATGAAGCGTCTTTGTAAGATACTGATTCAGTTACTATTCTTTGTCATCCTGAATTTATTTCAGGATTCATACACCAATAGTTCGGACAGTTTTCACCCAACAAAAAAATAAGTGAGCCCTCAATTTGTGGGAAGATGGTGTTGTAAACGACATCAATCCTTCAAAACGGAGGAACTCATGGACATTGTAACAACTGTTCTGGATCAAATGCCA
>JAJRRF010000182.1 GCA_024279735.1 Alphaproteobacteria bacterium
TAGGCTTCCTTGCAGGGCATTGATCAAGTGTTTCATAAGGTTTCCTCATTATGTCGTGAAACAAATCAGAAAATCTTAACGCTTTTTCAATGTCTTATGCAAATTAGTCGTGTACTATGCCCCTTTGTAGAGCATTTTGGATTTACCCCCCGCCCCCTGTCCGTCACAGCCTTATCAAACACCGAAAAGCATTTTGCCAAGACCTATTTTCTGCCGCCGTTGTTGCGCCTTGCCCTGACCTGGATATGGACAGCCCTTGTCTCCGTGTTCTTTTATCCGTTGGCTGACAGCCTTTCCCTGCTCGCCAGAACGGGGCTGACTGGGAGCGCAGCCCTGCTGGCTCTTTACGGATCTGCACTGCTTGATTTCTTATTGGGACTGGCGGTCTTGCTGGCTTTTAGGCCAAGGCTTACAACCGTCATCCAACTGGGCGTTATCATTGGCTACAGCCTTAATACTAAGCCTGGCCATACCAGAATTATGGCTGCATCCCTTTGGGCCATTACTCAAGAACCTGCCAATGGTTGCCGCAATTATCAGCCTTCAGGCAATGGAAACTCACCATGACTGACCTGCTTTCCTATGAAACCCTGAAGATGCTTCATATCCTCTCAGCCTTCCTGCTGTTTGGCACAGGGCTTGGTACCGCCTTTTATGGCCTGATGGCAACTATGGGATAACTGGCCTGTGCTGGTTGCCTGTGGTTTGGCTGCAAATTAAAATGCGCGATATGGCGGTAGCCCATACAAAACAGGCCAGGCCAAAGACAAGGCTGCCAAAACTGTTTTACAGATATGCCAGACTGTGGTTCGTGCTGGGCTGGCCAGCCTTTATGTCAGTGATATTCATTATCTGGTTGATGGTCGCCAAACCACCACTTTGGGGATAAGGTTACAAATACGAACCATCAAACACGATTGTAACAGACAGGCCAAATATATTCTTTTATGATTCATTTTTAAAGATGCCCCTCATAAAGACTGCGATCATTCTATGCCAAACACAAAAATTACCGTTACCAATATCGAGACCATTCCAGGAAAGACTATTATTGAGAATTATGGCGTTGTCCAGGGCAGTTCCGTCCGTGCCAAACATATTGGCAGGGACTTAATGGCTGGCCTGAAAAACCTTGTCGGTGGTGAACTGGTTGGGTATACGGAACTGTTGAATGAGACCCGCTCTGAAGCCCTGAAGCGTATGGAAGACCAGGCTTTTCATCTTGGGGCCAATGCCATCGTCAATGTCCGTTTTGCAACATCGGCTATTTCTGCTGGAGCCTCGGAAATCTTTGTCTATGGCACAGCTGTAAGGGTACAATAATGTTCACAGTTATTTTATTTGTCATCCTACTTGGCCTGGGTTATTTCATTGGCTCTGCCGTGGAAAAGTCTCACTTTGCCTCCATTGCAGAACGTGAACAGACACTTTCCTATCTTCCTGTGATGACCACAGGCAAGAAAGAACAGTTTGATGCCCCTTGCAACAGCCAGCTTGTCTATGGCTCTGTTGTTGTTGGTCAGGACTATTTTAAGCTGTTCATCTTCTCACTGATTTCCTTGGTTGGCGGCAGGGTCACTTCCTATGAAAAACTGATTGAGCGGGCAAGGCGGGAAGCCCTTCTCAGGCTCAAGCAGTCCGCTGCCGATTACGGGGCAGAGGCCGTTATCCACCTTCGTTTTGAGACGGCTGTCATCATGACCAACAACCGAAATGGCGGCGGAGCCTTTGAGGTTTTTGCTTATGGCACTGCCCTGCAAACCAAATAAAACAGCCCTGTGATTTCTCACGGGCTGCATAACAATCAGTTATAGGCTTTCGCTACTTAGGACACCCGGGAAAATAACCGAATCATCTAGCTTGTTCTTTTGTCTGTCCGTGTCGTTTCAAAAATGCTTGTATAGCTCGCTATACGCCCATTTTTGGCCTAACTGACAAACAAAATTACGGCACTATCTTGATCCTTTATTTCTGCGTGTATCCTTAACGGAAGATGTATCTGTTGGTGCGTCCGTCTCACTCAGAAAATTTGCCATATTTTCTGACATGGTGACAGACAGGTCTTCATCAGCTTGATTTCCATTGCCCTTAAAAATCGAAAGCTTATAAATCCCTTCGCTGACAGTCGCGCTATCAGTATCTGTTGTAGCAACAGTGATATTCCTGGTTGCAGGCCTTTCAGCTGGCAGGGATATTTTGACAGGCACCATGATAGAAGAAGTTATGTTGTTAGCCAGTTGGTATTGGCCACCCTCGCCAACTGTTCTTGCCTTCATTGATCCGCCAGAGACCAGCAGACAGAAGGCCATCATCACAGAACCGCCAGCCAAAACAGCATGACGGGCATCAAAGCGTCCGTTACAGGCTGACAAAACAAAACTATAAAATCCCATCCAGGCATATCCTTATATAGTATTTTTGAATGTAAATTTTGTAATATCCCTTTGAAAGACAAAGAAATATTTATAAATTTAATTCAAAGAATCACGATTTAAGAACAATATAAAGTGGAGTCGTTTTTTTATAGTTAAGACATTTCAATAATTAAACGATTATTACTAAGGATACCCTCAGAAATAAAGGATCAGGATAGCGTAGGAATTTTGTGTGTCAGCTAGGCCAAAAATGCACGTATAGCAGGCTATACAAGTATTTTTGAAACGACGCTGGCGTGCAAAAGAACAAGCTAAACGATTCGGTTAATTTTGCGGGTGTCCTAAGATATTATTGGGCGTTTTTTGCCTTGCGCCGTTCACTGGCGCGTATCTTTTCACTTTGCGACTTGAGCTGGCCGCAGGCTGCCATAATATCACGGCCACGCGGCCTCCTGATGGGGCTGGCATAGCCTGCATCATTGATAAAGTCTGCAAATTTCTCTATCTGCGCCCAGTCAGAGCATTCATAATGGTTACCAGGCCAGGGGTTAAACGGGATCAGGTTAATCTTGGCTGGAATGCCCTTCAGTAACTTGACCAAGCCCCTGGCATCCGTCAGGCTGTCATTGACACCCTTGAGCATGACATATTCAAAGGTAATGCGCCTGGAATTGTTCAGACCCGGATAGTCCCGGCAAGCTTGCATCAGTTGCTTTAAAGGATATTTTTTATTGATTGGTACCAGCTCATCACGCAGCTCATCATGTACAGCATGAAGGGAAATGGCCAGCATAACACCCATATCCGCCCCTGCCTTGCCAATCATGGGTACAACACCGCTGGTTGACAATGTGATACGGCGTTTGGAATAGCCCAATCCCGCGCTGTCATAGGCAATGGCCATCGCGGTCTTCAGGTTTTCCAGGTTATAGAGCGGCTCGCCCATTCCCATCAGCACTATATTGGTAATCTTGCGTTCTGCTTCAGGCAACCCCTCACTATTGTCTGCTTCCTGGTTCGGCCAGTCACCTATCTGGTCACGCGCCAGCATGATTTGGCCAACAATCTCTTCAGCTGTGAGGTTGCGTACCAGTTTTTGCGTCCCTGTATGACAGAAGGAACAGTTCAGGGTGCAGCCAATCTGCGAGGAAATACACAATGTGCCGCGTGTCTCTTCAGGAATATAGACTGTCTCAATTTCGGGAGCATTTTCGCCTTCACGTTCTGGCGCAAGTTTCAGAAGCCATTTACGGGTTCCGTCGCCAGAAATCAGCTCCTGGGATATTTCGGGCCGATCAATAGTAAAGTCCTTCGCCAACCTGGCACGCAAATCCTTGGAAAGGGTGACTATATCTTGTAAACCAGTAGCACCACGCGCATAAAGGGCGTTCCATATCTGTGAACGGCGCATCCGCAGCTGTTTTTCTTTGATGCCGCACTGGCGCAGGGCATCCTCCAGCTGGTCGGGACTTAAGCCCATCAGGTTTTTTTTGTAACTATTTTGCCCCAAAACCATTTTGTCATGAGGTTCTGGACTGCTGACTCCAGGCCTGGTCTCCACGCTACCCATTTACTAAAATCCTTAACCTGTTTTGCCGAAAGTTAACGGCACAGTCTTTTAATCTTGTTCAAGGCTTTTGAAATCCCAGACAGCGAATATTGGTCTGTTGTCATAATGCCTTGGGCTGAAACACCTGTGATTTTCATCTTCGACCCACGACGCATTGCCGCCAGCAATAATTTTTCATCGCCATCATCCCGAACCCAGGCCTTGTCACCCTTGACAAACAGCTTAAATTCTTGAGACCTGATACGGATATTAAGTTTACTGCCTTCCTTGAAAGGATAACCAATCAGGATACTGACCTGCGCATTGGCAGGATTGCTTTTCCATCGGGTCACGTAAAATGTGACCTCAGAGCGTTTGACCTCTTTGGGTATCATGTCTTTTGGCGAAGAGGCCGTAAAACACATGACATCATTACCGACCGGGTGTTTGAACACTGTCCAGTCCCGATATTTGACAACGGGCTTGACTTTCACCATTTTCTTATTGTTGCCTGTGTCCCGTTGGGCAAAAGCTGATGATGCCACTCCCAAAACCAACGTCATGATAAAGGCCACGAATGTAATATTTCTTATTCTCATATTTTACTTCCAGCTGCTAAATCTTGTTTACTGTTTGTCTTTTGGACGGCGGCTAAAACGTCCTCCATGGACATGAACTTCCTGCTCTTCAATACTGCCCCCTGGTGTGACAGGGCGGGGCGGGAAACGCCCCAATGTTAGATACGGTCATACATTACTATCGCCCCTGCAAGGGCAACATTAATACAGAAAGAGGTTGGTATCTTGACAATGTGCTGACATCTTTCACGTAGTTCTGCTGACAGTTCACCGCGCTCAGGCCCCAAAACATATGCCGCATTTAGCGGATGCCTGAAACTTGGTAACTCCACTGCATCTTCCAGTAACTCTATACCAACAAGGTGACAACCTTTGGGCAAGATCATGTCTGAAGGACTGTCCCATTCATATAGGGGCATATGGACTGTTCCTTTTGAGGTATCAGCCTTACCCTTGCCAGGCCGATAGTTTGCCCCAACCGTAAATACTGAACTGGCATCAAATCCATGCGCAGAACGCATCAGGGAGCCAGTATTCATCTGCTTGGAGATACCCTCCACACCTATTGAAAAATATCCCCTCATCCAGACACACAATCCACCCTGTTCCTAATTTTCTAAAGACCATAACAGTTATTTGAGATTATTCCAACGATAGCACGGCATTAAACGGTTTTGTTTGGCAGAGAGGTTAATGAATGAAAGAATTTATAGAAAACATGTAACTCCCCAGCTTCTTTTTTCACGTAAATACGCGGTTTCAAGCGGAATACAGTCTAAAAATCCTGTTTTTTAATGGAAAAATGATCATATTTTAGTGGTTTTAAAAATAACGATTTATTTTTATCGTTATTTATCAA
>JAJRRF010000183.1 GCA_024279735.1 Alphaproteobacteria bacterium
GATAAATAACGATAAAAATAAATCGTTATTTTTAAAACCACTAAAATATGATCATTTTTCCATTAAAAAACAGGATTTTTAGACTGTATTCCGCTTGAAACCGCGTATTTACGTGAAAAAAGAAGCTGGGGAGTTACAAATAAAACAAAATGACCAGTGCTATTATTCAGAAGTCTATACGACCTATTCACAAAAGGAATTTTACTTTCAAAGTGATGAAAATCCTCATAAGCAGAGGAGTTCCAACATTTATTAAGTGCCCTCCTTTTGTAAATTAAGTATAACAACGTAATCCTTTTTTAGTAACCGTGTTGGGAGTACTCTATGACACTCAAAAAATCTCTTTTTATTACAACTGCCATGACGCTGGCCATCAGCTTCACCGCTGCCGCAGCCAATGCCGGCGTGACAGGAAACTGGAAGCGCAAGGGCAACCAGCCTGTCAAGATATGGAAGTGTGGCAAGGGGTTATGCGCCCAGTCTGGCGGCACACGTATGTTTAATGGCATCCGCAAGACAGGCAAGAATACCTGGAAAGGCAGCATGAAACATCCTGATATGCCTGGTTTCATGACCTTTAACGGTACTGTCAAATATACAGGTAGCTCCGTCAAGGTTCAGGGCTGTATGGTTGGCGGCTCAATGTGCCAGTCTGAAACCTGGAGAAAATAAATTTTTTCGGTCGCTTTGGTAACATTTCCAAATATCAACACGAAACCCTGTCTTTTTTGGTCAGGGTTTTGTCTTGCCTACGGGAAATTGCCGCATTTTATTCAGGTCCGGTTAATCTGGGGAAGCTATGATGGTCACTATATAACGGGAGCGTGGCAACACATGACTTTGATTTAAAGATGAGCCATTCATCTTCCCACCCCATTTAACTTATAACCTGAATATACTTTGAGTTATTCAGCCAGGAGAATTTTATGACACCCAGGAAAACACTTTTGACAGCCCTGCCCCTTATCCTGGCTTCTTTTTTTGCGATATCCCCGGCTTTCGCAAATGGCATCATTGGAAACTGGAAACGCCCTGACGGCAGTGCTGTCAGAATATGGCAATGTGGTCCAGCCAACAAGCTGATCTGTGCCCAGAGCGGTGAGACAAGGATGTTTAACGGCCTGGCAAATGTTGAGCAAGAAAAAAATATTTGGGCAGGAGACATGAAGCATCCTGACATGCCTGGCTTCATGACCCTGAATGGCACAGTCCGTTTTACGGGCGACAAGGTCAAGGTTCAGGGGTGTATCGTTGGCAACTCCATGTGCCAGTCAGAAACCTGGAAAAAATAAGGCCGTTTTCCCTCGCCGAAGCATAACCAAGACAAGTCGACTGCCGCTTGTCGGGTTAAGGACACCCTTAAAAATAACCGAATCATTTCGCTTGTTCTTTTGCCTGTCCGTGTCGTTTCAAAAATGCTTGTATAGCTTGCTATACGCTCATTTTTGGCCTAACTGACAAACAAAATTACTGCGCTATCTTGATCCTTTATTTCTGCGTGTATCCTAAGTTCGTGTATAGTACAAGCAAACCGTTTACTGGTTGACCAACAAGTACCTGCTGCAAAAATGATCTGGTTGGGATGCCTTTGCCCCAAGGCACAAAGCCAGATATACAATCCCTTGCCGTGTCAAGATGTTGTGACATTTTGACGCTGTCTTGTGTCTGCCTGTCCCTGGTTGCCACAGGATAATCCTCCAGGCTTTTTCGGCTTCTGGCCAGCCGATCATATTAATACCACTATATAGTAATATATTGATATTACAGGAAAAATTGTTCCCTCTGTCATGTATCGAAACGGAACATTCCCTAACGTAGCAAGCCAAGGTATCCCCTTGTTTTTAAATAATTATATCGAGATAGCCCCACCCCAAACAGTCACGCGATACTAAAATATTTCTTGCGGAATTCGTGTCCAGGCAGTAAGGATATACCACAACAAACCATATAGTCTTTTTACTGTATAAAACTATCGTTTACTGTGACGATGCCATAACGATTACAGTTTTGCTGGTTTTTGGAAACCATATTCTGAATATGTTTTCGGATTTTGCAAAGCAGTATGGCATGATCAGGATGTCAAAGACCTGAAAATTCTGCCTTGCAGAAACTGCGTTTTCGCGCTAACTAAATATTCAACATTCAATAAATTTTAATTTATTGATATACTCACATATTGTGTTTCGTAATGAGGATAAAAACTGATGTCAGATTCAAATGCAAAAAGCATGACCATTATTGTAACCAAGGGAACATTGGACTGGGCTTACCCTCCCTTTATTCTTGGTACAACTGCCGCCGCTATGGGTGTTGATGTCACCCTGTTTTTCACTTTTTATGGCCTTGGTCTCCTGAAAAAGGATTTGAACCTGCAAATGTCCCCTCTTGGTAATGCTGCTATGGAAATGCCAATGGCCGGAATGCACATGAAGATGCCAAACATCGTTGGCATGATTCCTGGCGTGACTGCCGGTGCCTCTGCCATGATGAAGGGAATGATGGCCAAAAAAGGTGTTGCCACCATTGAGGAACTCCGTGAAATGGCTGTCGAGTCTGAGATCCGCATGATTGCCTGCCAGATGACCATTGACCTTTTTGAATATGACAAAAAGGACATGATTGACGGCATTGAGCTTGGCGGGGCTGCAACCTATATGACTGAAGCCCTTGAGTCTGATGTCAACCTGTATATCTAACACCTTTTAGGTCATAAAAGAACGCCCGCAACCTTGGTGTCGGCATCATTCCTATATATATCCTGGAGTGATGCCAGCCTGCCAAGGCCAGGAACGTCCCCTTATTATGACCCAAATAATTTTTGTCCAACACTAAAACGAATGGCATTGCCATTCACATCCAAACCGAAAAAAGGAATAAATTTATGGCTGATTCAACACTGGATGCCAAAGGCCTGAACTGTCCACTCCCAATCCTGAAGGCAAAAAAAGCCCTTAAGGCTCTGGAAGTAGGCCAGACACTTGAAATCCTGTCAACTGACCCAGGCTCAATTGCTGACTTTGCCTCTTTTTGCAAAACAACAGGCAATGAGCTGATGGAATCTGGTGAAGATGGCGACACCTATACTTTTTTGATCAAAAAAGCCTAGAGCAACCTGCACGCAGGCTTAAGTCAGCCGACCTTGCTCTAGCCCCTTAATGCGCATATCTTAACCCGCAAATCGTTTCGATTTGCTCCCACTATGCACTAATGATTTATTGATCTAAATCAATACGATACCCTTAAAAAGGGACACTCCTTAATATGGGGAGTGTCCCTTTTTTTATGTCCCCCTTATTTTTGCACAAGGTAAAATTATTTTCCGCAGGCCTTAAAGTTACGCAATGCCATGATCTAAACCCTGCCAAATTTGATTAGCTCTATACCCCGCAAATAGCCAGTTTCCAGACAGGAAGCGGTGTCGCCATATAATCTGCATACATCCTTACATAAAACAACGACACAGTAAACAGCTGTCAAACCTCACTATTTCAAACATTCAATACTGCTAATATTCTTATTTTATTGAATAATTCCAGTCTTATTGCTGTCATATTTTATTCACTGTGTCCCAAACAATACAGCCAATCCCTCCCTGATATGTTAGCCTGTTTCTTATACAAAACTCATTTGGGTGATTGTAATACTGTAATTTGATAGCAAGCAGACACATTTTAAGATTTGGGATTTAAATATTTAGGGCTTTTGATTAAGCCTCCGGAATAAAAATAATAATGAGGCCGGGTATCCTGCCAGTTCATATTTTGAAATTCTGTTTTTGTTGTTTCCTTTGGAAGGAGGGATTTAGTAGTGAAGAAGACTTTTAAATATAAACTGTTGGGGACTGTGTTTGGCACAGCCCTTATAGTCACACCAGCCCTGGCGACTGAAGGTATGTTCGCCAACGGTTCTGGCGCAAGACATCGTGCTATGGCTGGATCAGGCGTTGCCCACGGCACAGATGCCTCCTCTATTACACTTAACCCAGCTGCAATTGCACATGTTGACAGCCAGGTTTCTTTTTCTGTGACCCTGTTCAACCCAGATAGAGATGCATCAGCTGACCTTGATGGTCCTGGCCCTGCACCGTATACAAATTTTGATGACCATGCCATTAATTGGTTTGCTATTCCAAACATGGCCATCAATTACCGTCTCAATAGCACACTTGTTGACAGCATTGGCCTAAGTGTCTCTGGTAATGGTGGCATGAACACCAGTTATAAGCCTGGATTTTTTGCAGGAGCTGGCGACACATCAAACAGTGGTATTGATCTTCAGCAAATGCTGATCACATTGGCCATGGCCAAGAAAATTGGCAATGTATCTGTTGGTGTCGCGCCTGTTCTTGCGCGTCAGCAATTCCATTCTGATAACCTGGCCAGTCCAGTCACAGGCCTGCCACTTGCCAGTAACGGAAAGAAAGAGGCTGTCTGGGGTGCTGGTGTTCGCCTTGGTATTGAAGCTGAAGTTATGCCAGGCTTACGCCTTGGTGGTACTTACCAGTCTAAAATCTACATGGAACGTTATGATAAGTTCAAGGATCTCTTTGCCGTTTCCCAGGGTGATTTGGATATCGCTGCCAACTGGCAAATCGGCCTGTCTTACGACATCACACCTGCCCTGACCATTAATGCTGATTATCGCTTTATCGACTATGAAGGTGTTAAAGCCATCGGAGCAGCTCAAGCGATTGGCGGTTTTGAGTGGAAAAATACAAGTACCTACAAAATTGGTGTTGAGTATGCAGCATCAGAAGAATGGACATTGCGTGCTGGTTATTCCTACAATACCCAACCTTTAGATACAAACGGCGCAATCAATGCAGGACTATTGGCTCCTGGCATTGTTCAGCACCATCTTACAGCAGGTTTTCAGAAAGATAACTTCATGATGGATGGCCTGGCCTTAGAAGTTGCTGGTAGCTATGCACCAAGTAAAGAACTGATTGCAACCGATTCCAACACAAGAATTCGCATGGATCAGCTTGCCCTTACAGCTGGTCTAAAATGGAAATTCTAGCCTGAAAAATTAAAAAGTTTCCACTCAAAAAGCCAGCCTATCTTAAACCCAAGGTAACTCCCCAGCTTGTTTTAGGTGCATTAACTAATTGATAAATAACTATAAAAATAAATCGTTATTTTTAAAACCACTAAAATATGATCATTTTTCCATTAAAAAACAGGATTTTTAGACTGTATTCCGCTTGAAACCGCGTATTTACGTGAAAAAAGAAGCTGGGGAGTTACAACCCAAGATAGGCTGGCTTTTTCTGTACCAGACACTTTTGCTTCACGACGAATCTTTTGAGTGAGACTTCGATCGTTGACCACATCCACTGTCATGCCGCGCTACGACGCGGTATCTATGCCCTGCACTGTCAACATGAAAAAGACCAACAGTTATTACTGTTCAAAGTCTCACGACAGCAAAACAAACATTGCCATTTCTACGCAAATTTCACGGCATGGATACCGCATTTCTGCGGCATGACAATGATCGGGTGCAGGATGTTGTGTACGATTTGAAGATCGGGCAGGTGGGAATTTTTAAATTCCATACATTCCCTATTTTATAGGTTCGTCGTGTTATGGCCAGACACTTAACAAAATTCACTTTTCTAACCCATTTGAGCTGCAAACGGCCTGTTTAATAAAAAAAGTACGTTTGGGCATTGCACTTTACCCAAGAAAAGAGCTATCTAATTGAAAATGAGTAAATTCAGATAGCAAGCACCAGGACTGGCTGGCAAGACAGGATTCCTATTCTAGGCAAATGCACAATCACAAGTGTTTCCCCATTATATGGCAGCCCCCTGTTTTCAGGCCAGTGCAAAACCACCAAAAATGAAATTGCAGGAAGGAACATCACATGGCACGTCTCCCGTTGCCCGATCCCAAAAATATTGCCGAAATCAGCAATAAATTGAGGGACGGTACGCGACGAACCCTTGAACGTGCCCCTGCCCTGGGCGACCTTGGCCTGTTTTTTATCGAAAAGAAATGGTTCTTCATTGCCATGTTTGTCGGTTTCCTGGTCATGCAGATCACACCCTCTGTCCCCGTCCCCGGTTCCAGCCATCCTGTCCTGACTGATAAGGGCCTGATCATCCTGGCCATGACCATCATGGCAACCATCCTGTTCATTACCGAACCCATCCCACTGCCAACCGTCGCGCTGCTGATTATCGTTGGCCAGGTACTTTTGCTGGGCATCAATTCCACCGTTGTTGCCAAATCCATCATGAGTGACAGTGTGCTGTTTATCATGGGCTCCCTGATGCTGGCAGTTGCGGTGGTCAAGCAAAAGCTCGACAAGCGCATCGCCCATGTGATTGTCAGTATTACTGGGCCAAAGACCGTCAATATCTGCTTTGGCATTTCTGCTGTCAGCGGCCTGCTGGCTTCCGTTATCGGTGAACATACAGTTGCAGCCATGATGTTGCCAGTTGCCATCACCCTTATTACCCTAACTTCTGATGACCCCAAACAGGTCAGGAATTTGGCGGCGGTGCTGTTGTTCTCCATTTCATATGGCGCAAGTGTTGCCGGGATTGGCACACCTTCAGGCGGCGCAAGAAATGCCATCATGATTGGCTACTGGCAGGAATTTTTCCCCGGTATCCCTGAATATGTTGTGTCCTATATTGACTGGATGATCTATTGTTATCCTGTCTTTCTGGTGCAGTTGCCTTTTGTCACCATGATCCTGCTGTTTACCTTCAAGCCTGAATATTCCAATCTGTCCCGCGCTGTCGTCAAGTTGCGTCACCAGATTGAGGAAGAGGGACCAATGAAGAATACCGACTGGGTCGCCATCGGCATTTTCTTCCTGACCTTCCTGGGCTGGATATTCTTTTCTGCCGAGCTTGGTTTGGGAACAATCGCCCTCATCGGTGCCATTGCCTTTCTGGTGATTGGGCTGGTGCGCTGGGAAGACATCAACTCCGGGGTCAACTGGGGCGTGGTTCTGCTTTATGGCGCGGCCATATCCCTGGGTATCCAAATGAAGGATACTGGCGCAGCCGCCTGGCTGGCTGACAACTTCATGACTGTCCTCAAACCTATCGGGGCTGATGCCGGGATCATGCTGGTTGCAGCCGTCTCCATCCTGACCACTGCGGCAACCAACATGATGTCCAACGGCGCGGCTGTCGCGGTACTTGCCCCCATTACCCTGGATATGGCAAAATCTGCTGGCGAAAGCCCTCTCATTATGGGCTATGTCACCGCCGTCTCCTCTGCCTTTGCCTATCTGACAGTGATCGGGACACCAGCCTGTACAATTGTGTACTCATCGGGCTACCTTAAGACCACAGACTTTCTCAAGGTCGGTTACAGGATGGTCATCATGTCAACCATCATCCTGTTGATTACATCAGTCACCTATTGGCCTTGGCTTGCCAGTTAACAAGGAAAAAATATTATGCCCGTTCAGGAAAAACAGAGGTTCAGCATCCTGGTCTGCATTGATGGTTCTGAAGACAGTTTGCGCGCCCTGAAATACGCAGCCCGCATTGGCGCGGGCAATGATGCAGACCTGACCCTGCTCTATGTCAGGCCTGTTGACCAGGGTTTGCAGACTGGCGGCCTACAGTCTTCCCTGGTGCGCGAAAACTTATTGAACTGGGGACTTGAACTTCCTGGTGTGCGCGCCCTTAACCAGGCGCATGATGCCCTGGTTGAGCTGAACTATATGAGCGATGACTGGGACAAGGAATACCGTCATGTCGATGTGCGCGGCACTGAACTTGGCGATAACCTGACAATTTACCGCGCTGAGGATGGGCACACCATCACCCTGAAACTGATGGTTTCGCCATCTGTCTTGCGCGGCATTCTGGATGAATGCGAAATGGGCGAATATGACCTGACCATTATTGGCCGTTCTGACGACGACCAGGAAGGCGGCGTTGGCACGATCGGCCCCAAGATTGCAGAAACCGTTGCGATTGAACATCATGGCACTGTGTTGGTGGCTCATGACCTGGAAGAAAATCTTGGCCACCTGGTCTGTGTCCGCAACTCGGATGTCTCTATCCGCGCAGCGCGGCGAGATGCACGGATAGCCGCACGCTGCGCCTGCCCGATTCACCTGTTTGCAGTGGCCTCCAGCGACAATCAACTTAAAAATGCCAATGAAGCCATAAGACGGGCCAAACAGGCGATTGAGGAAGAGGGACTGAAAATTTCCAGCGAACAGGTTGTCCTTGGTGACCCTGTGCAGTCTATCATTGAAGAAGGACGGAAATATTCCGTGATTGTTGTTTCTACCGCTGAGGTTACAGGATGGCGACGCTTCTTTACCAGTTCAGTGACCTATAAGGTCATGCATGGTGCCTTCAACTCTGTCATGGTTGTGCGCTAAATTTCGATGGTGAGCCAATAATTTTATGAACAAGAACACAGAAATATCTACATTCGACAAAGATTTCCTATGGCATCCCTACACCCAGCACGCCACAGAAAAAAGTCCCCGGATTATTACCAGGGCAAAAAATGCCTCCCTGTTTGACGATCAGGGACACGAAATTTTGGACATGATCTCTTCATGGTGGACCTGCGCCCACGGTCATTCCCACCCGGCACTGAACACCGCTATTTCCCGGCAGCTTGAACAGCTTGACCACATCATGTTTGCAGGCTTTACACATCCTGGTGCAGCCCTGCTTGGCAAGGAACTGGCAAAACTTTTGCCTGACAGCCTCAACAAGACATTCTTTACCGATAACGGCTCAACCTCAATTGAGGTTGCCATAAAAATGGCATTGCAATATTGGGCAAATATTGGTGAGAAAGGGCGTACAGTTTTTGTGGCTTTTGAGGGCGGCTATCACGGCGATACGGTCGGGGCGATGTCCCTTGGTACAGGTTCCGGCTTTTTTGATAATTACAAGTCCCTACTCAGCCCTGCCCAGCTTATCCCCTTTCCCTACACTTGGGAAGGTGACAGCACTGTACTTGAAAAGGAAACAGTTGCACTGGAAAAGGCCGCTGCCCTGTTCCAAAAATATCAGGGGAAAATTGCAGCACTTTTTTTTGAACCCCTCATGCAGGGCGCGGCCGGTATCAGGATGTGCCGCCCAGAGTTTATCAACCAGGTTGCTGCACTGGCACAACAACATGATATCCTGCTGGTGTTTGATGAGGTCGCTACCGGGTTTGGGCGCACCGGAACCATGTTTGCCCTTGAGCAGACCACCGTTGTCCCTGACATTATCTGCCTGTCCAAGGCCATCACCTCCGGCTATATGGCTCTGGCTGCAACCGTTGTAAAGGACAAGATATATGATGCCTTTCTCGGGAAAGATTTCAGCACTGCCCTGTCACATGGTCATTCCTTTACCGCCAATCCAATCGCATGCAGTGTCGCCCTGAAAAGTCTTGAACTATTCCGTGAAGAAAACACACTGGACAGGATAAGCGCAATAGAAACCCAACACCAAGATTTCCTGAAGACAGTCCAGGAACATCCGCGCGTTGACTCCGCTCGCAGCCTTGGCACAATCCTGGCCTTTAACCTGCGGGGCGGCAAGACTGGTTACCGCACAAAGGACGGCATATTCCTGCGGGACTGGTATCTTGAACACGGCCTTAACATACGTCCGCTTGGATCAAGCGTCTATATTATCCCCCCCTATTGCATAACCCAAAACGAGCTTTCCAAAGCCTATGAAGGAATATTGGCCGGACTTGATGCCCTTTAGGGAGTTATACTACCCCAACATCAAAACCCAGATTTTCAGCTGGCTCTTTTGCACTCTGGAGTCGTTCCACCCTTCAGGGCAATTGCACGAAATTTTATGATTTTATAAATTCAGCTCCAAAATATTAAATTGAAACGGCAATTAGGGCGTTATTTTTTGTTTTTTTGAGTGGATAGTGTTTTGGTTCAAATTTTTAGCCTCACTTTAGAA
>JAJRRF010000184.1 GCA_024279735.1 Alphaproteobacteria bacterium
AATAAAGGCTGTAACGGCTAAAATTACGAAAATTCGCCTTGCCCCGAAAATATAGGAACAGACGCAGCAACTCGACCATAAATTTTGATTGAGGGCGTGAAATATCTGGCATTTGATCCAGAACAGTTGTTACAATGTCCAGGAGTTCCTCCGTTTTGAAGGATTGATGTCGTTTACAACACCATCTTCCCACAAATTGAGGGCTCACTTATTTTTTTGTTGGGTGAAAACTGTCCGAACTATTGTTTTTAAAGAGTGAGGAATAACATGGCCGATTTACCACTTTCCATTTTGATTGGTGTTCCAGTTTTAGCACTCGCCTTTGCTATCACAGGGCATTATATCTTCAAACGCATGGGCGAACAGCTGGATAAAGACTACCCATTGGAAGACTAAAACCAAACAAAAAACCCCGCAAGGCCTAAGCCTTGCGGGGTTTTGTCTGTCTGGCTGATACCCGGCCTCTATATGGCTTCAAGCATCCGGTAACGGATATTGCGCTGGCTGCCTGTCGCTTCCAGATAGCCCAAATCTTTCAGCCGCTGCATCCGCGCCCCCACAGTGCTGCTGCTTTTCACGTCCCACTCTTTCGCCAGTGCCTTATAGCTCGCCTTCATCAGCCCGTCTTTGTCGAACACAATATCTGTATTGGCCTGATCCTTGGCTGCCCGCTGCATTGCTGCAATCCAGTCCTGCTCTTGCGGCCTGTTACCTGTTTCCTTCGCTTTCCGGTGGCTTTTGCGCCTGGCATCCCTGCCAAAGTCAACCTGTCCCAGCGGCAAAAACAGCGAAGAACCAATTTCCAGCACCAGCGCGAAAATAACAGCAACAAGTTCCTGCTGCGCCCTGCTGGCGGTCTGCTCAACCAGCGGCGGCAACACCGACACCGCCATTGCCGCCTCTTCCAGTTCCCGCGCCGCCTGTGCCTTGTCACGGGACTGTTTCAGGACGCTGCGCAAGGCCAGCACATCCTTGCAGATCCGGATGCTTTTGGCAGCAGTGGCATTCCAGCATTGGCCAGAACTGCCCCACACCTTTTTGTCCACCGCCTTCACCTGTGCCAGGGCTGCTGCAATCTGGGTCTCAACCTGCTGGACAGGCGCAATATCGGCCAGGGCAGCCACGGCCTTTTGCGCCGCCTTATAACGCCCAATAATGCCGTCCCTGCGTTTTCGCGCCTGCTGCTTTTTGACACTGACCGCCAGTTGCTGTTGCAGCTTGACCTCATGCGCCGCAAACAGCGACATATAGCTTGCGCCGCCAAACACCATCAGGGCCAGCACCAGCAAGATATATTTCCGCCCTGCCCACAGCCCAGGAATGGCCACGGCCAACGCCGCCTTGCCAAGGTCAGCCAGCACCGCCCCGCCAAATGCCCCATACCAGTCCAGGGCCGTCGGCATGTCGGCAGTAAAATAGCGGATATTATACAGCGCGCTATAGCCCACAAAGCCAAGCCCCAAAACCGTGAACAACCGCCCGGCCGTTAATGGATTTTTCAGTTTTTTTCTGTTACCCTGTCTCATAAGTCACTCCATAGTCTTGTTATGGTTTGTCATGCCCCTGTCTCGCTGCTTCAACAGCTAGGCGGGGTTTTTTATTGCTTTTTATCATACTACAGAATAGTTAACAAATATAGCCATAGCCTATTATTATTGGGTTGACATATAGGCTATGGCTATATTATTATCCCCTTATACACAATGATTCACATTCTGTAAAACGGGGGCATGATTTATGGCGAAAACCGCAACACACAGCCAGGCTGGACAAACCCAGCCACAAGACTTGCTGGCAGAAAATGCGGGCATTCTGCTGCTCTGCTTGCTCAGGAAAGTGACATCCTTTCCCAAGCTGTCTGCCTTCCGCCGCCAATATGGCGGCATCATCCCCCTCTTGCCCGAAGACCAGCGCAAGGCTTTTTGGGCAGCCTTCAGGGACAAGGAAACTTCCCTGCGCAAAAACCCATTTTACAAACAGCAACAGGCCAGAATTTTTAAACAAAATCTGCAACAGACCGCAGACCTGGTAAACCGGAGAAATCATAATGGCTGAACCTGAAACCAGCAGCTTGCGGGCTGAACAACTCTCCGTTTCAAATATCTTGGAAATTTTTGACCAGGGCATGACCAGTAAGCCGCTCAATGCCGCCCTGGACAGACTGCACCAACACTGCCAGCCAGCCCTTCAGCAATGGGAGCGGCAGGCTCTGGCGGACAAGGCAGAACCGGAAACCCTTACAGCCGCGCTGCTAAAAATGGTGGATGGCACCATGTTTGATGCCGTTGCGATCTACAGCCCCCAGGCACAGGCCAGGATTTACGGCAAAATGATTGAAATATTGGCCAACAGGCAGGCCGCTGTGCGCCGCAATATTGACCGTAGCACCTTACTATCACGTCACATCCTTTCCCTCTGCATGACCCCTGATTTCCAAAGCTGGCTGGATGAAGACCTGCGCGGCATAGGGCGCGTCAGCTCCATGCAGCAGGCTGTGGCTGTGGTCTGCAATTATTGCGAGATTTCCAATATTTATGAGTTTGACAAATATGGTGTGCAGGTCAAGGCATGGGCCGCGATAGAAACCATGTTTCTGGCCTGGCTGGATCGTAAAAACCAGGCTTCAGGGCAGCACGGACAGGAGCTAAGACAACAAAATGCGTAATTTGAGTAAAATTGGCGACCGTGAACTGCTCACAGAGTGCCGCAGGCGCGGCTATATTATTAATGGCAACAAACGCCCTCTTCACCGCGCCCTTTCCGCGATACGCCGCTGCGAAACCGCACAGGCAGAGGACATCCTGAATGACGAGCTGCTCTGCGATACCATTGCCGTGCCAATCGACCAGGCTGACCAGCCAGCACTCCTTAGGATAATGGGAGACAGGCCATGACAGACCAATCCCCAGCCCCAATAGCGCAGCAAATCACTCCAAAGCAACTGGCAGAACTGACAAAATACGCCCGCGCAGGATGCGCAGCAGAAAAATTACTGAAAGACCTGGTTGCGCTAAACAGCAAACCGGATGCCGCTGCCTTCAAACAGTCCCTGGCTCTGTTCATTACCCAGACAGCCCGCGCCCTGGAACTGGAATTATTGGAGGATGGGTAGTTGACTCTTCACGATATCAAACGGATGGAAAAAAACATTGGCCTTGCAGCCCGCATCGTCACAACCCACGGCTCGCAATTTTTGCCCGTATTTCAACGACTGGAAAAAGAGTTGTCTGAAGCCAAAAAAATTCAGGCAGCACTGGAACGGGCAATGGAATACGCCGCAGAATAACCATGCAACAAATCGGGCAACATCCCCAAAAATAATCCGACACACAACTATATTATAGATAATTATCAACCACTTACACCTAAATCCCTTTTTAGAAATAATCTGGACGAGGCCTCCATTAATTCCCCGTAATAATTTAATAAGCCATTTATTTTTATGAGTTCTTTATTTTTAAAAAACTTATAGATTGAACCTTAACTTAAAACCGTGCAACAAAGTGTATAACAGTGCAGGTTTTCGCATGGCGAAAGATCATGCCGTTAGGGTTAGGAATGTTTGGAAGACCATTCTGCCGTCACACTAAAAAAGGGATACGTGTAACACGCATCCCCAAAGGCCTTCACTTATATGATTGTTCCTTAAGACACACTGCCAAATGAAAGCTGCATGGAATCTGCTGGCGGCGAATATCCTGCAAGCCGCGCACCCTGATATATCGGGCCGCCAGGCAAAATCTGATAAAGATAGGCCAAACCGCCCTTTTTACCAAAACGGGCTTCGAGCGCATCATGAAGGCGGCGCAAGGGCGGTGTCCGGTCTTCGGCATAACTGCCCTGCAACACCCGTATCACTTCCCAGTGATCGTCAATAATTTCCAGCCCCATGGCCTCAGCCTCTTTTTCAGCCTCATCGCGTTTCCAGTCATCCGGGGCATTGGGAAATGAGGGGTCTCCCATATTGTGACCTGGGTGTAAAATTGTATTCATCGTCATAACCATACTCTAACTCTCCTCAAATATGCTGGAGATCAGGGAATTAATAACCGTTGCGAATTTTGGTTGATGCCTCGTCTTAAGAAGCAAAAATTACATACGCAGACACATTATTTTCATCCATATCCAGCAAGACTGAACCACCATTTAACTATCCTTTCACCGTATGCCTAAAATATGCCGATGACAAGATGTCACATAAGTATTTTCACAAAAATCACTCTTGACCCTGTATAAAACCAATCCCCTCCAGATTTTTCCCATCCTGGTTGACAAAATATTAACGATAAAAATGTTATGCTGACGGCATTGTATCGCCTTGATATAGCATCGATAATTGAAGAATTATGAAATAAGGTGGTGTTCATAAAAAGAATAAATAGTAAGAAAATTATCCTGGAATAAATAATTGTTGAAAGAGTAGTTTCATGAGAAATAAATCAACCATCCTGCCTGCCATGGCCTGCCTGGTCTTTTTGACAGCCCTTTCAGGGGCAGCCCGAGCTGGATATAAGGATCAGCCCTGCACAAATTGTGGGAACACTGTTGTTGAACAGCATGTCAATGTCCAGGTTATCCACATTCCACGCCCAGCTATGCTCCATATTCCCGAGGCCAGGCCGCGCCAGCGCGTCCATGTGCATTACAGACATTATTACCCAGGCCGCACACAGCAAAATATTGAATATATCGACCGCAGGCAGCCGCTGACAAGAGCACATCACCAACGCCACATCCCAGACGCAGCTGCACCTGAAGCCAGGCCGCTTGCAGGAATACGCGAAGGCCTCTCCCGCCTCTTTAGTCGGTAATTATCGCTCCACCACAGCAAGCCAACAGAAAACCCGCCCCAATCAAGGCGGGTTTTTTATGCCTTCATCAGGAGGTCTGCCGCCATCCAGTTTTGCAGATAGCCAGCCGCCTGCATGGGAGCCTCTTCCTCATTGCTGTAATGCGCCAGGATTTCACACAGCCCTGCAAAATTAACCCCCTTCACCATTTCATCCCAAACCATTGCCTCTTCATAACCAAGTTGGCGGTACATAGACTGCATGTCAGCACTGCGGTAGAACAACCATTTTTGCGGCTCTTCCAGCATTTCCAACGCTGGTGGCTCGTGTTCTTCTTGCAAGGCCTCGCGGATGGCAGCGGCATTGGTTTTCAGGTCTAGCCGAAAGCAGGCAGGATGGGAATGCAGCACCAGGCCAGGAAAGTCCGTCACCCCTGCCATATCTTCAGGGGTAAAGTGGAGAGCATCAGCCGCATCAAAACTGTCCAGCAACGCCTTGTCAAAGGCCGCCAGTTCTGCCAGTTGCGGCAGACCCGACCAGGGCGCAGTGTTTTTCAGAAAATCTGGTAAGCCCGTCCCAAACCAGCGGGCATTATGGCTGGTCGAGGGGTGGACTGCAATATAGGCGCGCGCCATCTCATCAAAGCCCTCATCCCCTAGATAGGTCTCCAACAGGTCATAATCCCCCTGTAAAAATTCTATCAGGCGCAGCACATAGGCATTTTGGTAGACCCCGAATAGCACGTCCTTCTGCTCCTTATCGGAGGTATTGACCTCATCCAATATGGCAGGCTGCCCTGCCCCCTCCTGGTCTCCTGACATCAGGCCGCGCTGGAACATATCCTGTAAATCTGCCAGTTTCATCAGACATTTGCCCCCAATATATCCTTGCTCATTGTCCTCGCCCGTTCCATCTCGACCACCACGTCCTTAAGCGGCGGGATATTGTCATCACGCTCAATCATGGTCGAGACCTCGCCAAACAGCTGAACCGCCTTACCATAAAGTTCCCAGACCTCATCGACCACAGGGTGGTCATGGGTATCAATAATATGTGTGCCATTATTGGTATGACCTGCCAGGTGGAACTGCACCACAGCCTGTTTGGGCATGGCTTCAAGATAAGTGACGGGGTCAAAACCGTGGTTAAAGCTGCTGACATAGATATTGTTGATGTCACAGAGCAGCATACAGCCTGTTCGCGCTGCCAGCTCGCCCACAAATTCCCATTCTGTCATGGCATCGCTCTTGAAGGTCACATAGGTCGAGGCATTTTCCAGCGCGATTGACCGCCCGAGAAAATCCTGCACCTGGCTGATCCGTCCTGCCATATGCTCAAGAGCCTCTTCAGTATAGGGCACGGGCAACAGATCGTGCATATTCTTGCCATGCACCCCAGTCCAGCAGATATGGTCAGACAGCCACTTTGGCTGCACCCTTTTTTCCAGCTTTTGCAGCTCTTTCAGATAGTCCATATTGAGCGGCGCAGTCGAGCCAATAGACAGGGACACCCCGTGCATCACCAGCGGATAGCGTTCCTTTATCTGGTCGAGCATATAAAGCGGCCTTCCGCCCGGCACCATATAGTTTTCTGAGATAATCTCAAACCAGTCAATGGCAGCAGCAGAGCCAGGGTCATCGCCAAGGATGTCGCCATAATGCTCTGTACGCAGCCCCAGGCCAAAGCCCAGATATTTGGGTTTTTCAGAATTCATATACATTTGTTTTTCACCTGAAAAAAATAAAAAAGGCCTGACATTGCCTGTAACAGCACTATCAGACCTCCTTATATTTATGAATTAAATTCAAAAATTATTTTTTCATTTCTTCTTTTTTAGCCATAGGCACTTTGCCGCCAATCGCTTCACAAGATGCAGCGCGCATGGAAACAAAGCCCTTGCCCTTACAGCCATTCATGCCTTTACATTTGTTTGATGCAGTCTTGCAGCCAGCCTTGCCCTTACAGGCATTTACGCCTACACAATGGATTTCGCCCTTGACACCAGCATTTGCAGTTGTGACAACAGTTCCGCTCATCATGAGGGCAGCAGCTGCGGCGGCAAGTGTTGCGCCTGATTTTTTAGACATTTTCATGGGGGGTCTCCCTAAAGATATTTATTATTAAAACTCGTTGATCCTGTTGTAATACCAAACTTTTTATGGCATCCAACCAAGACTCACCCGCAATTATTTGCGGACTATTTGTTTATATCACAGATGACAAAAAAGGCTCTCATAACAACAAATCACATGATCGTGAAGTGGATAGTCCCCCCTCCTCCCTCCACACACAAAAAAGGCTGCCCTTCATCCCCTGCGGGACAAAAAGCAGCCTTACGTTAATCTGTCTGGTTCAAACTTCCAGCCCAAGACAACCTACAAGCCGAGCGGACTTGTCTTCACTATGCACTAGCTACGTACCTGCTGGAATGTATTGGTGGTCGAGATTTTTGGGGACTTGTAGAAGATATGGCGGCCAATTTTTTTCAGGCGGCGCATGGAACGCCTCCATTTTGGGTGGACATAATCTGCATGGTAATGGGTTGAGTTGGCAATATCCTTCAGCCAAACCTTCCCCTCTGTCAGGTTACGTGCCAGGCGCTTTGACTGTCCCCAAAGCCTGGCATTGGTTGGCCGGTCAGTCTTGCCGTCACAGGCAAAGGAAAACTGGCAGCCTGTACGTCTGTGGTCACCCTGAAAGATAACACCGCAAATGGTGTCAGGATATTCTGGTGAACGGACACGGTTCATGATAACCTGTCCCACCGCCAACTGACCGCGAACAGGCTCACTGCGTGCCTCAAAATAAAGTGCCGTTGCCATGCAGCGTAATTCACGCTTCTGGAATTCCTTTTCTGTAAAGCCGCCAAAGGCACGGCCACTTGGCAGGATACGGGCACTCAGAGCAGCAGGCTGATAGGCTGGCTTGGCAGCCTCTTTCTTGTCCTGCTTAGTCCTGAAGGCAGAGGTCACCAGGCTATCAGCCCAGTTGCTTGAGACCGAGGCCTTGCGCAGGATAAGGGAAGTATCAAAATCAGCTGGATCAACGCTGTCCCTGAAGGGACCTGTAGATATGGCTGCAACAGCCTGTGATTTTTTGGGACTGTTCTTTTGTGCCATCACTGTAAAATTTACATTTTCCAAAGGATCCGATTTTTCAGCACTGTTGACAATGGCGGTATCTGCAACCTGGAGCGGCAGTTGTTTTGGGGTCTGCAAGGCAATATCTGCTGATGACAGTTTCATCATGTCACCATTACCACTTACCATTCTTGGCTTGACCGTATCAGCCCTGTCGCTGCGGCCTTCAAGGGCAAACAGTCTGGTGGCTTCCCTGGCCAGCTTGACAGCAGCAAAGTTTTTGCCTCCTGCCAGTTTTCGGTAGATATCAGCACCGCCTGAAAGGCTGGCTTCAGTTGAGGGTCCAGGCTCAGCAACCAGGCTTGTCCTCATAGAGGGCGAAGGCTCATCCATCGCACCTTGTAACATGATATGCGTGCCATAAAAACTCGCACCCATCACAGGCAATGCCAATAATACCATTCCAAAAAATTTAGCCATACCGCAAACCCTAACCTTACTCAAAACCAGCAACGCAAACATAATGAAATTATCCTAACGAATAATCCTTAATATCATGTTAACCCTGCCTGAAATTCTCTATAAACTCAGGAAAGACGATAATATTGAGCTAAATAAGATTGAACTAAGGTAACATTTTGCCAGTAGCCCCATCGGGGATAAAGTGCTGAAACTTAAGGCATTTTCGCAACAGTTTTCAGCAGCCTGCCCTCCAATATTTCACAGTCCCTAATCTTCATAGTCGCACTTTTTGCGAGCCAGGAAAAAGGTATAGAACAGGAAGAACGTCGCAAAATGGTTATGCTTCAAAAGGGTAAAATCAAAGGCTGAAGTGATGATGAATAACAGCAAAACCAAAAACAGGACGGTTCTCACAGCAAGCGGCACTGTCCTGTTATGAAGCAGCACAAAAGATCCCATCATGATAAACAGGTAAAGTCCAAGACCGATAATACCCAGAGAAATCACAATATCCAGGCCTGAATTATGGAAATGGGGTGTCAGGAAATACTCAAACTGCTCCCATAATTTCCAGACAGGCGAAAATATATCCTGATCAAAAAAACCATAATAGCCATACCCCATAAAGGGTCGTTCTGCCATAAAGGTCATGCCGTGCCGCCAGATATCGCCCCGTCCCGTCAGGCCAGGGTCACGGCCAACAAGAGTGGCCAACTGGCCAATATCAATATAGGGAACAACCAAGGCAAACCCCAACACCACCAGACCAATCCCATAAAGCAATTTCTCGCTGTTCTTGACCATAGGCAAAACCATATATAGCCCAGCAAGAAATATGGCTGACACCAGGGCTGTTGCCGAATTTGCCAGGATTATGCCTACCATAGCCAGCAGGACAAGACTGTAGCGCAACATTGCAGGCCAACGCAGGCCAAAATCCTTCCTGATTACGCCATCCTCTCCGCCATCCTCTCCGCCATCCTTATGAATTTTTCAGTTCTAGGGGGTGTACAGATGGAAATATAGGCCAGTCTTTCGATCATATCACCAAGTTTATAGCGTCTATTGAATCGATATTCAAATTCTGCGAGATAATGGTGTAG
>JAJRRF010000185.1 GCA_024279735.1 Alphaproteobacteria bacterium
AACGAACACCTGCTCAAAACCTTTTCTTCCATGTTAGGTTTTGAGTTGAACTCCATTAAATCACAACCTGAATTCAAGAAGCTGTGTAACTACGGGACTATAGCAGCATGAAACTGTCCAAACTATTGCAATTATTACCCCAACAAAAAGAATTCACAGCTACTTTTTGCTACCTTAGGACACCCGCAAAAACAATCGAATCATTTAGCTTGATCTTTTCCTCGTCAATGTCGTTTCAAAAATGCTTGAATAGCTAAGCACTTGTTTCTGAGGGTGTCCTTAAGCCATCAGCAGCGATCAAGGATAGAGCCAAAGTTTTTATTGACACTCTGAATTACAGAGCTACAAACTCTCCTATTCAGTACACCGTCAAGACAAGGCCTAACAACCATGTTCCAGTTTTTCCAAAGCCTGATAGACCCCTTTAAACCTCATAAAGACATCAAACCGCCCAAAACGCTGCTGGCCTTCTACTGGCATTATTGCAAACAAGTCTGGCCAATCTTAATTCTGATTATAGTCCTGAATGCTGTTTACGCAGTTATAGAGGTCATGATTGTGACCTTTCTTGGCAAAATTATTGACCTTGCCCAAAGCTCACCAAGCCCAGGGCTGTTTTTCAGCGAGCATGGCGCAACGCTACTGACCATGGCCTTTATAGCCCTCATTATCCAGCCCATTAACAGCCTTTTGACAGAACTTGTTGAGGACAATTCCTTTCATGCCAACTTTGCCACCCTTGTCCGCTGGCAAACGCACCAATATGTCAAGCAACAAAGCCTGAGCTTTTTCCAGAATGATTTTGCTGGGCGCATTGCCAGTAAAATCCAAAACACAGGACCTGCCCTGCGCCAGTCCGTGAGACAAACACTTTCTGCGCTGGTCTATACCCTAACCTTTTGGCTTGGCACATTCGGCGTTTTTGCCAGCCTCAATATCTGGCTTGCGCTTCCCCTCCTGCTCTGGTTCACCTTATATGGGGGACTACTTTATTATTTTGTCCCTAAAATCAGGGCAACATCAAAACGGGCTGCTGATGCCATTTCCCTGGTCAACGGCCATGTGATTGACAATTACAGCAATATTTCTACTGTCAAACTGTTTGCTGGTAGCCGCCAGGAAGATGAAAAAATTCGCGGTAGCCTCAAACAGGCCACCTCAATCCGGAATGAAATGCTTAGGCTCTACATTCTCCTGAGCTTTATCCTCCACATTCTCAACAATATATTACTTGTCGGCACTGTTGGGCTGGCTTTATGGCTGTGGCAACATGGCCTTATTACACTCGGCATGGTCGCCCTGACCCTGCCCCTTATCATGCAGGTGCTGACCCATTCCAACTGGGTCATGGGGCTGATCACCAACCTGTTTGAAAATATAGGCCAAGTTGAAGATGGCATGGAAACCATTGCACAAGACCGGCTGCTGTCAGATGCTCCCGATGCCAAGCCTTTAATCCTGCCTGATGCAAAGGGGCAAATTGCGTTTAAAAATGTCAGCTTTCAATATTCCGCAACAGCAAGCTCTCAACACGCCAAGACATCCCTCAAAGATGCCCTGCCATCACCCGCCACAGTGCTGGACAATATCTCTTTCACCATCCAGCCAGGCGAAAAAATTGGCCTGGTCGGTGCTTCAGGAGCCGGCAAGTCAACCCTGGTTCACCTTTTGCTGCGTTTTTATGACCTCAAGCATGGAGAAATCCTGGTCGGCGGGCAAAATATTGCCAATGTCACCCAGGACAGCCTGTGCCGTGCCATTGCGATGGTCAGCCAGGACACCTCGCTGTTGCATCGCTCCATTGCCGAAAACCTGCGCTATGGCAACCCCGGTGCCAACCAGAAGGAGATGACAGATGCCGCCAGACAGGCTCAGGCTCATGATTTTATCTTGGGTCTGACGGATAATAAGGGCAATACAGGCTATGACGCTATTGTTGGCGAGCGCGGGGTCAAGCTTTCTGGCGGACAACGGCAGCGCATCGCCATTGCCCGCCTATTGCTGAAAGATGCCCCTGTCCTGGTGCTTGATGAGGCCACTTCCGCACTGGATTCGGAAGCCGAAGCCGCAATCCAACAGCAGCTCACCCAGCTTTTTGCAGACAAGACCGTGATTGCCATTGCCCACCGCCTTTCCACCATTGCCCAAATGGATCGCCTGATTGTACTGGAGCGGGGCAGGATCGCAGAACAAGGCACACATCAAGGGCTTCTGAAGCAGGGCGGCATTTATGCCAAATTATGGTCGCGCCAGTCTGGCGGCTTTATCGCTGAATAAACTTTTATCTCCTTATTGACTCTGAATTACAGAGCTATATACTCTGAAAAACAGAGTTACCTTAAGAGGAGGTGAGAATGACCAATACGCCCGCAACACAGATAGACAATATTCACGCCATGCTGGACAGCGGCCACCACAGTGTCCGCATTGAAAAGCATACCTTTTTGATATGGGGGCTTGGCGGGGCGGCTGTTGTGCTGTTCATGGAATGGTTTGGTGCCCAGGAGTTCCTTAAAACCTATTGGCAAAATAATATTGCCATATATGCCATTGGGGCTGGCGCGCTCTCCATCATCGCTTTTCTTGACCACCGCAAAACTAGAGACATACGCAAAGAGCGCGCAGAAAGTGTCTCCTTTACCCAGGCACAACTTATCAAACTATGGTGGGTGGCTGTTGGGCTGTGTATCCTGACAGGCTTTGGCATGGCCTTTATGGATCTGGCACTTCTGACCTACCCCATATCCCTGCTGATTTTTGGGGCGGTGTTCTATACACATGGCCTGTTTTCCCGCCAGCCCCTGTCGCTGTCGGGAGTATTGATGGTCGTTGCGGCGGTGATCGGGATCAGCCTCGCCGTGTCTAAAGTCCTGCCCTATATGACGTTACAATATCTAGGCATCAGTGTTTTTGGTATTGGCTTGCCGCTCTTTGCCTTTTTGACAGATGAACCCAAAAGGTTTAGCACCGCCCTTGGCAAGACAGGGTTTTCACTTGGCTGGCTCATGACTGTTTTCCTGCCTGTCTTTCTGGTTCATTTTATCGCAGGGCAGGTCAGCACACCAACAGGGATGGTCATTGTCTTATCGGACTTTACGGCCAACAAGGCTCAATATAGTAAAGGCCGCTATATTGTCCGCATCCCGTCAGGCACAAAAGTCCCGCTTATGGTCAGCCTGGAAGGCAAGTCATTGGCATTAGATGGCAACGCCCCGATCGCGGCCCATGTCACAGCCGATATTCAGGTTTCCCTGAAAGATGGCAAGCCTGACGGACGGGTCAAGGCAGGTGATGCTGGCTGGACAGACTGGGACAAAAGGGGCTGGCCGCTTTGGCTCAAGGATGTCAAGGCAGAGCTGACCTCCGAAAAAGGCCCCCATGCCGTCCTGAAACTTTTTGCCAACTTTTAGGATGCCTGGCCATGACCAACCAACACACACCTGCCAAACTTGATCCGCTGCTGCACCAGCCTGTACGCACCCGCATTGCCGCCTTTCTGGCAGCGCGGGGCGAGACCACCTTCGGCGAACTGAAAAAGGCACTCGAAATTAGCGACGGTAACCTGGACAGCCATATGAAAAAGCTGGTGGCCAGTGGCTATATCATTGTGCGCAAGGTTGAGGGCAAGGGGCGACCACAAAGCTTTTACAGTCTCTCAGAACCAGGCAGAACAGCTTTTCGCGCATATGTTGCAGCTTTGCAAACTATGTTGGGGCTGTAAATGGCTTCTCCCTTATTCAAAGCGGCCTCCCCCCTCCCCGCCAAAAAAAATGACCTGAAGCTGGCTTGCCCTGCCCCCTGTTTTCCTCTGTTACACCCGATAGGTAATTATACGCTTGGCATAATGTATGCATACATGATATATGCATAAGATGATTAAAAAAGACAATGATCTCCTTGGCAGCCTGCTCCATGATGTGGCGCACCTGATCCGGCTTGAGATTGACAGCCGGCTTGAGAGACACAACCTGACAAGGGTCAAGTGGTTGGCACTTGGCATTATCCAGAAGAATGGCGGGCTGACCCAGGCCGAGCTGGCTTCCAGGCTGGAACTGGGCAGCGCGGCGGTTGGGCGGCTGGTTGACCGACTGGCGGAACGCGACTTTATTGAGCGCAAGCCCTCCCCCAATGACAGGCGTGCCTACCAGATATTTTTGAAACCCGGTGTTGCCACCCTTTTGGGCGAACTGGAAAACACGGGAGACCGCATCCGTGCCAAGGTCTTGAAAAATATTTCCGATGAAGAAACCCGCATTGTCAGCACTGTCCTGGAAAAGATCAAGCAGAATTTAGCCAGTCTCACCGTCCTGTTTTGTGTATCCCTGACTGCCATAAGCCCCGAAACAAATACACTTTATTTATTCTAAACTTTAAGCCCTCACCAAACCACAACATCAAGAAGGGAAAGATCATGTCCATTAGCTCTATCCTTAAAAAGAAAGACCTGTCTGCCTCAACCTTCCCCGCTTCCAATACCGTTTTGGAAGCCACCAAAAAGATGGCGGAAACAAAGATGCATGCCCTAATTATCCTGGATGACCAAAACAACCTGGCAGGCATTGTCACGGATCATGACATTTTGGGAGAGCTTGCCCAGAATGAGGGCGTTCTTCGGACTGTCCCTGTTTCTGACATTATGAGTACAAAGCTGATTACCTGTAGTTGTGGTGCTTCCCTCAAGAAAGTGCTGTACCTGATGAGCCATCACCGTGTCCGCCATATCATTGTGGTCGATGCCGGCCAAGTCAGGGGACTTCTTTCCATCAAGGATGTCTTGACCAAGGTGCATGAGGACGAGGCTCTTGAGTTGAACGTGTTGCGCGATATTGCTGTCGCAGCCCGCAACTAGGTGAGGATAACCCTCATGAATTTACGGCCAATCGCTTTGGTAATCGGCATCTTGCTGGCAACCCTGGGCTGCACAGAAATGTTGCCCAGCCTGTATGAGCTGTATTATCTTGACCCCAACTGGTCAACCTTTGCCATTTCCAGCCTGTTCACCGTGTTTATCGGTGTTTCACTCGCCTTTGCCAGTCGCGGCGAAGTGGACTATCTTTCCATCAAGGAAGCCTTTCTGATTACGGTATTATCTTGGATTGCCCTGACCATCTTTGGGGCAATCCCGTTTTACCTTTCAACCCTGAATATCAGCTATACCGACGCTTTTTTTGAAACCATGTCAGGCATCACCACCACAGGTTCAACCGTGCTGTCTGACCTGGACGAACTCTCTGAGGGCATCCTGCTTTGGCGTTCCCTGCTACAATGGCTTGGCGGCATTGGCATTATTGTGATGGCCTTGGCTGTCCTGCCCATGCTCCAGATTGGCGGGATGCAGGTTTTCCGTTCAGAATCCTTTGACACTGCGGGGAAAATCCTGCCACGGGCAGCCGACATTGCTGGCTATATTTCCCTGCTCTACATCATCATGACCATTCTCTGTGCCACCGCCTATTACCTGGCGGGGATGGACTTTTTTGATGCCATCAACCATGCCCTGACCACCATATCTACTGGCGGACTGTCAACCCATGACAGTTCTATCGGATATTTTGACGACCAGGTCATAGAGACCATCTGCATTATTGGTATGATTCTCGGCTCATTACCGTTTGGGCTGTATCTCGCTGCCCTGAATGGCAACCCGCTGGCTCTGTTTAAAAATTCCCAGGTGCACTGGTTTTTTGGCGCGCTGATACTCTTTACCTTTCTGGCCTGGCGGTCTCAGGCTGTCGGCGGCTTTGAGCCTGGCTCGCTCCAGCTCCGCGACGCGGCCTTTAATATCGTCTCTGTGATGACCGGGACAGGCTATGCCACAGTGGACTATACTCAGTGGAGTCTGTTCTCCATAACCATATTCTTTATTGTGATGTTTGTCGGCGGTTGCGCTGGCTCGACCTCCTGCGGCATGAAAATATTCCGTTTCCAGGTCGCCTATATCGCCATTAAACAGCGCACATTTGCAATGCTCTACCCAAACGGTACCTATATCCCGCGTTATGAGGGCAAACGCATGTCCCACGAAGTCCCCTCTGCCGTGATGGGTTTCTTTTTCCTGTTCCTGCTGTTTTTCATCCTGATCTCATTCATCCTCACCCTTCAGGGCTATGACACCATTACCGCCATGTCAGCCACAGGGACAGCAATGGCCAATGTCGGCCCAGGCATTGGTGACATTGTCGGGCCGGCAGGGAACTTTTCTACCCTACACAGCAGTACAAAATGGATTCTTAGTTTTGCAATGTTGCTGGGTCGGCTTGAGCTGTTCCCGGTGCTTGTGCTTTTCCTGCCAGACTTCTGGCGTGCCTGACCCCTTTATCCCCTAACCATAGAAAGAAAAAATATGAGTGAAATTGTTGACCAGGCTCTTGCCGCACTGATGGCTCAACCCAAGCCGGAACGTGACCGTATTGCCTGGGAAATCATAGAACGCCTTGAAGACAAGAGCGAATGGGACAGGCTTGTCATGACACAGGCCTCACAGGACTGGCTTGACCAGGCGGCTGACAAGGCTCTGGCCACCTATAAGAAAATGGAACGGCGCATGTCCATGCCGCTGATCTCCCTGCCTTCCCAGGAATATTTGCGCGAAGACAGCTATTGGACAGGCTTTGACCAGCTCCCTGATGAAATACGCAAAATGGCAGAAAAGAACTATAAACTCTGGAAGGACAACCCCTCCCACCCCAGTTTGCGGTTTAAGCAGGTTCATGGCTCAAGACCCATCTTTTCTTTTCGTGTTGGTCTCAAATACAGGACATTGGGCGTTCAGACGGAAGATGGCAAACTGGCCTGGTTCTGGATTGGCTCGTTTGAGCAATATCAAGACCTTATATCATAAAGAGGGAAGGCTCTGCCAGACCACCCCAACGTCCTAACGTCCTAACCAATCACACATCATAACAATAAAGTGAGAGTGAGTTGATTTGAAAAACGGATACTGTTTTGAATAGAGTTATTTTATGCCCCAAGCCATATATTTCAGTCACGAAATGTCTTGGGGCACTTTATTAACGAAACTATAACCAATAGTTCGGACAGTTTTCACCCAACAAAAAAATAAGTGAGCCCTCAATTTGTGGGAAGATGGTGTTGTAAACGACATCAATCCTTCAAAACGGAGGAACTCATGGACATTGTAACAACTGTTCTGGATCAAATGC
>JAJRRF010000186.1 GCA_024279735.1 Alphaproteobacteria bacterium
AAGGTCGAGGACAGGATGGCCGCAAAACAAGATAAACGAAAGGTGATTTCCATCCTGAGCTGGAAGCTACGCCAATCCACCGCACACCTGCTCCACACCTTTTCTTCCATGTTAGGTTTTGAGTTGAACTCCATTAAATCACAACCTGAATTCAAGAAGCTGTGTAACTACGGGACTATAGCAGCATGAAACTGTCCAAACTATTGAATAAACTAAACTCCGGTTAAATACGGGAAGCCTGCGGCGGCTCCCTGGATGGGATACTGCTTATGTTACATAAATGACCTCGGCCACAATTTTACAACCCTGGCCAGGCCTTGAGATATTTGGAGAATTGCGTCCCTCTTCCCCTTCGGATTTGCTGAAGAGAGCTTCGGCAACCGGGATAATTTTTTAAATTATCTGAAAATTTAGCAAAATAGCTACATTTAACAGAAAATATTAAAAAAACTGAAAAATAAATTATACAAGCTACCACCATAGCTCAATACCAACACTTAATAGATTGCTCAGACAGAATTGCCATATTGCAACATATAATTAGTATTTTGTAAAATATTATGCAGTCACAGCAAGGTTGCATAAACCTTAATAATTTGTCAATAGCATCCGCTTAAATGTAAACAGCACTATGATTTTTAAAAAAATATAACAAAAACAGTATGTTGTGTTTTTATGAAATATCTGGCATGTATGATAACACACTGAAAAACAATGATTTTTTTATAACGAAGTATGTTTCAATTTATTTTGAAAAAAAACTTAGGGTTATCAGTTTATAAGGTTAATTTTCAATCATTACGATCTAAAGCATCACTCCTTCAACAATGAAACTAGAAATGTAAATTAGTTCGCCCCTTCAACAGTGAAACGCAACATTCAGCTCACGTTGCTTTGAGAAGCCCTCATCTGGTGTCCTGTAGTTCAGGATTTTTCTTGGCCTGCGGTTGGTCTTGTTCTCGACCTCCTGGGGCTGCTCATGGGTCAGTTTAGTGAAGTCTGTGCCGGAATTGAAACGGGGACCCAAAATAACCGCAGCATTTTTTAATCAAAAAAGGTGGAATGAAAATCTTGGCTTTCAACGTTGCCAGCTTGATGCTTTAATCCTGATGGTTTTGCTTGAAACATTGCATGACAAGCCTGTATAATTTTTAATTTTATGTCGCGATTGAGTTATAGTTATTATGTCTGATTTGAAGTCTTTTTTAAAGAATACTACTTTTGAGCATCAACAGGTTTTTGTGCTTTTTGTGATGTATGGTGTGCCTGTTAGCCAGACCAGATTTTTAAAAATTATTAACTCCGCTAAAATTAGAAACCCTGTATCAGGCAAGAATTTCACTTCTGCGCAATTGGGGAAATTTTTTGCCCGCCTCAAAAAAGAGGCTATCATTGAAGGTCATAAAGGTGGAGACTGGCAAGTCTTAAGCAGTGCTGGCAACCTTTTGGCACATCAGAGTGTTCAGGAGCATTATGAAAAATGGTTTCCCGGTATTGAAAAGGCTCTTGAAGAAGCCAAACAGGTTTATGCTAAAACGTCTCATTATTTTAGAAGTCAGCAATATAGCTTTGATCGTGTAAGGTCGATAACGTTGCAATCTTTCAGGCTCGCCCTGTCACATCCCCATTTAACCCAAGACCAGAAAAAACAGGCTTTTGCCAAAGCTTTTGCGGATATGGATCACTTTGGTTTAAATGTTCGGGGTTTTGGCCAAATTTATTTGATTTGGGAGAGAGCTATAACCAGATTTGGCATTTATTGGGTGAGGGTTCCAGGTTTTATGCCTTTGAAGCTTTGGGATTGTCTATTTTAAAGCTGGAATACCCTGTTTCAATCCTGGACAATCTGGATATTAAAGACTGCCTGCCTTGTCATGCGCCATTGGCAGAGCTTTATTTTTTAATGGGAGAACAACAAAAAGCCAGTTCTGTTTTATCTGGCTTGCCAAATGCCTTGATGCAAACCTCATGGGGCACCAGCCTGAAGGCAACAGGGCAATATTTTGAAGGGGACAGAAAGGGCGCTATCCAAAGCTTTGAAGATGCTGTTAAAATTCATAAAAAGGAAACCCGCAAACGCAAATTTTTTTTCCCTTATCTGACAGGAATATTTTATATTCTGGCCATGATACAGGAGGATATTGATAAATATGACCGTAATATCAAACAGTTTTTAAATGCAGGGTCGGATATCAATGCAGAACTGAGTTTTCAGGGTGGGACTCCAGTGCCCTATTTTTCACTATATGCCCTTTTTTATAAGTGCCAGGATGCGCTAGAAGAGGCTTCTCCTTACCAGCTTTCTGAGGATGATCTGGAAGGACATGCCTGGGAAATTATTCTTTATGTTCTTTATCTGTTGTGGGGCAAACAGGATAAAGCCCTTAAAAAATTACAAAAATCCAACAAATGGAAAAAGGCACAGAAAAATCTTGAAAAATATGGTTTTGGCGCGGTTTTGCAGGTGTTAAACTTGGCATTGGCCAAAGACAAAAATGCTCTTCTTGCACCGCCTGTTCCGCTTTATGAAGAGTGGCAGCGCGCCTTGATGCGGCTCGAAGATATGACTGGTACTGGTAAAAAAGCAGCCAAGACCAATGCCGAAACCAGGATCGCCTGGCTTGTCACCGGGGATGCCGATTACCCCAATGTCCAGCCCAAACTGCAAAAGAAAACCAAAAGCGGCACATGGACCAAGGGGCGCAATATAGCCCTGAAAAACCTGTTTGGTGGCGGTTTTTCCGAAGCACCCCTTACGGAGTATGACCGCAAGGCAATTGACACGATTGAGATCTCCTATGAGTATAATGGATGGGGGAGAGGGTCATCTTATTATATCAATGATGAAAATGCCCTTCATGCCCTTGCGGGTCATCCTGCTGTGATTGCTGCTGATGGCGGTTATATTGAGATTGTGATTGAAAGCCCTGACCTGATTGTCAAAAAAGATAAAAAGGGCGGCTTTGCGCTTTCCTTTTCAGGGGATATTCCTGCGCAGCCAGGCCGTCACATAACCAGGCAAAACCTGCACCGTTATGAAATTTCTGAAATTACCCAGGAGCAGTGTAATATTGCCCTAAGAATTGGCAAAAGGCTGGTTGTGCCAAAAGAGGGGGCCAAGGACTTGCAAGCTCTTTTGCCATCCCTTGCGCCTATGGTCTCCTTGCAGTCTGACCTGGCAGGGGCGGGCGACAAGCTTGAGACTGTGCCGGCCAATAGCGGGCTGGAAGTTCACCTTAGCCCGGCAGATACAGGGTTTGCCGCTGAATTTTTGATTGAACCCATTACAGGCAGTGAGAAGTTTTTTCATCCAGGCAAGGGGCGGGAACATATTCTTGCAGAGCGAGGGCAGAAACAGGTTCAGACAGAACGCAACCTGAAACAGGAACGGGCAACTTATAACAGCATTACCAAAAAATCAGATATTTTTCAGGATCTTGAAGAAGAACCGTTTCGTTTTTATGCCAATACGCCCCATCAGTGTCTGGAACTGCTTGATGCGCTAAAATCCTGTGATCCTGAAACGGTCAGCGTCAAATGGCCTGAAGGTGAAAAGTTGAAAGTGGGGCAACAGCTTCAGTTTAAGAACCTTGCCTTATCGATCAAGAAAAGCAGTACAGACTGGTTCGCGCTCAGTGGGAAAGTCCAGGTCGACCAAAAAGACCTTTTGACCATGGAGCAGCTTTTGGTACTGGTTGGGCAAAGCAATTCGCGTTTCCTCAAAATTGGGGAAGAGGGCTATATGGCTTTGGAACAGTCCCTGTTTCGCCAGTTAAAACAAATTTCCGGTATTGCGGAGAAAGGAAAAATACATTCCCTGGCTGCCTCTGCCTTGCAAGGGCTGCAAGAGAAAACCTTACAAAATAAGGGTAAATTGCGCAGTGATAAATTTTGGAAAGCCCATAAGAATGAATGGGAGATTTCCTTTGAGAAAGAGTATCCGCTGCCCTCGACATTGCAGGCTGATTTACGGGATTACCAGCAGGTTGGTTTTGAGTGGCTGGCGCGGCTTTCAGGCCTTAATTTAGGGGCATGTCTGGCTGATGATATGGGGCTTGGCAAAACCCTGCAAGCTTTGGCTGTGATGTTGACCCGTGCGGCGCAAGGTCCAAGTCTTGTGGTTGCCCCTGTTTCTGTCGTGCCTAATTGGCAAAGCGAAATTGAGAAATTTGCCCCGACCCTGAATGTCATCTGGATGATTGGCAGCGCGGCCAAACGCAAAAAGATGCTGGAAAACCTTCAGCCCTTTGATGTTGTGTTATGCAGCTACGGTATTCTTGCCCCTGATGAGAAAAACCTGACAGCAGTCAAATGGGATATGGTGGTTTTGGATGAGGCACAAGCCATCAAGAACCACCTCACCAAACGCGCCAAGGCCGCCTTTAATTTGCAGGCCAATTTTAGGTTGGTGACAACAGGTACCCCGATGGAGAACCATTTAGGTGAATTATGGAGTATTTTTAGGTTTGTGACACCAGGGTTTTTAGGCTCTTATGACAGCTTTACCCAGCGTTTTATCAGCCCGATTGAACATGATACGACACAGGCCGATGATTTGGGGCTTGAAAATACTGTTGGTCAAGCCAAGAAGCAGCACCTTAAGGCACTGATCCAACCCTTTATTTTGCGGCGGAAGAAAACCCAGGTTTTAAAGGAGTTGCCAGCCAAAACCGAAATAACCCTGAGCATTGAGATGAGTCGGCAGGAGCGTGCCTTTTATGAAGCACTGCGCCAACAGGCGGTTTCCAATATTGAAGAGGCGGGTGAAGAAACAGGCGCATCCCATGTCAAGATATTAGCGGAAATTATGCGGCTGCGGCGCAGTTGCTGTCATCCCAAACTGGTGGACGACAAGATAGAAATTGAAAGCAGCAAGCTGCAACATTTGCAAGAACTTTTGCTTGATTTGAAAAGCAATAACCATAAGGTTCTGATTTTTAGCCAGTTTGTTGGGCATCTTGCCTTGATTAAGGACTTACTGGATAAAAATGACATCAGCTATCAATATCTTGATGGTTCAACTCCTGTCAAAAAACGCCAACAGGCTGTTCAGGCATTTCAAAACGGGGAAGGGGATTGTTTCCTGATTTCTCTCAAAGCAGGCGGCAGTGGCCTAAACCTGACGGCTGCCAATTATGTAATCCATATGGATCCATGGTGGAATCCAGCCGTTGAGGATCAGGCCTCCGACCGCGCACACCGCATTGGTCAAAAACAGCCTGTTACAATTTACCGTCTTGTTGTGGCTGATACGATTGAAGAAAAAATACTCTCCTTGCATAAAACCAAGCGAGACCTTGCTGACAGTCTTCTTGAAGGTACAGACCAAACAGGAAAAATATCAACCAAAGAGCTGATGAGTTTATTGCAGTCATAAAGTGTCAGGGTAACGAATAATCCCGTTTCAATTCCGAAATGCAACATTCAGCCTGCGTTGCTCGGCAAGGGCGGCGATATAATGGCAAGGCCTGTTAATAATAAAGTAAGGCTATCGGTCTGCATTTGGTGAAACTGGTGTAAGGATACACGCAGAAATAAAGGATCAGGATAGCGCAGTAATTTTGTTTGTCGGTTAGGCCAAAAATGAGCGTATAGCGAGTTATATACTCCCGCAACATCAAAACCCAGATTTTCAGCTGGCTCTTTTGCACTCTGGAGTCGTTCCGTCCTTCTCCCAATGCCAAGGCATTGCAGCGAAGAACGCGCCTATCCAGATCACAAAATTTCTCAGCTGAAAAAAACTGGGTTTCCACGTCGTGTGAGTATACAAGCATTTTTGAAACGACACAAACAGGCAAAAGGACAAGCTAAATGTAACGATTATTTTTGGGGGTGTCCTAAGTTGCATTAGGGCTTGACAGCATATAGATAAGCATCACACAAATCTAAAAATTTTATGTTACGCCCAGAAATGTGGAAGCAAAAGATTCTGGGTGAGTATATACACTCTTATTGAACAGACGGGAAGAACAATGTCAGACAAGATTGCCTTGATTACAGGTATCACAGGCCAGGATGGCGCGCATCTTGCGGAGCTTTTGCTGGAAAAAGGTTATATTGTCCATGGTGTCAAGAGACGCTCTTCCTCCTTTAATACATCCCGCATCGATCATCTTTACGTTGATCCCCATGAGCATGAGACCCGTTTTTTTATTCATCATGGTGATTTGACAGATTCAACCAATATTATTCGCCTGATCCAGGAAATAAAGCCAACAGAAATCTATAACCTGGCGGCGCAAAGCCATGTGGCGGTGAGTTTTGAGACCCCTGAATATACTGCCAACTCTGATGCTTTGGGCACATTGCGGTTGCTGGAAGCCATCCGTATTTTGGACATGACAAAAACCGTGCGTTTTTACCAGGCCTCGACCTCGGAACTGTTTGGCAAGGTGCAGGAAGTGCCGCAAAAGGAAACCACCCCTTTCTACCCCCGCAGCCCTTATGCAGCCGCAAAACTCTATTCTTACTGGATTACAGTCAATTACCGTGAGGCTTACGGCATCTATGCCTGTAACGGCATCCTGTTTAACCATGAAGGCCCGCTGCGCGGTGAAACCTTTGTCACCCGCAAGATTACCCGCGCGGTTTCTGCCATCAAGCTTGGCCTGCAAAAACAGCTTTATCTGGGTAATATTGATGCCACCCGTGACTGGGGCCATGCCCGTGACTATGTTGAGGGGATGTGGCGGATGTTGCAGCAGGACACACCGGATGATTTTTGTCTGGCAACAGGGGAGACCCATTCTGTGCGTGAATTTGTTGAGCTGGCCTTTGGTCATACGGGCCGCAAGATTGTCTGGGAAGGCAAGGGTCTGGATGAGGTCGGTATCGATGCTGACACCAAAGAGGTTCTGGTCAAGATTGACCCTAAATATTTTAGGCCGACGGAAGTTGAAAACCTGTTGGGTGACCCAACCAAGGCCAAAGAGGTGTTGGGCTGGGTGCATTCAACACCGTTTACCGACCTGGTGGCGGAAATGGTTGCATATGACATGAAGGCTGTTGCCGCAGAACAGGACCGCAAGGACCGCGCCGACTAGTGGCTTGCCACTCTTGTTTCCTTACACTTTTGTTTTTATTACAGCAAGGTTGATCCAATGTCTGGCAATGCAAATAAAACACCCTATAGCCTTAAGGGAAAAAAGGTCTGGATTGCTGGTCATCGCGGCATGGTTGGCTCCGCGCTTACCAGAAGGCTGCAACAGGAGGACTGCGAGTTCCTGACAGTGACACGCCAGGAGGTTGAGTTGACCCGCCAGGATCAGGTTGAACGCTGGATGGCTGATGTCAGGCCTGATGCTGTGTTTGTGCCTGCGGCCAAGGTTGGCGGCATTCATGCCAATGACATTTATCCTGCGGAATTTATCTACCAGAACCTAATGATTGAAAGCAATATCATCAATACCGCCCATAAGGTTGGTGTTGAAAAGCTATTATTTTTGGGGTCGTCCTGTATCTATCCCAAAAGGGCTCCCCAGCCGATGACGGAAGACGTGCTTTTGACAGGCGCGCTTGAACCGACCAATGAATGGTATGCGATTGCCAAAATCGCAGGGATCAAGCTGTGCCAGGCCTATCGCAAGCAATATGGCTGTGATTTCATTTCCGCGATGCCGACCAACCTTTACGGCACAGGTGACAATTTTGACCTTGAGACCAGCCATGTCATTCCTGCCCTGATGCGCAAGGCACATGATGCCAGGGTCAATGGTGACAACAGCTTTATGATCTGGGGCACAGGCTCGCCCAAACGCGAATTTCTGCATGTTGATGATGCTGCGGATGCCTTGGTTCATATGATGGTGCATTATTCCGGTGACCAGCATGTCAATGTAGGGTCTGGTGAAGACCTCAGCATTTTTGAACTGACCCAGATGGTTGCCAAGGTGGTTGGCTTTACAGGCGACATTACCAAAGACAGTTCAAAGCCTGACGGCACACCGCGCAAGCTGATGTCAATTGACAGGCTGAAAGCTATGGGCTGGTCGCCAAAAATAAGCCTTGAAGAGGGGCTGGCCAGTACTTATCAATGGTACACCGATGTGTATCTGAAAGGCTGACCCAAGAGGTCTCATATGCTGGCCATGTTTTGGCGAAGGCCCCGCAGTGATTGGGGACTGTTGTTTTTGGCTGGGCAAGATACTATAGACAGCTACAATTGTATCATTTAGATAATGACGGTATCTAGCCAGTTGCAGGGTTGAAAATGATCCTGTAGTCCCTGTCTTTCATTACACTCATGACAAAGATGGATATTATCTTGAAAGATAAAAAACTATATTCCCAATCTATCAAGGGATGTATGAAGTCGGTTATTGGATATAACGGCTTGCCTGATACAACCCTAAAATTGTGGCTTGGTCGGACGCAATATCATATGGAGTGTCTGAAGACAGCCTATTATGATGATAACCTTCCCTTGTTGAGACTGCCAGGTGAGACAGAGGATATTGCTTTGGCACAGGCCGCCATGGAAAAACTGATGGAAGGTGCCAAAAATATTGTTTTTTTTGGGACTGGCGGCTCAAGTCTTGGTGGCCAGACCCTCTCCCATTTTTCACGCTGGTATGTTCCTGGAGAAAATAAGGAAGGCGTTATCGGAAAGCCAAGGATCCTGTTCTATAACAACCTTGATGGCGATACCCTGTCCAGGACCTTCAAGACACTTGATTTTGAAACGACGAGATTTGTCATTACCTCTACATCTGGCGGCACATCTGAAACCCTTTTGCAAGGCCTTGCGGCTGTACAGGCCGTGATTGATGCCGGGCTGGAAGACAAGATAGCAAGTCTCTTTTTGGGGCTGACAGAACCGGCCGACAAAAACAAGAACAACCCGTTGCGCAAACTGTGTGACCATTATGGTATTCCAATGCTGGATCACCATACAGATATTGGGGGACGTTATTCTGGCCTGACCAATGTGGGGCTGTTGCCCGCAATTGCCAGGGGGATGGATGTTGCCAAAATTCGCAGGGGGGCAGCCAGGGTTGTCCAGGAAATGTTGACACAACAAAAGGCTGAAGACTACGCGCCAGCGACCGCAGCCGCAGCAATTGTCGGGCTGACTTTGGAACGGGGTATCAATAATGTTGTTATGATGCCTTATTCAGACCGTCTGGGACGCTTGTCACAATGGTTTGTCCAGCTTTGGGCTGAAAGTCTTGGCAAGGATGGCAAGGGCGCGACCCCTGTTGCTGCCCAGGGCCCTGTTGACCAGCATAGCCAACTCCAGCTCTACCTTGACGGCAGGCCGCATCTTTTGACACTGATCCGTGCTGATTGCCGTAATGAAGGCCCGCGCATTGGGGAAGATTTGGCACACATTGCCGGATGCGATTATCTTGGAGGCCGGACAGCTGGGGATCTTGTTTATGCAGAGCAAAATGCGATTTATGATGCCCTGATTGAGGCGGGCCGTCCTGTCCGTACCATTGATATCAACCAAATGGATGAAGAGGTTCTTGGCGGCCTGATGATGCACTTTATGATTGAAACCATTCTGGCAGCCGGCTTGCTTGGCATTGACCCTTATGACCAGCCTGCTGTTGAGCGTGGCAAACATTTGACCCGGGATTACCTGGCCAAATTATAGGGCGGGTATTCCGCCTTGCAAAGGCAGGCAGCCTTTTCACAGCTACAGTTTTTTATAAAGCCAGGCCACAGCATCAATCACATGTTTATATCAATAGTTCGGACAGTTTTCACCCAACAAAAAAATAAGTGAGCCCTCAATTTGTGGGAAGATGGTGTTGTAAACGACATCAATCCTTCAAAACGGAGGAACTCATGGACATTGTAACAACTGTTCTGGATCAAA
>JAJRRF010000187.1 GCA_024279735.1 Alphaproteobacteria bacterium
ACGAAAATCCAACGAACACCTGCTCAAAACCTTTTCTTCCATGTTAGGTTTTGAGTTGAACTCCATTAAATCACAACCTGAATTCAAGAAGCTGTGTAACTACGGGACTATAGCAGCATGAAACTGTCCAAACTATTGAAGCCGGGAGACTTCAAAAGCATCGCAAGATACTTTGGTAGAAATGATTTGGCTTGGGAGAGCCTTTGTTTTCTTTAGCCTTGGGAGACACTTAAGAAATGTTTCATCATTTGTTAAACATAAGATAGTCCCCGCCAATGGCAGCCAAAAGGCGCAATCAGGGCAATGTTGTGAAATGTCAAGAATGGCTGGACTTTTCTGGCCAAAGTTGCCAAAAGTCTTACACTAATTCACAAAGGGCGTGACTCTTTTGCCAGGCCGCCAGACCTTACCAGTCTAAGGATTGTCATCACTTAGAGAGTAAGATCCCCTTTGTGAACCGGTATTACACCACCATATGGCGTGCCCGTGCGCCGCGCTCTATGGCGGCTGTGGCCAGGTTATCAATATGTAGATCGGCCTTCAGCAAATCAAGGAAGCTCTCCTCTTCCCTGGCAATTTTCAGGTCAACGGCCGCAATCTCAAAAGCCAGCGCGTAGGCTGTTTCATGGAGTTTGGCAGGCAAGGCTTCCTTGACCAGGCCCAGCAATATATCCAGCCCGTTTTCCATACCCAAAAGCTTTGCACACTCTTCAGCGACAGGGACAATATCTTGCTCATCAAAATCACAGAACACTGGCAGGGTTGTCACAATATGGTCTATCCGGCGCAACTCCTCGTCCCGCATGGTATTGTCAGAGGCTGAGGTTGTGACCATGACATAAATCAGGGCTTCCTGGGCTGTCAGCTGTTTTTTCATTTTTTTGGGAATCTCTTCTTGTTATTAGGGGGCTTGTCGCTTTCCAGAATATAGGCCTGACTATAGGGACAATCAACCTGGCCGTCCATTTATTTTCCTAAAGAAAATACAGGTTCAGTGCTGTTTTGGCTTGCAGCCCCTGCCCCAACTTGGCATAGAGGAAAGCATAAGGGTACACGCAGAAATAAAGGATCAAGATAGCGCAGTAATTTTGTTTGTCAGTTAGGCCAAAAATGAGCGTATAGCGAGCTATTCAAGCATTTTTGAAACGACACAGACAGGCAAAAGGGCAAGCCAAATGATTCAGTTATTTTTGAGGGTGTCCTCACTTCCAACCCTTCTAAATCACGGTATGACGGCATGACACAAACCAGCGTTTCCGAACTCAAGTCAGCAACACAGGACAGCAAGGCATGGCCTTTCCAGGAAGCAAAGGCACTGCTCAAGCGCATTGACCGGATGAAGGAAAAACCGGAAACTGTCCTGTTTGAGACAGGCTATGGCCCTTCAGGACTGCCCCATATCGGCACCTTCGGCGAAGTTGCACGTACCTCAATGGTGATGCACGCCTTTTCCATGCTCTCAGACCTGCCCACCCGCCTGATCTGCTTTTCAGATGATATGGACGGCCTGCGCAAGGTGCCTGACAATGTCCCTAACAAGGAATTGCTGGAAGCCAACCTAGAAAAGGCTCTGACAAGCGTGCCTGACCCGTTTGGCACCCATGACAGTTTTGCTGCCCATAACAATGCCAGGCTGCAAAAATTCCTGGATGAGTTTGGCTTTGACTATGAATTTTTCAGTGCCACTGAGTGTTACAAGTCTGGCATGATGGATGAAACCTTGCTGAAAATTGCCAAGAATTATGACAAGGTGATGGACATTATCCTTCCCACCTTGCGAGAAGCCCGCCGCCAAACCTATTCCCCTTTCCTGCCAGTGTGCCAGCGCACCGGCAAGGTGTTGCAGGTTCCTGCCCAAAACATAGATGCTGACAAGGGCATCATGACCTATATTGACCCCGAAACTGGGGACAGCATAGAAACATCGATCACAGGCGGACGGGTCAAGTGCCAGTGGAAAGTGGACTGGGCAATGCGCTGGACTGCTCTTGGGGTTGATTATGAAATGGCCGGCAAGGATCTGAGCGAATCTGTTGTTCTCTCCAGCAAAATTTGCCGCGCCTTGGGCGGCACACCCCCTGCTGGGTTTTCCTATGAACTGTTCCTGGATGAAAAAGGCGGCAAAATCTCAAAAGGCAAGGGCAACGGCATCAGCATTGATGAATGGCTGCGTTATGCCAGCCCTGAAAGCCTGTTCCTGTTTATGTACCAGGCACCGCGCAAGGCCAAGAAACTCTATTTTGACATTATTCCCAAGACGGCTGACGAATACCTCAAACATCTGGAAAACTATCCTGCTGCCGAGGCCAAGGCGAAACTGAACAACCCGGTCTGGCATATCCATTCTGGCAATCCGCCAACTGCCGACTTGCCTATCAGTTTTGCGTTGTTGCTCAACATCGTCTCTGCCTCCAACGCCAACAACAAGGATGTCCTGTGGGGCTTTATCAAGCGTTACGCCCCGGATGCCACACCAGACAACCAGCCTGAACTGGACAGGCTGGCAGGCTATGCCATCACCTATTTCCATGACTTTGTAAAACCTGCCAAACAATACCGCGCGCCAAGTGACAAGGAAAAGGCTGCCCTGAGCGACCTGGTTTCGAGGCTTGAGGCCTTGCCAGAAGACAGCGATGCACAGGCGATCCAGTCAGAGGTGTTTGCGGTCGGCAAAGAGCATGAATTTGAAAATTTACGCGACTGGTTCCAGGCTCTGTATGAAATATTGCTCGGTCAGTCCCAAGGCCCGCGCTTTGGCGGGTTTGCCCAGCTATACGGCCTTGGCGACACCATTAAGCTGATGAAAAAGGCACTGGCCGGGGAAGACCTTGCAGGCTCCACGGGAGGACCTGCATAATTTTGGCAGAAGCGGCACGAAGATGAGCAAAAAACAGAAGGACAAAGAGGCCAAGCGTATCCTGGAGGACATGGTGGCGGGCAAGCCGTTTAATTTGTCTAAACATACCCAGAAAGGCAAGCCAAAGCACATTTATCAGCTGCACATAAGGGACAAGGCCAATACTGCCAAGGAGGTGAAAGGCACGACACCTGCCAAGTTATTGGATTATCTTAAACAGTATAGCGGGGACAGTGGAGCTGTTTTCCCGGCAGTCGCTGCAACAGGCGTGTCAGGCAGTATGTTGAGCAACGCCATGGATGCGCAGCGCAAAAACAGAAAACGCAAAAAAAAGGGGGGGAGCTAATGCCCCGCCCCGTCTGTCTTGCGCTGTTTTGCGCGGTGATAAAATTCCAGATTGGCTTGCCAACCCCATCCGCTAAAGTCTTCGCGGTTCTCAATATCATCAAAAATGTCCTGGTTTGCAGGATCAATACCAAGGTTCGCCTTGTCCGGATATTTTTGGGCAAATTCATAGCCTTCCCTCATTATTTTATTGCGGTGCGCAAAATATTCAGGGGTCAGCCTGCCATGTTCATCAAGCCTGTAACGGTCACTGTCAGGGCCATAAAACAGGGTCGGGTCAATGTCAGTCTGTAACGTGTCCATATCCGAATGTCCTTTTTGGCGGTCAGTAATGAGGTCGCGGATTTTGGCCGCGCGCGACAGCTTACCCCGTATGATGTCTAGGGTCTGTAAAATGTGGGGGCTAATGCGTATCAGGAGATTATGTGATTGTTTCATGTCTTTATTGTATATACATGTCGTTAAAAAGTCAATAA
>JAJRRF010000188.1 GCA_024279735.1 Alphaproteobacteria bacterium
ACTGTCTCATGAGCAGGTTCAGGAGGTCGAGCGCAAGATCAACCACAGGCCAAGAAAAATCCTGGACTACAAGACACCACATGAGGTCTTCTCAAAGAGACGCAGGCTGAGTGTTGCGTTTCACTGTTGAAGGGGCGATGTTTTACCTTTATTACGGGGAAGACAGCTCTTGGAACATAGAAGTTATGTTGAAGAATTAATTTCTTGGAAAGAGAATGAAATTAAAGATGAAAAAAAGAGGGACTATATGCGCGAATAATTTTTTTGTGTCACCCCTTCAGCAGTGAAACGGAACACTCAGCCTTTCCGCCGTGGTTTTTTGACGAAGCCGCCGAGTTTTTTGCTTTTGCCGGCTGTGCCCGGGCTGCCTTTGCTGTCAGGCGTTGGGGCAGGGGCTGCGCTATAGCCCTTGCTTTTGCCACCACCAGAGCCTCCACGGCTGTTGCCGCCCCGTCCGCGTCCCCTTCTCTTGGGCGGCTCTTCCATCGCGCCTTCGGTCAGCATTTCAAAGCGCATTGCGCCAGCGGTTGGTACAACCTCAATTAGCTTGACCTCAACGCGGTCGCCCAGCCTGAAAGTCTCGCCAGTGCGCTCGCCGCGCATGGCATGGCCGTCCTCGTCATGGACAAAATAGTCTGCGCCAAGGGTGCGGGCAGGAATAAAGCCGTCCGCGCCTGTGTCATTGAGGCGGATAAACAGGCCAACCTTGTTGACCCCTGAAATCCTGCCATGAAACACCACGCCAACCTTGTCAGACAAATAATTGGCCACCAGGCGGTCAGTGGTCTCACGCTCGGCGCGCATGGCGCGGCGTTCCAGGTCAGAAATGTCCTGGGCAATCTGCTCATAGTCTTCAGGATGGGCAGGGCTAAATCCGCCCTTGCCAAGCTTGAGAGCCTGCACCAGCGCGCGGTGCACTGTCAGGTCAGCATAGCGGCGGATTGGTGAGGTGAAATGGGCATAGCGGTCAAGGTTCAGGCCAAAATGTCTGAGATTGTGGGGACTATAGACCGCCTGGGTCTGGGTGCGCAGCACCACGGTGTTGACCAGTTCGGCAAATTCAGTATTCTCAACATGCTTCAGGATTTTGTTAAACTGTTCAGGCTTAAGCTGACCCTTGGGGGTGAAAGGGATATTCATGGTGGCGAGGAACTGTGCCAGCGGGGCGGCCTTGTCCTGGGGCGGCGTTTCATGGACACGGTAAATCAGGGGGCTTTTGGCACGCTCCAGGCTTTCAGCGGCGCAGACATTGGCCTGGATCATGAATTCTTCCACCAGCTTGTGGGCATCCAGCCGCTCTGGCACAATAATGTCCTGGATGCGGCCTTCCTCATCCATAATAATTTTGCGTTCCGGCAGGTCGAGGTCAAGTGGCGCGCGTTTCTGGCGCGCCTTTTTCAGGGCGTGATAGGCTTCCCAAAGAGGCTCCAGCACATCTTCCAGCAGCGGGGCGGTCTTGTCATCGGTCTTGCCGTCAATCGCGGCCTGTGCCTGCTGGTAGGACAGCTTTGCCGCGCTGCACATGATGGCGCGGGCAAATTCATGGCTGAGTTTCATCCCATTCTTGTCATAGACCATACGCAGGGCAAGGCAGGGGCGATCCTCAAGTTCACGCAGGGAGCAGAGGTCGTTGGAAATGCGCTCTGGCAGCATTGGCACAACACGGTCAGGAAAATAGACACTGTTGCCGCGTTTCAGGGCTTCGTGGTCAAGCTCAGACCCTGGCTTGATATAATGGGCGACATCGGCAATGGCGACAATGGTGACAAAGCCACCCTCATTTTCTGGGTCATCATCATAACCGGCCCAGATGGCATCGTCATGGTCGCGGGCATCGGCAGGGTCAATGGTGATGAGGGGAACTTCGCGCAGGTCAGTGCGGTCTTCCAGGGTAGGGGGCGTGAGATTTTCCAGCTCCGCCAGCACCTCGGCAGGAAATTCATTGGGGATGCCGTGGGCATGGATGGCAATCAGGCTGATCTGTTTTTGCGAGGCGGGGTGTCCCAGTTTTTCCAGGATGCGGGCAGTCTGTTCGCCATAACGTCCCTGTTTCTTCAGTTCAAACCGCACCAGTTCGCCGTCAGGGATGTCCTTGCAGTGTTGCGGGGGGATTGGCCATTCCTTCATGGCTTTTTTGTCAATCGGGCTGATGATACCTCCCTTGACCTGGGTCTTGTGGAAAATGCCCAGCATGGTCTCGCGGTCGCGCCCCAGCCGCTTGATGGCCTGTGCTGTATAGGGGTAGCCGCCTTCATCAGGACTGTCTTGCCGCCCGATCCGTGCCAGGATGCTGTCACCAACGCCAGGGATACCGCCCTTCAGTTTGTCCAGGGACTTTTCCTCAACCAGGATACGGGGCTTTTCGCCCTCGCTGTCTTTCCAGTTGGCAGGAAAGGCGTAAAAGTCGCCCATATCATCGGTACCGGCTATCTCAACCACAGCAACAGGGGGCAGGTCACCGGGCTTCTTGATATGTTTGCGCGGATGGGAGATCATGCCATCCTCAGTCATTTCCTTGAGCAACCGCTTGAGCGGGATCTTGTCAGAACCGCGCAACTGGAAAGCCCGCGCAATCTCACGCTTACCAACCTTGTCAGGTGAGGACTGGATAAATTCCAATATTTGCGCCTTGGTGGGCATTGGAACTTGGCTGTTCCAGCTTTTCTTGGCTGTTCTGTTTTTCTTCGGTTTGCCGGGCTTTTTACTCAAGATGTCTCCATATACTCTAACTGTCAGGCCTTCTGTATAGCAGATATAGAAAGATTGGTGCAGTTTTTCTTTTTTGGGTTTCAGGCCGTATGTTCAGTGCAAATTTTTTTACTGTCACCGTCAGATAAATCCACTGACAGGAGGGAGCAATGGTGCTGTTTATCTACTGATTGTCCACCCTGATTGACAAAATGTCGGCAGGTCTTGCATAGGCCAAAAGCACGACCCTGGTTGGCCACTATAAGTTGCCCTAGTAATTTTTCTAGCATGTCCTGCATGGCGTTTGTCTGTGAACCAATGGCGATTTTTATTTCATCAGCGAGTTTTTGGATGGGGTCATTTTCCAGCAACTGCTGTCCTTCTGGGGTGAGGCTGACATTAACAGATCTCTTGTCTTGTTCTGAAGGTGTCCGGATCACAAGTGCTTTTCGTTCCAGGGCGATGATGGTTTGGGAAACTGTACCCCGTGTTGAGCCAAGATAGTGGGTTATGGACATTGGGGTACGTGAAAAACGGTTGGCACGAGCCAGGTATCTAAGGGTGGTCCATTGTACTGGGTAGAGACCGCCAACCTGTTCTTCTGTACGAATAAGGCGTCCAATCCTTTCTAGAAGGTTTGCAACAGCCAATGCGTCATTTGTCATGCCTTTTATTCCTATAATTAGTATCGAGTCAATACAGTTATTGACATATTGATGAGGGTGATGTAGCTTTATTGTATCGACTCGCTACACATAAATCAACTATGAGGATTATCATGAAACATACTACTATATTTGTAACGGCCTTTGGTGTATTGGCATTGCTGCCAGCTCTTGCGATTGCTGAAGGGATAACATCTAAAAAGCCTGTTTCTAACAGGCCTGGCTTTGATATTCAAAAGGCTGATATCAAGCGTGACGGGCATAGCTTGGTCTTTTCTATGAATGTCGTTAGGGAGGCAGGAAAAAGTATTCCGTCCCCAATCGGGAAGCTTAAGGGGGCAAATGTCTATTCTTATGTCTGGCCTACAAGCTTTGACCCTTCTACAGTGGGGTTTAGCCCCAAAACAGGAATATTGGCATTTGCTGTAACATCTCATCCTGACTTTGATGATACACCCCTGTTTGATGAGGATGGAGATGGTGACCCGAAGAATGATGGCCGAAAGTGGCATAGTCACTGGGTTGTCCTAACGAAAACAAAACAGTGCGGGGCATCAGGACTAAAGGTACGTGATATTAAGAAGGGGGAGAGTGTTGACCTGACCAAAGACATGGCCTAACCTTCCTATCCTGATTGATAGCCCAGGCTGGCATCCTGTTTTTACCAAAAGCTCTGTAACCGTTCGTGTGCCGTTTGAGAAAACGAGAAAACTGTCAGGGATATCATTTGACGGTGTGACTGCCGCCCTGCGGATTAATGTCAATGCTCATGTACCATTACTTTGTGTTCGTGCCGTCTATGATGTGGCATCTGGAAATTTGAGCCTTCCAGGACGAATAAAGTAGTGAGCTATCTCCAGGGGAGGGTGGCTCTCCCCTGGGGTCATATTTAACCTGACACCTATCTCTATTCCTTGTCTTTCATAAAGGGAAACTTCAGCAGCCAGAGAATCTTGGTAGGTTCGGGGTTCTGGTGCTGGGGCAGGCCAATACTCATCAGGTCATGCCCCATTTTGGGCTGGGCAGTATAGGTGCCGTAAAGACGATCCCAAAGGGAGATGCTAAAGCCATAATTGCTGTCGGTCTCTTCCCTTATCTTGGAGTGGTGGACGCGGTGCATGTCTGGGGTGACCAGGAACAGGCGGACAAGACTGTCCAGCCATTTGGGCATGGCAATATTGGCATGGTTGAACATGGCGCAGCCATTCAGGATCATCTCAAACAGCATGACCACGGCGGCGGCAGGGCCAATAAGGAAAATCAGAATAATTTTGTAGAGCATGGAGAGGCCAATCTCTATCGGGTGGAAACGGATGGCGGTGGTGACATCAAAATCAACGTCAGAATGATGAACCTTGTGGAACATCCACAGCATGGGAATCTTGTGCGAGGCCCAGTGCTGGAAATAGATTGCCATGTCAAGCAGGGCCAAAGACAGCACCAGCTCAACCCAGAACGGCCAATCCACCATGTTAAACAGACCCCAGCCCTGCGTTTGGGCATAATAGGCCGCAGCCACAGCAGCCAGCGGCACTGGCAGGGCGGCCATGATACGGATGACAACAGCGCCGGCAACAATGAAAAAACTGTTGGTCGTCCAGCGTTTGATCTTGGAAAAGCCAAGGGGGCGTTTGGGAATGACAAATTCCAGCATCGCCATGATGGAGAGTACGCCGACAAACACAACCAGCCGTAATGCCACAATATTCATTTCTTCCATATGGTTTCGTCCCGTGATGTTTTGTGATGCCTGTCCCATAATATTTGGATTAGTGCGGCAGGCTTGTCAATAGGGAGAATAACGCCAAAAGCCAGGGGTTCAAGTCACAATCGTGTTATTTGGGGAAGACACAGAAAAGGCCTCATCCAGTGTTGGACAAGGCCTTGCGTGAAAGTATGGTTAGATTGGAAGCCTAAAACATCCGCTTCATGATCTGTTTGGCAATCATGCGGGTCAGGAAGCCGCCGCCAAGAACCCGCCCAGCTGTGGAGCCAACCATTTTGCCAAGGAAAGAGCCGCCACTGCTGCTTTTCCCAAGGGCTGTACCAACCATTTTGCCAAGGCCGCCACCCATGGTTTTCTTGGCCATGCCTGCCATAATCATTGGGGCAATATAGGGCAGCATCTTTTTGATAATGCCATCACTCACGCCAGTTTTGCTGGCAACATCGGCAGCGACTTTGCGGCTGGTGTCCTTTGAGCCAAACAGGTCTCCCAGGATGCTTTTGCCCTGTTCCTGGAAAGAGGGGTCAGCCATTTTGCTTTCGTCATCAACAACGTCTGTACTGCCTTTTTGCGAAAACATGTCAAACATACCTTCAAGACCGTCCTTGGTCTTAGTCTTTTCCTTGATGGCATTGCCAAACTGCGGCATCAGCTCTTTCAGGACACTACCAGCTTGGTCAGGGCTAATGCCAACTTGCTTTGCAATATTGCCAATGGCGTTACCGCCCTGGGCCTGGCTTAGGATATCCATAATATTCATCTTATTCGTCTCCTTGGGACAAAACGCATTTACATAAACACACCAAAACGGCACGCTCAAATACGCAATATATGACTGCGGACAGCCTATAAATTGTGTTTGTAGCGTTTATGTAAAATTATAACCCCCATAGCAATCATAAAACTGCAAAAATGCAGAAGTAATTTGGTGGTTTTCTTTGTATGGGGCATACGTTAAAGGATGAATGGGGCAATTACAGGGTGAAGCCTGACGCAGGTTCAGGAGTCCGGCTATGAGGTTTGCAGGTTATTGGAAGCCGTGCCTTTTGGCTGGCTCATGGCCAAATATTTTTTCTTCCACCAGCCATTCAGGGTTTTGCCTACCGGGGTTTCATAGAAACGGTAGCTTATGAAGCCAATCACAAGGGTAGAGGCCAGGGCATAGATGATAAAGCCAAAATTGCTGGCAGCGGTCTGCGGCGCAAACATGTACCAGGCTTTTGTCAGCACAGGCAAGACAAGCGCGTGGGTCAGGTAGATGCTGTAGGAACTGTCCCCGGTTTTCAGCAACAGGGCGGGTATCTTGAACGTGCCTTCTGACAGCAAGAAGCCAAACACCAGCATCATCGCAGGAATGCCCCAATGATAAAGCGGGGCAAGCACAGAGCCTGGCATAAGGATATGGCTTATAATGAGCGCAGTACCCGCAGCAATCAGGCCAAGGCCAAGGCCAACCTGCTGGCCAATTTGACCAGAGGCCAGCCTAAAGAACACATATCCAGCCAAGAATTCTGCCAGGTGATGGTTGGTGACTAGGGCAAGGACAGGCTGGCGGAACTCAAGCAGGACACCCGCCAAAATACTGAGCGCGAGATAGCTTGCCAGAACGCGGTATTGCAGCGCGCCCAAAAACAGGGTGAGGCCAAACAGGAAATAAAAATACATTTCATAGCTCAAGGTCCAGCCAGTCTGGAACAGGAAGCGGCCTTCGGTAGGCCACAAAAAGAAGGACGGCAGGATAACGGTCATTTCTGGCGCGCTGCTGTTGACCATTTCAGGACGCACCAGCCAGACCGCCAGTGCGATCAGGGTGACAGTATAATAGAGCGGCATGATCCTGATGATACGGCGCATCATGAAGTTCAGCACTTCCAGGGCGTTGCGGCGGCCTTCAGGAGAGATATAGGCAATGATAAAGCCGGAAATCACAAAGAAAATGTCTACCCCATATTCGCCAATAGAAAACCAGTCCAGCCACTGGGTGCCCAGCGGCGCAGCCACATCCTGTTTGTGGCGAATATGGGAAAACACAACAAGGATCACTGCAACCGCCCGCAACAATTGCAAGGAGTACAGGGTCTGTTTTGGTGCATCTGTTTTGGTCACAACGGCTCACTTCTTTTGGCAGGACTTAAGTTTTGTCCTGGCAAACTACTCCAAACTGTTAAATTTTGCCTGAAGGGTTATGGTTAAGGTTGGAGGAAAAGGCATCGGTAAGCTTTTGTATCATTAAATTTTTTGTTAATTGTTTTTGTATCAGTGCGGGACATTGTTCCTTGTTCCCAGGGCAGGGACTGAATTGAAAATACAGCCCCCCCCAATTCCTTTTGAAAGAGATGTGAAAGGTATTGTTACCATAATCAGGCGCGCCTAATAGGAAACTATTTGTTGTTAACAGTATTCGTAAAGTTATTGTAAACTATTAATGATGGTATTTATTTATTAATACATTATTAAGTTGTATATTTTTTGATAACAACTGGCGTTAACCTTTCTTAATGTGATGCCACTTATTTTATCTTGTTTTCAGGAATTTACCCTATGTCTTTCCGTATTTTACGTGATAAAAAATCTGCCCCTTCTTTTCTTAAAGATGACAGCGGCAGTATGATCACTATATTTGCACTGGTTCTTGTGCCCATGCTTTTGATGGCGGGCATGGCTCTTGACTTTGGTCGCGCCTATAAGGGCAAGGCCGCCGTAACCCAAACCCTTGATGCCGGGCTGCTTTATGTTGCCTCGCTTTATTCAATTGACAAAACCATTAATGTTGACCTTGAGCTTGAGAAATATTTTGCCCGGACTTTTAATGAAGTTGTGGTGCAGAATCTGAACCTCACAGCGACTGTTAGTGCTAACGGCAGTGACTTTACAGGCAATGCAACAGGCAAGGTTCCGACAACGTTGATGCGTCTGGCCCAGATCAATGAAGTTGACTTTAATGTCAATGCCAAGGTCAGTTTGCCAAAAATGGAAGTTGCCCTGGTGCTTGACAATACTGGCTCCATGCAGTGGCCTGACCCTACCAAGATTGTTGCCCTGCGACAAGCAGCCCATGACCTGGTGGCAGAACTGATGCCAGCCGGTCCTTCAGACAAGATGAAAATTGGCCTTGTGCCTTATGCCAAGTTTGTCAATGTCGGGGCTTCCATGTCAGGCAAAAGCTGGCTGAAACCGCCTGCTTCCGGGTTTGCAGGCTGGAAAGGCTGCGTTGCCTCCCGTTTGTCTCCCCTGGATATAGAGGATGGCAGTTATGGCAACAAAATCCCAGCAATCAAGGCAACACAACCCAGTAACTGCCCTGATGCGAAAGTGCTGCTCCTGACCAAAAACAAGGGGACGGTTGATACCGGTATTGATGCGATGGCTGGTAGCGGCTATACCTATATCCCAGGCGGCTTGATGTGGGGCTGGCGTTTGCTCTCTGACCAGGCACCGTTTACCGAAGGCAGTGCTGTTTCCAACAGTATTACCAAGGCGATTGTGCTAATGACAGACGGCGAAAATACCATCCTGCCAGGTTCTCCCCAGAAAAGTTGTTATGCGGGCGGGTGGCAGACCCAATGTCCATCAGGTGCAGCGGATACAGTGACACAGAACCTGTGTGACAATATCAAGGCCGCAGGCATTGCAATCTATACCGTAGCCTTCAAGGCTCCGGCTGGGGCTAAGGTGTTGATGAAGTCATGTGCCAGCAACCCGTCCTATTTTTATGATGCGACAGACAGTGCAGCCCTAAAAATTGCTTTCCAGAATATTGCAAAATCCCTGCTGCGTTTGCGGGTTACAGGCTAACATCTTCGGTCAGTCAGAAAAGGTGAAAACAGCAACGCTCCCTTATTAGGGGGCGTTTTTTTGGTGTGCTTCCTTCGGGAAACTGTGCCATTTTGTCCCCTGTTCATAACCTTGTTTATCTGTAAAGGTCTTGAACAGGAACTATTCATTTTCAGGTGTTTTTTCTTAAGGCTACCCAATATTGGCCAGAGGTAAAAAACACAAAAATGAGGATTGTTTTTCGGCGATTTTCTTTCAAAATATTCAGTGGCATCATCTTTTAGGTAGTATTCAGTCTGGTACGGGCTGGTTGGTTCTGCGGGCAATCCAGTGTCTGTTGGGATATTCAGACAGACCCTCGGTTCGTTTGCCCTAAATGCCAACTTTCAGGATAATTTGCCAAAGCATGACATGTTCAGGCTTAAGCTATAGCTGGTGGGGGGAGGCGTAGGGTGCAGGAGTTGATTGAAGAGTTGCGGGAAGATATATTTGAGGCTTCAGTGTCTCCCATGCTTTGGCAAGATATCATCCAAAAAATTCAGGGGCATTGTCCTGATGCGTTTGTCACGGTCATGTTCTATGACAAGCTGACTTCACAGATTCCGTGGGACTTTACGACCATGACTGGGGAAGACCTGAAGCGGCATGAAGAGCGTTATCGTTCCATAAATTCCCTCTGGCCAGTGATGCAGGATCAGGAAGAGGGGACTGTATCAGATACTGACCATTTTGATGCCATCAACCAGATCAGGAATACCGAGTTCTATAATGATTTTTTACGGCCTGCCAAATGTAACTTTATGATTGGCGGGGTCGTCAAGACCATGCCGGGCAGTGTCGCAGCCTGTGTTGTCAGTTTTCTGGGGGACATTGAGCGAAAGCATACTGAGCCGTCCCGTGAACTTTTGCAGGCCTTGTTACCTGACATGGAGCGATCCTTTAAATTGTCCCGTCGCTTTGCTGGCCAGTTGGTGAGCCAGGTGAGTCATCAGGGGCGGGTGGATGCCCTGCCCTGTCCAGCCCCGCCTTTATCCTGAAAGAGAATGGTATCATTGATGTTATGAACAGTGCAGCTGACAAGGTTTTGCAGCAAAAGCGCGGGGTAATTTCCGGTTTTGGTGACAGACTGTTGCTGGCTGATGGTCAAAGTAACGACAGGCTTGCACAGTTATTGAGAGCAGAATTTTTAGGTCTGATTGGAGGGAGGGTAGATGCTGACATGGTGGGGCAGTCATCGACAGGCCGCTTCCATTTTCCTGTCAGGGGAGAGCGGGACGGGGCGACAATGACCCTGGTTCCTGTCTGGGGCAAACAGTACTGGGATCATTCCATGTTAAGGGTGTTGGCTGGGGGCAGCGGGAAAAGGGTTATGGTGGTTTTGCAATATGAAAAAGACCTTGCCGACAGAATGACGGCTCTTCTCCAAACCGTGTTTCAGCTGACAGAAAAAGAGACAGGCGTTGCCCTGGCCATGATGCGGGGGATGTCCGTGATTGGGTATGCGGAGCAGACAGGCAGGGCGGAAACAACCGTCAGGCAACATTTGGGAAAAGTGTTCGCCAAGACGGACACCCATCATCAGGGAGAACTGGTCGCCCTGTTGCACGGTTATAAGGATATTTTCCACCTGGACAGGGGGGATGCGCCAGGGAAGTAGCTTGGCCGAGAAGGTTTTGGCAGAGATGTAACATTTATCTTTCTGCTAGCTCCAGAGATTGGCGACTGGTGAAAGCGTTACTCTTCTGAAGGATTACAAAAATGCCGCCTGACCATTGAACTTGACCTGGATCAAGGATAAATTCCCTGCATTGGGGCAGGGTTTGTCTATGGCTCACTGAACGGATAACAGAGGGAGGCAAAGCTATGCCCAAAATGGTAAAATTTTTGCTGGAAAATGCAGTTGTCGGGATTGTTGCTGGCTGGGTGTTGCTGGCCTTTCTTCTTGGTTCTGACAGTTACGGTATTGGGACAGTTGTTTTTGCGTCTGCAAATCCAGTACTGCCAGTATTCCTGTTGATGTTTGGCTTTGCTGTGACCTTTGGTAGTGCCGCGATGGGCATTGCCATGATGACACTGCCCTATCTCCAGGGTGGGGCGGGAAACGCAATCGCATTGCAGCCTTGCTGTCCCGTCTTGTCGTCAATGGCAAGCTGGTTCAAGACGCAGAGACAATGAGCCTTCCTGTCAGGACGCAGGACTGACTGTGCTGCTTTCTCGCAGGGTAATCCAATTGATGGCGCATAATGAAGACAAGTCGCGTGCGGCTTGTCGGGTAAAGTATGCGACCAATAAGGACGCTGGAGCAAAAAAATAATCGGGATTAAATACACAACCTGAATTCCAGAAGCTGTGTAACTACGGGACTATAGCAGCATGAAACTGTCAGAACCATTGGTTCTAAAAATTAGAAAATTTCATAAAGAAAATGTAACTCCCCAGCTTCTTTTTTTACGTAAATACGCGGCTTTGAGCGAAACTTAGCTCTAAAACCCCATTTTTTCATGAAAAAACGGTCGTATTTTAGCGGTTTTCAAAATAACTATTTTATTTTATCGTTATTTATCAGCT
>JAJRRF010000006.1 GCA_024279735.1 Alphaproteobacteria bacterium
TACGAGGATCAGGAATCTCCTCAATAAGAGATAATATCTCCATAACAAACCTCCCTCTAAAATAGGAAAAATGCTATCATAATTTTAACGCTATGAGTGAAGATTAAATTTCATGCAATTGCCCTGTTCCACCCTTCTTCCAATGCTAAGGCATTGCAGCGAAGAACGCGCCTATCCAGATCACAAAATTTCTCACCTGAATAAAACTGGGTTTTCACGTCGTGTGAGTATAGTAATTTACATTACGTCGAAATACTTCATCTATAAGATTTATATGATGTGCCAATATGGAAATATGGAAGAATTTCTAACAAAGGTTACTTGTATTTTTTTACAATAACTTTAATAATCATTGTGGGACACTTGCACCGTTATTTCACAGACTTAATTCATTGATTTTTAACCATAAATATAGTAAATTAATTCACAGTAATACTATAGTATAATATATAACCCAACTTATATTATATTTTTTAAGGTCTGTACCCTGTGTTTGCGTTTGCCAGAAATTATAAGATTAAAAGTATCACACCTGTCGTCCTTGCAAACCTGCTCGTCTATTGCCTGTTGTCCCCTGTCCTTGCCAGGACTTATAGCCGTTCAGCCGAGAGTGCACAGGCAATCCATACCAGCCCTACAATCAGCAAGGCAGAAATTATCAAGAAATTGCGCCTTTCACGTTTTGATGGGCTGGAAGTACAGTTCGTGGCTCTTCTTGAAACCTATAATGATGCCAGAAGACAGCTCAAGGCTGCTGCTGAAAAAGACCTTGTACTCGCTTTTTCTGCCTTCCAGTATGGAGACCCCAACCTGACCCCCCAATATAACCGCTGGGTACACCGCTCTCCAGGGAAGCTTGCACCCTTGCTTGCGCGTGCTATTCATTTTTGGCGTTTGGGTTGGTTCGCCCGTGGCACCCAATGGGGTTCAAAAACATCCCCAAAACGTTTTGAAGAAATGGAATCCTACTTCCGCCAGAGCCATAATGACCTGCTCAAGGTTCTCAAGATTAACAGCAAGCTGTCCATCGCCTGGGGCTACCGCCTGAACATGATGAACACCCTATCACAAAATGTCTCCTGGCAATCTGGCGGACTGGAGAAACTGTATTACAACGCATCGGCCCATGCACCGGAATCCGTATTTATTCCCGACAACTATTTTCTGCGTCTGCAACCGCGCTGGGGTGGCTCAAGAACCCGTATCCTGACAGCCCTGGAAAGGCTAAAGTTGCTGCGTACCAATGTCCAGTCCACAAAATATTTGTTTGGATTCCTGCACTATTCTATTGGCCGTGATGCCCTTTCCCGTAAACGCTATGCCAAGGCTCTCAAGGCGTTCTGGTCAGCCAGCCAGTTTGGTACCTCTAGACGATATTTGATAGGGGAAGCCCTTGCCCATTATGGGCTGAAGAACTATAAACATGCCCTGATAGCCATTGGACGGGCTGAACAGGAAGCAAAGCAATCTTCGCAAATTCATGCCCTGAAAGCCCGTATTCTCTGGAAACTTGGCCGCAGGAATACCGCACTGGACGTATGGGAAAAAGCCTCTGGACTAAGCCCCTATGATCCAGGCATTGGCCATTGGTATGGCTACGCCCTGCGCAAGAAGGGTTATTTCAAAAAAGCCCTGTTTATCCTGAAACGTAGCCAATATTTTGGTCTGGAAAATCATGAAATCTATGCCCTGCAAGGAGATATCCAACTTTACCATACCGGAAATTTCCGGCAGGCTGCCCTGAATTTTTCAAGAGCCAGGGAGCTTGCCCCCAATGACATCAATTACCTGTTTTCACAAGGCAGCTCACTTGTGATGGCAAAGCAGGTTGACAAAGGTGCGCCGATATTACGCCAATATGCCAAATTCTGTAACAGTCCTGTGCACCAGTGCCGCAAGAACCAGCTGTCCTGGGTCAACAATACCTATTGTATCTCAAAAAAGGACAAGAAAAGCTGCGGCATCAGGGATAACAAAAAAACGTCCTTTACCATCCGCTTCCTAAAATGGTTGTATTAGGGGTCAAGCCATAAAGGACAGACGTTTATTGCGCCTGCCCTTATAACAGCCCTTCCCTATTCATCGCCCCGGCTGATATCCATCAGCAGGCGTTCGTTTTTGGCATCCTCAACCTTGTTGATGAACTTGCCTGCCTCCTCATTGTCCCGCAGTGTTTTTGTGATAGTGATAGAGCTCTGCACCAGCATGATGGCCGCCATCGCATAGAAGCCCTTGGCTGCAAAGCCCGCCTCCATAAAAAAGATGCCTCCACCCATCATCCCTGCCGCGATCACGAAACTGGCAATTGTAAAATTTGTCCATCCTGCTGAATGCTTGACTGATGTATCCTGCATAATAATTTTTCCTTTTTATCACTTGATTTCAACTATTTAACTGATGTTACACGTTCCAAAGGCACGCAGCCTTTTCGCGCTACAACGCGGCGGGCGTTGCCCTTTGACTTCGCTTTCGCTTCGTGTTTCCTTCTGAAAAGCAAGTTTTGCACAATCATTTGAAATTTGCGTAACATCAGTATTTAACTACTGACTCGCCCAACCCGGAAATTTAGACTACTTATCTGCCCCTTCTGGGTCGGAAACTTTCTGTACCATTTTCTTTTTCAGCCGCGCCAGCACGTCATCCGCCCCGCTGTGCAAAGGCTTTCCACAGCCCGCCTGTGCCAGCCTTTCGCTCACCTTCTCAGGACTGCCTTCATTGGCCAGCTCATCCATAATCTCCCCTGTACGGTCAGACTGTTGCTGACGGCGGCGCAACCGTTCCAAAGTGTCCTCGGCTTCCCCAAGGGCTGAAAGTCCGCTGTCAGGCAAGCTATGGCGTAATTTTTGGGTCTGGTCTGTGGCCACTGCCACACGCTGGCCACGGTCAAGTTCCTTCAGCCGCATTTCAGAGCGGCGGACAATATTTTTCAGCCGCCTGATTTCACTGGAAAAACTGTCCAGGGCCGCCTGGCCGGACTCCCGTTCCCGCTCCAAGAAGGCTATCGATTCAGCAGCTTCCTGCGCCAGGTCATCCCTGCCCTGCTCCAGTGCAGCAACAGCGCGCCCCTCCAGGTCAGAAATCTGTCCCAATACCCGTTTATGCTGCTTTTGCTCACGCTCATCCTGCACCATTGCCACAGCCACTGCCTTGCGGGCAGCCTGGAGAGCCGTTGCCGCCTCCCGTATCTGTTGGCGCAACAGCGGCAGGGCATTGCGGTCTGTAAAGTCTTCCGAAGCCTCATGAGCTGCTCCCCTGATAAGGGTCATGACCTGTCTGAACATTTGATAATCTCCTTTTTTACGCATTAAAAATATGATACTTCTTCCCCCGTTCCTAAACACCATCTTCCCTGCCCAATACCCGGCCAGGATTGCCAGCCCATTCAGGACAACCACCAACAATGACAGCCCAATATGAAGGGACAGAAGCCCTGTCCCAACAAGGGTTACCAACACTGCCTTCATCATCCCGAAACGCAGAGCCTGTCTACCGCCCTGACGGAACATTCCCAGCAAAAATCCGACAACAACTGACACCCAGCCCAGAAGCAGCGGAAACAAGACAATAAATCCCAACCCCTAAACCATCACGTTTTCCCATTTTATACAGCCAACAAACAGTTATCCTGCCATAGACCGGAATAACCTTGCACCCTGACTCCAATATTGATATGAACATTGTTCATAACAATGCCATAGCACAAAGTGAACGACGTTCAAGATAAAAATGAACTTAGTTCATATATTTGGAAGGCAAGGTTAATGGCGGGTAAACGGGAAGAAAACAGGCTGGCGCTGAAACAGAGGCTGGTCAGGGCTGCTGAAAGACAGATGGCAGAACTTGGGCTGAAGGGACTAAGGGCACGCGAGATAGCAGAGGAGGCTGGCTGCGCATTGGGCAGTGTCTATACTGTCTTCAAGGATCTGGATGACCTGGCACTGCATGTCAACCTGCGGACAGTATCACATCTGGACAAGGATCTTGCTCAGGCGCAACAAAGCATGGAGGATGCCGAAAGCCAACTTGTTGCAATGGCTGACAGTTACCATCATTTTGCAATGACACACAAAAACCTGTGGGTTGCCCTGTTTGACCACCAGCTATACGGCCATGAAGAGCTACCTAAATGGTATCAAGAGAGGCATATCGACCTGTTCACCCATGTGGAACAGTCCTTGCAAGCACTTTGCCCAGACAGTCCAAGGCAACTGACCCAGGCCACAGCCCGCACCCTGTTTTCAGCCGTTCACGGTATTGTCTCCATCAATATGCAGGCTCGCTTCATCGCTGTCCCCGAAAAGCAGCTGACCCAGCAACTGCATGATTTTCTCCATGCCTATATCAAGGGACTGAAAGCGCAAAAAGGATAGCAAAAACGCGGAAACTTTGCCCGTTTTCCGCGCTCTCCCTCTGAAAAAATCCTAGAATTCACGCTCTTCCACCTCTACATACATCTTGCTGATATGCTTGCCAAAATTGCTCTGAAATCCTTCCCAGTGCTTGTAACTGGCAAATTTTTCGATAATGGCCTTGCGGATTTCATAGTCCTGCTTTTCGGCGGCAAACCCCTTGGACACCTCTTTTTGCATTAGCTCCAGATAAGCCTTAAACGGCGCGACAACCTGTTTCGCCGTGCCGCTTTTGCCATGACCCGGCACATAATGGTCAAGCCCTAAACTTTCTGCGAGTGTGAGAGCCTCAATATTGCCATGCATTTCACTGCTGCCGTCAAAGCGTCCCATACGGGCAACAAAACAGTTGTCCCCCATAAACAGGGTCTTGCTCTCAACATGCTCCACCATAATGTCTGTATTGGTATGCGCCTTGCCACTCTCCGCCGGATTATGATGAATTTTAAAATGCTGGCCATCAATCTCAATCACCGCATTTTTCTTGGCCTCAAGGGTTGGGGCTACAATTTTAGTTCCCTTGCTCAAGCCGTCTGTCAGTTTTTCCATCAGCGAAACCCAGCTTGCACCATTCTCGCCATTGGCCTGCTCAATCATTGCCGCATGGCCATATAGCTTCACATCAGGAAATGCCTCTTTCACCGCCTGGTTGCCAAGCCAGTGGTCTCCATGGATATGGGTGTTGAACACAGCCAGAATCGGCAGCTTGCTGACCTTGGCAATCTCCTCAACCACCTTCTTGCCAACGCCGTAAGTGCTGCCAGGATCAACCAGAATGATACCGTTTTTGGAGACAATAATGCCCGGATTGTTCATAAAACCGTGGTTGGCCTTGCTTGGTTCCCCGCGCGGGCCGTGCATCACATAAAGCGGGCCAGCCACTTTTTCAAAGGCAAACGTGCCAACGGAACCAAGATCCCACGCCAGGGCAGCGGCGTTAATTTTCAGAACCAGTAAAATTGACATAATAAAAAAGGTTAGTCTCGTCATTGCCTTGAAATCCTTACCTCAATAGTGAGTTATAATTTATAGCTATCAAGCCAATCATCACGAATGGCTCTTGTCATCGCTCGTACCTGTTCACTCAACGAGTGCATAGTGCGAGGTTATCCTGCTTTTCCAATCTCAGCAAGAGCCTTCCAGAAACATTTAAGCCCTTATGATGTGGGGTCTTTTATCGGCGATTCTCGAGAAGAATGCATCAAGAGAGCCCAAATCCAGAATATTTCATCCTGCCTTTGGAGAGATGTCTGCTGAAGGGATATCCGCGTTCACAGTGGAGACCCTCATTTCCATAACAGGTTCAATAGAGACAATTTTTGTCCCCTCCTGCCTGAGTTTTGGCTTCAGGATCGCAAACGCCTTCTCATAGAGGTAAAACGGGATGCGGGGGTACAGATGGTGTACCATATGAAAATTCTGGAAACAGTAAATCCTGTTTATCAGCCAGGCAAACCGTCCCTTAAAGATAACTACATCAGTATGATCATAGCGTTCCAAGCCATCAGTGTGCAAAAAGTATCCAATTGACCAGCCCAACAAGGCCGCTGACAGATAGTTTGGCAAGATCCAGAGCCCCAGCAATTCCCAGCCATAACCATTCACCACAGCCCAATACCAGAACACCAGAACCAGGGTGTTAAAGCCCAAAACCTGGACTGCCAGCCTGAAATTTCCTGGCTCAAAAGGTTTCAAGGCAACATGCCTCAAGAAATAATATTGGTAAAACAGCATGATGGTCAGGTTATGCCACAGCACAGACCATTTGCTGTCAGCCTTGATCCAGTAGTCAGGATCAAGCTCAGGATCATTGGGGAAGCGGTGGTGTAGGGTATGGAGGTAGCGATAGGCCTTGTAATCATACAGGTTTACCGCTCCTGTGACGTAGCCAACAAGATGGTTGAGCCACATCATGTCCTTGTCATTGCCGCTAATTGTGCCGTGGGTAGCATCATGCAGAGGCGTAAACAGGTAGTAAAGCGCAACGATATTCAGTATCATACCCAGCCATATTGGAATGACCCCATAAACACCCAACAGTGAAACGAACAAAAAACTAAAAACGGTGACGGCAGCCAGGATAACAGATGGCCAGGCGACCCCGATATGGCATTCCATTATCGGGTTGGCAACCACAGAAGGATTCCTCCCCGCCACTGAACCGTTGGCTGTGGACAGCCCCTTGCACTTCTTACTCAACTGACTCGACATGTCACTCACCAGCTCCCCTACAAAAACAGTTAACAATAATACCTTACACATGCTTAATAGTGTAAAACACAACCTTTGAAAACATATTTTTTCAGGCGGGGATAATTGGCCGCCCCTTACGGGTCTCCTGTTTCAACAGAGACAATCAGTTGTCAGATTAACCCGCTGACATTTTTTGGCTGATATCGGCCAGTCTTTGCGGCAAATCCTGTGCCCACTGGCTGATAGAGCCTGCCCCCAGACAAATTACCAGGTCATCCTGGCTGGCTGTTTCTGCCAAAAAGACTGTCAGTGCGTCCTGGTTCTCCAGGGCGGTCACGTTTTTATGGCCATTTTCCTCTATCTTCTGGCACAGGGAAATATGGTTAATGCCCACAATCGGCTTTTCACCTGCCTCATAAACCGGCAACACCGCAACATAATCCGCATTGCTGCAACATTTGCCAAACTCCTCAAACAAGTCTTCCAGGCGGGTATAACGGTGTGGCTGCATAATGGCAATCACCTTGCCAACGGCAGTATCCTTGGCAGCCCCAAGCACGGATTCAATCTCAACCGGATGATGGGCATAGTCATCATAAATCTGGACACCCTGCCAGTCACCACGGAAACTGAAACGCCTGCTGACACCGCCAAAACCTTCAAGGCCAGAACGGATAACATCGTCAGACAGCCCCAGTTCAAGGGCAACAGCCATCGCTGCCAAGGCGTTACTGGCGTTATATTTCCCCGGAATAGGCAGAACCAACCCGTCCAAGGAACGAACGCCCCCTGGAACGCGCTCACTGAAAGCCACATCAAATGTTGACTTGCCATTTTTTGAGGCATAATTAGACAGCCTGAGATCAGCGTCATCCGCAAATCCATAGGTCAAAACCCTTTTCTTTGAACGCTCCTCCCTGTGGTTTTCATAAAGGGCGCGTACTTCAGGATGGTCAATACACATCACTGCCAGGCCATAAAACGGGATATTGTCAAAAAAGGTGGCAAAGGCCTCCTTCAGTTTTGTAAATGTGCCATAATGGTCAAGATGTTCAGGGTCAAGGTTGGTGATGATCCCGATAGTGGTCGGCAGTTTCAGGAATGTCCCGTCGCTCTCGTCTGCCTCCACAACCATCCAGCCCTCAGCCAGCCCTGTCCTGGCATTGGTTCCCCAGCTTTCGACAATACCGCCTGTAATCACAGACGGGTCAATACCGCCAGCCTCCAGCAAGGAGGAAGTCATGGAGGTTGTTGTTGTCTTGCCGTGTGTCCCTGTCACTGAAATGGTGGAATAGAGCCGCATGATTTCTGCCAGGATTTCTGCCCTGCGTATCACGGGGATCCCCTGCGCCCTGGCCGCTTCCATCTCCGGGTTACCTGCCTTGACAGCTGTGGAAATAATGACAAACTGGACACCGTCAATATTTTCAGGGGCATGGCCTATCAAGATCCTTGCCCCTTTTTTGATAAGCCGCTGGACATTTGCACTGTCATTCTGGTCAGACCCCTGAACATTGTAGCCCAGTCCCAAAAGGGTTTCAGCAATTGCACTCATCCCAATACCGCCTATCCCAACGATATGAAAAGGTCCAATATTTTGCGGCATCCTCATGGCAGCATCCTTATTTTATGTCAGTCTTTTGTAATATGTGATAATATCTTAGCCTGTCTTGGCAGTATCAGCCAGTGTTGACAATAGTGGCTAGCCCACAGCAGCAAGTTTTTCCACTACATCAGCAAATTTAACAACCGCGTCAGGCACGCCGACCTTCTTGGCATTTCGCGCCGCCTCTGCCAATTGCCCTGGATCATCCATCACCTTCAAGATGCCCAGTGCTAGCAATTCAGGGGTCAGCTTGTCCTGTTCCATCAGCCACGCCCCGCCAACATCAGACAGCTTTTTGGCATTATAGAGCTGGTCATTATCCAAAGCATGAGGCAGCGGCACAAGAACAGAAGGCCGTCCCATTACAGCCAGTTCTGCCACTGTTGATGCTCCAGAGCGGCCTATCACCAGATGGGAATTGGCCATGACTTCAGGCAGGTTATCAAAAAAGGTCGCAAGGTTGGCAAAGATACCAGCCTCCTGGTAAATTTTTTCTACCTTTTCCAGGTCTTCCTCCCGGCATTGCTGCACAATGCGCAAACGCTCCTTTTTCGTGTAGGAAAGGTGTGCCAAGGCATCAGGCAATGTCTCAGAAAAATAGCGCGCACCCTGTGATCCCCCAAAGATAAGAATATTCAGGGACCCCCGCTCTTCAGGCGCAACATATGGTTTTGCCCCCCACTCACGCACAATATCACGCACGGGATTGCCAACAACCTCAACACGAGGCAGCATACTGCCTTCAATATATTTGGTCTTGTCAAAGGACAGCGCTATTGCACTGACTGTCTTGGCCAGAAACCTGTTTGCCCGCCCCATCACGGCATTTTGCTCATGGATCACTGTCGGAATTTTCAGGGAACGTGCTGCCATAAGCGGCGGCAAGGAAGGATAGCCGCCAAAGCCAACGACAACCCTTGGCTCGATCTCATTCAGGATTTTTTTGGCCTTGGAACGTCCCCTTTGCAGGGTCATCAGGGTTTTGGCCACAGCAAAAGGGTTCTTGCCCTTCAATGTTGCCGCCGGAACAGGATAAATATTGCGCACAGGCGTATTTTGTTGGTAGTTTTCACCGCGAGGGTCGGTAATCAGGTCAACCTCAAACCCGCGCCGTTTCATTTCTTCTGCGAGGGAAAATGCCGGAAACAGATGCCCCCCGGTTCCCCCTGCTGCCACAACAATTGTTGGTTTATCCTGCACCCGCACGTCTCCCTCTTATTATATTTCTAAATTCTATAGTCCCAAACCTGCCATCATACAATCATTCAATTATGGTGATTCTAACCTGCCCGCTCCAGGATTCTGGCTTTTTTGCGCTGCCCAGGTCTTCGCCGCATCAGGGTCAGCACTGCCCCCATGGTCATGGCCATTGAGAGCAGGGAAGATCCCCCATAGGAAATGAATGGCAAGGTCATGCCCTTGGCAGGCAACAGGCCAATATTGACGGACAGGTTAATCATAGTCTGGAAGCCAAACAGCATGATAAGTCCCGCCACTGCCAGCTTACGGAATTTATCAGGTTCAAAGATGGCGAAGGCAAGACCCCGCAGGCAAATAACAGCCATCAGTGTCATTAATGCCAGGGACATTATGATACCATATTCCTCAACAAAAACAGCAAACACAAAATCTGCATGGGCATCAGGCAATACATGCTTCACAACCCCCTCACCAGGGCCTCGCCCAAACCAACTGCCACTCAGCACTGAATCAAGCGCACGGTCAATCTGGTAGGTATCGGACCCTGCTGGATCAAGAAAGGCATCTATCCGCTTCTTAACATGGGGAGCAAAGCTATAGCCGCCCCATAACCCCAATGCAGCCAGCACAACCAACCCGACAACCAATATTACGGGTAGCCCTGCCAGAAAGAACATCCCACTCCACACCGCTGTAATCAGGAAAGTCTGGCCAAAATCCGGTTGCAGGACAAGTAAAGTCACCACAATAAGAAACAGCACAACTGCAATCCACAAGGCAGGAATATCACTGCGTTTTTGTGCCTCAGAAAAGAACCAGGCCGTCAACAGCACCAGAAAGGGCTTGATAATTTCTGAAGGTTGCAGAGAAAAGCTGCCAACATGTATCCAACGTCGCGCACCCTTGATCTCAATACCATAAAACAGGACAGCGACCATCAGCCCCAGGGACAGCAGATAAAACAGCAGGGAAACACGGCGTAAAATCCGTTCATTCATCATCGAAAATACAAAAAGCAACAGCACTGCCGGAGCCAGGATCGCCAACTGCCTCTTGACAAAAAACAGGTGGTGCAGACCAATACGCTCGGCTACATCTGGGCTGGCAGCCAGGGAAATGACCAGACCAGAAGCCATCATGAGCAGTACCGCACTGAGCATCAGCCAGTCCGTTGTCAACCACCACTCACCCAGAACACTACGCTCGGAGCGTCCCAGTTTCATGCGCGTCCCTTCCTGGCCAGGGCAACACCCTCAATCCCTGAAACACAGGCCCGAAAATCATCACCCCGCGCCATAAAGTCAGGATATTGGTCAAACGAGGCACAGGCGGGAGACAGCAGGACAACACCGTCGCCGCCATCCGCCTCAATATCCAGCATAGCCTTTTCTACTGCGACTTGCATTGTTCCGCAAATCTCAGCGTCACAGCCAACCCCAATGGTTGCGGCAAAAGCTTCAGCACTATCACCGATCAGATAGGCTTTTTTCAGTTTTGGAAACATTGGCCGCAGACCCTCAATACCGCCCTCCTTGCCCTCACCTCCAGCAATCCAATAAATATTGTCATAAGCTCCCAAGGCCTTCACAGCTGCATCTACATTGGTGGCCTTGCTGTCATTGACAAAGGAAATATCTCCCTTTTTGCCAACCAGTTCCATCCGGTGAGACAGGCCAGGATAGGTTTTCAGCCCCTCCGCAATCTCTTCAGGAGTCAGGCCAAGATTTGCGCAGACAGCAATGGCGGCGCAGGCATTCTGCCTGTTATGGCGGCCAGGCAAACTTTCCATCTGTGACATATCAATAGAAAATGGCAACCTGTCATTGAGCTGACAAATAATGGTATCATCAGATGAGGCATAAATCTTGGAACTGTTGCCCTCAATACTGCCCTGCCCTGATATTTTGATCACGGATGTCAGGTCAGAACCGGACATAAAGCCTTCCTCGCGCAACTGGCCAGCCAGAAAACGCCCTTCTTCCTCATCAACACCGATGATGGAATGCAGTGGCATCTGTTCAAACAAACGTCTCTTGGCTGCCAGATAGCCGCCTTTGCCGCCATGACGGTCATAATGGTCTGGAGAAAAGTTAAGGAAAACAGCAATGTCCGGAGCCATATGCCGTGCCAGTTCTGTCTGGTAAGACGACAGTTCCAGGACATAGATTGACTTATCGGTCGGCGGGTCAAGGTCAAGGACACCGCGCCCAATATTTCCCCCCATCTGGACATCACGCCCAGCACGTTCCAGGATATGGTTCACCAGGGCGGTTGTGGTCGACTTGCCGTTTGAGCCAGTGATACAGACCACCTTCGGGTCATTGTCCATCGCATGGAGCATCTCGCCGACAAACTCTTCAATCTCGTCCTCATCCATATCCCCCATGCCTTCAAACAGCGTCCCCTCAAGGTCATCACTGACGGCCTCAAAGAACAGGCTGATGTCATTGTCAATCAGGACATTAAACTCATTGGCCAAACGCACCACAGGATTAGGCTCTGGATAAAGGTGGGGAATGCCTGGAGAGAGGATCAGGGCTGCAAAGTTCTTGTCTTCCCAGGTCTCACGGTCACGCAAATCCCCTATCAGAAATCCCTCATTGATGGCTGTTTCACGCGCTTTTTCATTGTCATCCCACAGCACAGGCTTCGCCCCGCCTGCCTTGAGTGCGCGGGCTGCGGTAAGGCCAGAGCGTCCCAGTCCCAAGACAGCCACATGATAGTCAGCATAAATTCTAACAGGAATCACTGTACATATATCCTTTATCGAATCAAAAATATTACCTGTTTTATAGGCCTGATCATCCCATTTCGCCAGTAATTAGTGAGTATTTTCCTATTTTTTCGCACCTTCCGATAAATAGACCCAATCTCGACTTGCAACATCTGGCAAATTTTATTGCCCTGACAAAAATGCCAACACACCTTGCTTGAAGCCTGGGTCTCCCACCGCCTTCATATGATCCTTGTCCACTATGGGCAAAACCTTTGCCCCTGGCATTAGGCCTGCTAGCCTTTGCGCATCTCCGGCAATCACATCTTTTGTGCCAACGGCAACAAGCACTGGTGTTCTAATGGTCTCCAGCTGCTGCTCGGTAATTGGGGTACGGGCAGAGCGGATACAGGCTGCCAGTGCCTTCAGGTCACTGCCTGTACTTTCTGCAAACAAACGGAACGTCTTGACGGTATCATTCTTAATGTCTGTCACATTCGGCTCAAGCAGTCCCTTGGCAATAGGCCCAGAAGCCCCGATACCGCGCACCATATTATAGCCCATGCCCCCAAAGACAGTGCTGCTGACCCTTGAGGGATGGTTAAAGCTGATAAAACCGCAAATCCGCGCCCCCATAGAATAGCCCATGACATGCGCCTTCCCAATCCCAAGATGATCCAGCAACCGTACAGCATCCTCAGCCATCAGCGGCGCACCATAATCCTCATCACCATATAATTTTTCACTTTGGCCATGACCACGGTTATCTATGTTAATGACGCGGTAGCCAGCCTTGAGCAAAAATCTGTTCCAGCCTGTCGCCTCCCAGTTGGTAAACATATTGGAGGCAAAGCCGTGGATAAGCAAAATCGGTTCGCCTTTGCCCAGGCCTCCTTCTTGCGGTTCAAGAACCCTGTCACTATAGGCCAGCTCCACACCGGAACTGTCAAAAGTCTGGAACTCTCGGCTGATATTGGTCACCATTATTGGGCTGCTCCTGTAAGGGGAAATCAATTGCCACAGCCTTTACAGGATTTGGCAGAAGATGTCTAATCTTGACAAAGGCAATGCTTCACCCTTAATTTCTCCCCACATCCTTACGGGACTGTGCCTTCAGGTCGTCAAGCAGGACACGCAACAGGGGCGTTGCCAGTTGGCTTGAATGCAGCTGGCGACCAAGCGGTTTGGACGCATTCCCAGTGCCAACCAGAATCATATAGGAATAGGCCTGCCTGTTGGCAAACTCAATGCCCCCCGCCACCCAGACATCCACAGTCTGGTCTGACTGAAAACCAACCTGGGTTCCTGTCTTGCCAATATGAATATTGACATCCTTGCGCCTTGCAGCGCACCAGTCGGACAAGCTGTTCAATGTGCCATATTTTTTGCCCCTGGCGCGATAACAGAACGGGGCAGACAACAGGCTTTTCAGCATTACCCTATGGGCGGGATCTATTATCCTGTCAGGAGTAATGTCATCAGGAGAACTGAGGTATCCTTCCTGGTCAGTCTGGTAGGCACTGGTCATCTCAAAACGCTCAACAATAAAAGGTAACCGAACAGCCGTCTCCCCCTCACCACGCACTGAAGCCAGGATCGCTGTCGCCAGCTGGTGTACCTTGCGCGGACTACCCGTTATATAGCCATGCGCAATCGCTGTTGAGGCAGGTGTTGCCTCCTGTTTGTTTCTGGAATAGGGCATGTTGAAACCAAAGCTTTCCACCAAATGCTGCAATGGTCCTTGACCAAACTTGACAAGACGGTTGGCAACTGGGTTGCTCAACGAGCAAGCAAACACCGTTTCAGCCCGCCGCAATTTCCTGCGGCCATTCTCTCTTTGGCGACGACAGGTTTCCAGCCCCCTGGACGGGGCTTCCGTATCCAAATATTTAGAATTGAGGGTATCCTTGCCCTCATTGGCAATTGCCACAGCCGCCAACATTTTGGCGATTGAGGCAATCTGTCGGCGTTCTCGATTCGGGGCATAATGGCCATTTTTTTCAAAAGCTGTTGAAGACCCATAATAATGGGCATTCTGGCTTGCCTCATAAAAACGGATAATCTTCCCCCTGCTATTGGCCGCCACCACGATGATATCAGGAACTTTCTTACCCTTAACTCGGCGTTTTTGCACAGCCCGGACATCCAGGGAATATTCATGATCCAATTTTTTACGGTATTTGTAGTTCAGCTTACCAAGAGCCTTCAGCAATTTTTGTCGAAAGACATAGTTGTCAATGTGGTCAACTGTCAGCCGCACCCCCTTGACCGCCTTGCGCCACTCCAGGCCATACCTGTCCTTAATTTCTGCCTTGGCCGCAAAACGGCTGCTGGGCAGCAAGACATTGGCTCGTATGACCGGGTTTGCCCCAACAAGTTTCTGGCTGCGCGGATCCAGCTTTATATTTTCCGCTTTCTGCACACCAAGCCGAGCAACAGGCATCATATCGCCAAGCCGTCCCAGCTCAAGAACAGCTGTCAGCTGGTTATCCTTCTCTTCCATCTCGTTCAGCAAGGCCTTTGCGCATTGTGTGGCGCGGTGACGGGTGATATATTGCCAGTTTCTCAGCCTGATCCTGTTAATCCTTGGACTGCCCTTCAGGACAATCACCGGCTTGTTGACAGCACTTGCCAGGGTAAACTGTTGGGCAATGGTAAGTTGGTTGGCCGGTACTCCAAAGATGATGCGGCTGGTCAGCTCTACACCATACAATGATCCTGCAGCACGCTGGGCCAAAGGCAAATGATTGGCTGCCCATTGCTTCATCGGGGTATAGCTCCAGCCTTCTGAACCGTCCTTTTTCTTGATCCATGTACCGCGCAAATGATATTGCAGGACAGGAGCCAGCACCCATTCCCCAAGCTTCCGCTTCACCTTGTCAATCCAGGTCTCCCGTGAACTTGGCAGGGTTGAGTAATAACTGCGGGAAAGCTGCATCGCCAAAGTTGAGCCACCGCCGCCGCGCCGAAAACCTATTGCCTTGCTGACAACTGGAATATTGGCCAAAGGAATCCGGAGTATTCCCGCCAGGTCGATGCCATATGGGTTTGGAGCTATCAGGTTGAGACCAAACACCTTCTTGTACTGGCCACCAAAATACCTGTCCTCATGGTATTGCAGGCATTTCCAATAATATTTTGGCACGGTACTGACATGCAGGGACTTGTGGTCAGGAAAGGCGACCATATCATCATATTTTATCGCCTTTTCGGTCAGGTTCAGGTCATGTTCACTGTCCAGCCTTGGATCAAATATCCCCATATCCTCGCCGCGTGCATCATAGATCGCAGTCCCCCGTGACCGCTCATCAAAATAGTCCAGGTCGCTTTTCCACCAGCTATGGGCAGCCCATCCCCATAAAGGGGCAAGTACATAGACCAGAAACACTGAGAAAAAGAAATAGCCCACAACCAACATCAGTCCTTTTTGGAAAACACCTGGCCCCATGATAAATTCCAGCGGACGCATCAATAATTTTAAAAGGCGGAATGGCAGCGACAACAAGGTGTCCAATATTCCAATAATAATGCGGAACACTTGCATCATGATCTTAATGTTTTCCTGTCGGTGACTTAGGGTAATAAAGAATTCAGGGACATAGGTAATTCTGTGGTAATCTGAGGGTAAACTGTCTTGTAACAAATATTTAAGTCTTTTTATAGAAGCAACCCCATTTATGACAGCCCCCCGTTGTCCCTGCTTTTTACCTGGTCACAGGAAAAATCCCAATTTGCACCAAGACAGGATTCTTCCCCATATGAGCCTAGCCTAGGGGCAAAAGAATAATTCTTGATTATTTCACTCAAGAATTGCTTTTTGCGTAATCACTTGCTATATCCAGCATGAATGCCAAGAACAGACGATCTTATTTTACGGAGTTATAAGACATCATGAGTGAAGAAGTATCCAAGGAACGTGTCCTGGAGATGTTGCAGAAGGTCAAGGGGCCTGACCAGGACAGCGATATTGTATCTTTAGGGCTTGTCTCTGAAATTGTTGAAAACGGTGGCAAGGTTTATTTTTCCATCAGTATCGAACCTGGCCGCGCGGAAGAACTTGAGCCAATGCGCCAGGCCGCAGAAGAGGTTGTTGGCCGCATTGATGGTGTGAAATCAGTTGCTGTCACCCTAACCGCCGACCGCAAACCAGGACAGGACAGTGCGCCACAAGCTGGCGCAGCCCCCGCAGGCGGCCCAAACCTGGCAAGCGGACAGATCCCGATGCCAAATATCAAGAACATTATTGCGGTTGCCTCTGGCAAGGGCGGTGTTGGCAAGTCTACCACAGCAGTAAACCTGGCTTTGGCCTTTGCTGCCAATGGCCTGAAAACCGGCATTCTTGATGCCGACATTTATGGTCCCTCTATCCCGCGCCTTCTTGGCCTGGCAGGACAACATCCTGAACCAGGTGGTGACGGCGACAGCATCAAGCCCATGAAAGCTTTTGGCATGGAAGTCATGTCTATTGGCTTTTTGGTGGATGAGGATGCCCCGATGATCTGGCGCGGCCCGATGGTCATGTCGGCCCTGACCCAGATGCTCCAGTTCGTGACCTGGGGTGAGCTTGATGTCTTGGTTGTGGATATGCCTCCTGGAACAGGTGATGCCCAGCTGACCATGTCCCAGGCTGTGCCTATTGCTGGTGCTGTCATCGTATCAACACCACAGGATTTGTCTCTGATTGATGCCCGTAAAGGCCTCAACATGTTCAAACAGGTAAAGGTTCCTGTGCTTGGCATTGTCGAGAATATGAGCTATTTCCTTTGCCCAAGCTGCGGCGAACGCTCCAACATTTTCTCTACAGGAGGCGCGGAGGCTGAGGCTGAAGCAATCAAGGTGCCTTTCCTTGGTGCGGTACCGCTCCATATGGATATCCGTGAAAAGTCTGATGCGGGTCAGCCCATTACGGTATCAGACCCAAAATCTATCCATGCCGGGATTTACCGCTCCATTGCGGACAAGGCCTGGGATGAACTGGAACGCATCAAAAAGAAAAACGTCTACACTCCAAAGATTATTGTGGAATAGACACCCGACTATATTCCAATACAAGGCCTGCCTGTTTTTCAGGCAGGCCTTGTTCTCTTGAGACCAATTGACGCAATAGTGCAAGGAAAATACCATGTTTGAAGTTTTTGAACTCAACCCGACTGAAATCCGTCTCAACAAGGACAAGGATCAACTGACTGTTACCTTTGAGGATGGAAAATCCTTCAGCTACAGTGCCGAGTTTTTGCGTATCACCAGCCCAAGTGCTGAAGTACAGGGTCATGCCGAGCACCAGCGGAAGACCGTTCCGGGCAAAAAGAATGTAAAGATTGAGAGCATAGAGAGTGTCGGCAACTATGCCATCCAGCTCAATTTTGATGACGGCCATGACACAGGCATCTTTAGCTGGAAACATTTATATGAAACCGGCATGAACCATGACAAGTTATGGGACCGCTACCTTGATGAGATGCAGGAAAAAGGCCTCAGCAGATAATTTTCCTGTCATAACAATGATTTATTTCTATGGTCTGTCTTAAAGTACCCACAAAATATTTATTTTATAGGGTCAGCTAACGTGGTAACCAAAAGTCTGGTTGAATATTCAGGCCAGACTTGGAGCCGGGGCTTATACGGAGAAATAATTTATGCAGTTGAACAAGACTTTATCACATAAAATAATGGGGCTGGTTGCAGCCTTAGGCCTGTTGTCCCCATTATCTGTTTCCCATTCCTTTGCTGCGGCACAAAAATTTATTGCCATTGGTACAGGCGGGCCAACAGGTGTCTATTTTGTTGTCGGAAACGCAGTTTGCCGCGTGGTCAACAAGCAGTCCCTGATTGATATGAAACGCGGCAAGGGGTCTGCTGTCAAATGCTCTGCCCCCTCCACTGGCGGCTCTGTCTACAATATGAACTCCATTATTTCACAGGACTTTGACCTGGGCATTGTCCAGTCCGATGTCCAGTATGAAGCCTTTAAGGGCAGCGGCAATTTTGAGGGCAAGCCTTTCAAGAAACTGCGTGCCCTATTTTCTGTGCATCCGGAACCCTTCCAGATCCTGGTGTCCAAGGATTCCAAAATCAATAAATGGGCAGACCTGAAAGGCAAGCGCGTCAATATCGGAAATCCTGGTTCTGGACAGCGTGGCACTTTTGAAACCCTGATGATTGCCAATAATATTGATGCCTCTTTTTTTGGCAAGGTAACAGAACTGACCTCAACAGAACAGTCCAAGGCTCTTTGTAATGGTAATATTGATGCTTACGGCTATACTGTCGGTGTCCCAAATGCAGGTGTTGCCCAGGCCGCTGACGGTTGCAGTGCCAGGATCATCACCCTTGATACCCCGGAAATCAAAAAACTGATTGCTGACACCCCCTATTTCAGTGATGCCACCATCAAAAAAGGGGTTTATTCAACAGTCACCGAGGATGTAAAGACCTTTGGTGTTACAGCCACTGTGGTCAGCAGCAGTGATATTTCTAAGGAAACCATCTATAAGGTTGTCCGCGCCGTGTTTGAAAATTTGGAGGAGTTCAAAAAACTGCACCCTTCCTTTGCAGGACTTGACCCAAAAGACATGATCAAGAACGGCCTGTCTGCCCCGCTTCACCCTGGTGCGGCCAAATATTATAAGGAAAAGGGCTGGATCAAATAATTTTGAGCAGACATTTTCAGCCACAGCTTCCGACTAAACTGTTGTGGATCATGAATATATAGTTAGTATATAAAGGCTGCCCTGGTTATATCAGGGCAGCCTTTATTTATTTGACGAGCCCTGACCTATGTCCCACCCAAAACATACAACGCAACAGGACATAAGCCAGCAGGAACTTGAACGCGAGACCGGGGAGATCAGGCTTGCCTTTCCCTATGGCAAGATTTTTTCTGCCCTCGCCCTGTCCTGGGCTCTGTTCCAGCTCTGGATTGCTTCCCCCCTGCCCTTCACGCTTGGGGTTGGCCAGATTTTTGACCTTGAGGCGCGCGCAGTCCATCTCTCCTTTGCTTTTGCCCTCTGCTTTCTAGGCTTTGGCTTTCACAAATATCATAAGCCTGGAAAATTGCATATTCCTGGCCGCATTGACCTGCTGTTTGCGGTTCTCAGTGTCTCTGTCACCCTATATCTGGTTCTGAACCACAGTAATATTGCCCAAAGGGCAGGCATGATGGCACAGCTTGATATTTTTGGGCTATCGCTCCCCTTTGAAGCCATCATGGGCTGGATTGGCATCATCCTGTTGCTGGAGGCGACCAGACGGGTCATTGGTCTGCCCCTGATGGTGATGGCAATTATCTTCCTGCTCTACTCCCTGCTTGGCCCCTACATGCCTGACCTGATTTCCCACAAGGGTGTCTCCCCCTCTAGGCTGGTGGGCTATCACTGGTTTACCGCCGAGGCCATTTTTGGCATCCCGCTCAAAGTGGTGACAGATTTTGTGTTCCTGTTTGTGCTGCTTGGTGCATTACTGAACCGGGCGGGCGCGGGACAATATTTTATCGACCTAGCCTTTGCAGCGGTGGGAAAATATCGCGGCGGCCCTGCCAAGGCCTCTGTCTTGGCCTCTGGCCTGACAGGCATGATTTCTGGCTCCTCCATTGCCAATACTGTCACCACAGGAACATTCACCATTCCTGTGATGAAAAAGTCAGGCATGTCGGCTGAAAAGGCGGGGGCGATTGAGGTGGCGGCCTCAACTGACGGCCAGCTGATGCCGCCCATTATGGGGGCTGCGGCCTTTGTGATGGCTGAATTTATAGGCCTGAGCTATTCCCAGGTAGTTGTCCATGCTGCCATTCCTGCGCTGATGTCCTATATTGGCCTGTTCTACATCACCCATCTTGAGGCGGTAAAACATGACCTAAAACCGATACCAGCAGACCAAATCAAGCCTTTTCGCTCTATCTTTTGGCAGGGGGCACACTACTTCTTGCCAATATTCGTGTTGGTCTACCTCTTGATGGTGGCCAAATTTACCCCCAGTGCATCCGTGTTCTGGTCCATCATCAGCCTGTTGCCAGTTATTCTTTACCAAGAAATGCGCCTTGTCGACTTTGCTGTGCGCCAGCTTGGGGCAGCGGCCAGCAATAGCTTCAGGGTCATTTTTGATGGCCTGGTCAACAGCGGAAAAAATATGATTTCCGTTTCCATTGCTGTCGCTGCCGCAGGTATTATAGTCGGGGCTGTCGCCTCAACTGGCCTGAACAACGCTTTGATCGGCGTGGTCGAGACTTTGGCAGACGGCAATATATATATCCTGCTGGTCTTGACTGCTGTGCTGTGTCTGATCCTGGGTATGGGTCTACCGACCACCGCAAACTATCTGGTGGTAGCCTCTATCATGGCCCCTGTGCTGTCACAGCTTGGGGCAGAGGCTGGGCTGATTATGCCACTTATTGCAGTTCACCTGTTTGTGTTCTATTTTGGCCTGATGGCTGACACCACCCCGCCAGTAGGACTTGCCGCCTACGCCGCTGCCGCCATCTCACGCGGCGACCCTATAAAGACAGGTCTCCAGGCCTTTGCCTATTCCATGCGCACCGCCATCCTGCCCTTTATCTTTATCTTTAACCTGGATCTATTGCTGATCAATGTCACTAATCCGCTCTATGCCCTATATATTTTTGTGATTGGCATCATCGCCATCATGTGCTTTACCTCCCTGACTTTTCGCTTTATGAAAACACCCCTTGGTTGGGGTGAAATGGCTCTCCTTACACTGGTTACAGCCATGCTGCTGCGCCCGGGATTCTTTATGAACCAAATTTCTGATCCCTGGATACAGCTCAACATATCAGGTGAAACCATCACAATTCCGAAAAATGTCAAGAGCCGATTTCATCTCTCACGGATTTCTGAAACGGGAACAAAAACAAAGGTTATCAACCTGAAACCAAATGCGGCCAAGACGAACCTGTTGAGTTTTGGCCTTAGTCTTGATAAGAAACAAGCTGAAATTATGGATGTCAAGTTTATGAGCCAGGCCGAAAAGGCAGGCTTTAGGTCATTTGATCACATTACCCAGATTGACTACGAAAATACCAAACAGCCCAACAAGAATTGGGTTATTCTGTTTGCGCTCATGCTGCTTGGCCTGTTGCTCACTGCCCAATACAAAAAGGCAGGCTTCCTTGTTGCCAGAAAAAAAACTAACGATAAGGCTGAAAATAACAACAAACAAAATTGATACACATCAAGGCTATGAACTGCAACACTTCTCTAGTGCATAGTGCGAGCAAATCGAATCGATTTGTGGGTTAAGATATGCGCCATATAGGGGCTAGGGCAAGGTCGCCTGACCGTAATTGCTTGAAATTTGGCCTAGCAGGCTAAGGATAACCGTCACAAAAAAATAAGAAATCTTTTGTAAAACAGTATATCATCAATGGAAGCCATCCTTTTCAGGATGTTCATATAATTTGGCAGCGAACTACATGACTAAGACAATATTGAATTCTGAAGATCAGGAATGGGGGTATTATGCTTCCCCAGCCAAGGCCTCTTTTTTACACACCCTGGTTCGATCCGGTGTTGCCCGTGGAGCTACTGGCCAATGGATACGGGCAAAGTATCTTGCCAATTTTCCCCCCACCGTAGACCATGAAATCAGGGGCATAAAATATCGGCTGAATATTACTGACAACCCGACTGATGCAAAAATCTTACTGTCGTCCAAAATTTATGACGGAACAGAACTTGATTACCTTTCCAGGAATGGCGGCGAAGTCTTTATAGATATTGGGGCCAATACGGGATATTATTCCCTCATTCTCGCCCAACGGGGATTTTCCCGAATTGTGGCAATTGAACCCAACCCTGTTACACTAAAACGACTGCATTATAATATCAACCTGAATGACTTTGCCAAAATGATTGAGGTTGTTCCTTTTTGCATAGGTGAAGGTGGCAATGTCCCTTTTTATTTCGACCAAGAAAATTTGGGATCAGCCAGCCTGCATCCGATTGAAGAAGACCTTAAACCTTTGACAATAGCCTCAAAACCCCTGCTGAATATTGTCCGGGATGCTGGACTTAACAAGATTGATGGCCTGAAAATTGATATTGAAGGCTATGAAGACAAGGCATTGTTACCATTTTTTGAGCAAGCCCCCAACAGCTTGTGGCCGACCATTCTTGTCATGGAAGACTGCAACCAGACCCTCTGGGAAATGGATATTTTTCAGTACCTACTGGATGGGAAATACCGGCTTCTCAAGAAAACCCGTGGGAATGCCATTATTGAAAAAATATAAAATTATCCTACCAAAAAGGGGAAGCCTTTTTCTGGCTTCCCCTACTATTTCTATTTTTGCATTCCTGATTCTACCAAACCATTAAGCCGTTTGCGCTGCTGGCTTGACTGGAATTTTCAGATAGGCCTGGCCATTGTCTTCGGCTGGTGGCAAGTCACCGGAGCGGATATTGACCTGCAATGATGGATAAAGCAGTTTTGGGGCTGCCAGATTGGCATCCTTACCTTCACGCAGGGCAACAAACTCATCCTCACTGAGACCATCAATCATAACATTCTTCTTGGCTCCGGCGATAGTGGTTTCCCAGATAAATTCCTTGCGTTCAGCTGTGCCGTAGTCATGGCACATAAAGACGCGCATTTCATCAGGAAGAGCTAAAATACGCTGGACAGAACGGTAAAGCGTCCGTGCATTGCCGCCAGGGAAGTCAGTCCGCGCCGTGCCATAGTCAGGCATAAACATGGTATCCCCGATAAAGGCTGCATCGCCAATAACATAGGTCACATCCACAGAGGTGTGGCCAGGTGTGTACATCACATGTCCCACCAGTCCGCCAATCTGGAAAGATTCGCCGTCATCAAGCAAAACATCAAACATCGAAATATCTGTTTTCATGCCTTCCTTATAGTTAAAGATGTTGTCCCAGGTTTCCTGCACCTCACCCACATGTTTGCCAACAGCAACCTTGCCGCCAACCTTTTCCTTGATGTAGTTTGCCGCAGTCAGGTGGTCAGCATGGATATGGGTCTCCATGATATATTCAACTTTCAGGTCATTTTCCTGAATATGGGCAAGAACCTTGTCAGCACTCAGCGTTGAGGTCTTGCCAGACCTGATATCCAGGTCAAGTACTGGATCAATAACAACGCAACTGCTGGAGGCCGGATCCTTTACAATATGTGTAATTGTAAAGCTATCAGGGTCAAAAAAGGAAGTAACATCAGGCGATACACCTGCAATATTTTGTGGCATCTCTGTCATGTTCAAAACTCCTGTCCTATTAATCTGACCAGATCCCATACAGAACCCAGACCTGATCCTTCCTGGAAGAACCTTAAGGAATCCAGTCACAGACTCCCCATTGTCCTATTTAAGTATTAGTATATTCGAATATAAGAATTAAATCAAGTTTTTCAAGATGCCTTGTAACATCCCGGGACAATTCAATTCATAAAAATTTCTTAGCCTAACCCCTTCCACGTCATAGTTGGATTATTCCAGCTATCCATATTGTGAACGATAAAGCGTGATAACAAGCTTCTTATCAAGTCCAAAACCTTCAGCCTGGATAGTAAGAACAAGTCTTACTATGACGTAAAGGAGGCGTTGCGATAATGGGAATCATGAATTGAATCACCCTGGTAACATCCAGGGCACCTTGCAAGCAAGTTGACCTAGTCTTCACCGCCAAAAAGTATTACACTCTAGGCAGTGAACAGGACAAGGGTTCTATTTTTTGGCAAGTATAATTCATATAAACAGTCATAAATATACATCATACAGCTTACTCGTGCAGGAATATAACATATGGCAGGTCATCCAAATGATACTTCCCCAAACGGTGAAAACAGTTTTGACATCGCTGTTATCGGCGGCGGCGGCGCAGGGCTAAGTTGCGCCCATGCAATGGCTGACGCAGGACTCAAGGTCATTATCCTGGACAGGCAGTTTGGCTTTGATGGCGAGGAAAGCAAGGATACCCGTACCATCGCCCTGCTTCACAGTTCGGTCAACCTGTTACAGAATTTAGGGTTATGGGAAGACCTGGAACCCCTTGGGGAATCCCTGAAGGTGATGAGCCTGAAAGACCGCACGGGACGCTTTCCCAAGTCCGCTGACATTAACTTTGATGCCTCAGAACTTGGGCTGAAAGCTTTTGGCCATAACATTCCCAATGCGGCATTGGTCTCTCTGCTGGCACAAAAGGCAAAAGAAAATCCACTGATTACGGCTCGAATCACCAAAGGGGTCAAGGGTCTAAAGAACCATAACGGCTATATTGAAATCCTGGTGGATGAGAAAACCCCCATTACAGCCAGGCTGGTGGTCGGCGCAGACGGCGCGCGTTCTGTTGTCCGCAAAGAGGCTCATATAGATACAAACAGCTGGTTCTACAACCAGTCCGCCATAGCCTGCTGGTTTTCCCATACCACCGACCACCATAATGTCTCAACAGAGTTTCACCACAAGGACGGCCCGCTAGTTGTTGTCCCTATGCAGGGCAAACAATGCGGCCTGGTCTGGGTCGAGAAGCCTGAAGAAAGCAAACGCCTGATGGCATTAGAGGAGAGTGATTTTTGCGCTGCCCTGGAACAGCAGACCGAAGGGTTGCTCGGTAAGATTACACATTGTTCAACCAGAAGCCTGTTCCCCCTATCCGGTCTCATTGCCAAGACATTCGCCAAAGACCGCGTTGCCCTGATCGGCCATGCCGCCCATGTGGTGCCGCCGATAGGGGCGCAGGGGCTGAATATGGGCTTTCGTGACAGTGCGACCGTTGCGCAGATTATTGGCCAGACGCACAGGCAGGGACTTGATATTGGCTCTGCCAAAGTGTTGGCACAATATGACAGGGCGCGACGCAAGGATGTGCTGGCGCGTACCTTTGCGATAGACACCATGAACCGCAGCCTAATTTCAGGGGCGTTCCCGCCCGTTCACCTGGCACGCGGCCTGGGCATTCACATGCTTAAAAATATTGCCCCCTTGCGCAAGCTGGTCATGCGGCAAGGCATGGGTATGGATGCGAATATACCGCCCCTGATGAGGAGTGCCCCATAGTGCCAAAACAGATTCTCAGGACAGTGCTGTCGTTCCTAAAAACAATCCTTGTCCTTGTCCTGAAAATACCGCTACTGGTCTACCGCTACATGATTTCGCCCTTTTTACCCCCGGCCTGCCGTCACCTGCCAACCTGTTCGGAATATACCCAACAGGCACTGGAAATGAACGGCTCCTGGAAAGGCGGCTGGCTCGCCCTGTCCCGCCTGTTGCGCTGCAATCCCTGGGGTTCGCATGGCTTTGACCCTGTGCCGGATCTCAAGGATGAGCATTATCCCCTCTGGCAGGCCTGGAAATATGGCAGATGGACTGGACGGCATATAAAATAATCAATAATTACGCCCCCTACGCGCCCTCTTTTTCTTCAGCGGCTTGTGGGACATTGGCGAAAGGGTCTGCATATTGGGATCCTGGAACTCCATAATTTGCCTGAAAATCCCTGGCGTAATCAGGGACAGCGGGTTCACCAGGACAGTCGGGTTTTTCATATTGCCCTGGATCGCATAAGTAATCCCCAAAATGCCTTCCCCGTTCCGGCCAACAACAATATCACCCAAAATAGGTATCGCCTTCAATGATGAGTTCAGCCCAAACAGGGGAACATAGGTTCCGCCCAGGGCAATCCTTTTCCCACTAAAATCAACCTTCCCGCGCAAAGTAGCTCCCAATAAAGGCCCGTTTACATAGGATTCATGCAGCAACATCTGTCCATTACCAATAGAGAAACGCGCTTTCAGTTTATCAAAATTCAGGCTGGTCCTGGCCACACGACGTTTTCTACTGTTCCTTTTCTCACGTTCAGTCACCTTCCTGTTTGGACTGTTGGTCAGGACTTCAAGAACCACATCATCCCCAGTGATGGCAAAATTCTTCAGCCACAGTGTTCCTGTCTCATCAGCCTGCCCCTCCCCATCAAGATTGACCTGCAAAGACCCCTGGCCGCCGCGCATCTTGGAATAAAACCCAATCAACTTCAGGGCAGCCCCAGTATTGGTTGTCTCAGATACAAGATGACGCTGGTTCTTTTACCCTACAACCAGGTTGACAACTATCGATGCCCTGTTTTGCAGGGTTCCGCGCGAGATCAGGGACAGCAGCCTTGAACCACGTTTTTTCATATTGATGAACACATCTGAAGCGGTCTCTTCATGATAACCAATAAGGGTCTTTATTTTTGCCCGTATATTTACCCCATACAAGGTGGGTTTCTTCTTGTCCTTGTCGGCAGGCCGCCCCTTACTGCCTTGGGAAAACATTCTGCGGAAAAAAGGACGGGCATCAAAACTGTGCCCTTCGGCCGTGACCTCAAGAACATTATCATTGCGCCGCATTTTGCCAGACACTTTCATGTTGGTCAGCAGGTTGAGGGTAAAACGCTTAAAGTTAAATGACTTCAAACGGTTTTTCCTGTCCAGGTAAATATCCCCCTCAATGCCCAGGTCTTCACCAAAAATCGCGACATCCTTGAGATGCAGGCTTTTTCTCTTGCCCTGCACCACCTCAAACTGAACCTGCCCTGGAGTTCCCGGCAATTTCTTCCAGAACAGGGAAGGCAAACTAAACTCGGCGTTTGTAATGTCAGCATGTATCCTGACACGCGGCTTTTTAAGATCCATCCGCTCCAGCAACAGTTCAACAGGAAAGGAACCGACCAGAATTTTCCCTGTATCAATGCCAAGCCTTTTCTGTCTCTTTTTTGTCAGGGTTGTTGTAAGCCTTAGCGGCGGCTGTTTTTTGGAAGAGGCATTAAAGATATGTTGCCAGGTCAGGTCAGCAGGCACCTTATTGATAAAAATCTTTCCCTTGGCCTCAATCGCCTGTGGGGAGACCAAAAGCCTTACATTGCCTTTGGTCAGGTTCAGCTTTCCAAATATCTTTTTACGTGCCAGCCCCTTGAGATCGAGATGACCCTTGACGGCAATATCCTGTGCTGACAACTCTTCCTTAAAGGGTATCTTGAATTTCAAATGCCCTGTTGCCTTACCACGGAAAGAATTGGTCTTATATTTTTCCTTGTTCAGAATTCCCAGAGCCGGCAAGCTGAGATACTCAATCAGGGCAGAGTTCCTGGCTGATATATCAAATTCATACAGACCATATTGTATATCAGAACCAAGCTGGGACTGGTCAACCTGAAACTTAAAATTACTAATTTTGATCTTTTCTGATGATGCCAAATGCGTCCTGACATTTTTGGCAAACAGACTAAAATATTGTCCTGTAATATGCATATGCGCTTCAGACGTAAAGATCGGCGGCAAGTCCTTCATATACTGCCCCAATATATCACTGGTCACCAGCTTCAGATCCAAAGACTTTTCTGGCATGACATTATGCTCATTCAGATAGTCATAGGCCGTGTGAGGAATATCAACCTTGAACTTTCCCCTTTTGACTGTCCCTGTCACCAGATTGTCGCCAATCCATTGCAGGGTCTCTGTTGCAACCTTATTATTCCAGATCCGCTTCAGCAGCCCCAGTGAAATATTGTCCACCAGACCGATAAGCTTTATATCAGGCACCTTATTTGTCCTGAAAACATCTCCGGACATCCTGATCCTGGCTTCCCCGAATTCATAGAGAAAATTGGCGAGGTGAATATGATGCTGTTTCAGGTCAAAGGTCCCCTTGGCAAGCCATGCACCAATATTTTCCTGGGGTAAATCAAAAAGGTTTGAATTCAAAAGGATGTTGTTTGCACTGATCTGGAAGCGACCCTTTTCCCAACCATCGTCCTTTATGGCTGGTACAAACGCGCCCTGGATAGAAGCCTCATTACCATCCCACCTCAACACAGACGGCTCAATCACGATCCGCTCATCTTCCCCATTCAGGTAACTGACCCGAATAGTACTGTTCCGCACTTTCAAAGCCTCAAGCTTGTTGCCAGGGAAAAACATTTCCCCCTCTTCCAGCTTGATTATCGCACGGATGCTGTTGAGTATGCCTGTTTTGGAAAGACGAATTTTGGCTTGTCCCGAGACAGGGACACGCATCAAGCCAACCGTACCAGAATACCCAATTTTTGGAAAAATATAGGACGGCATAAAATTGGCAATATCAAACTCAAGACTGTCCTCATCTGCATTTTGCTTCACGCTGAAGCCAACCTGGATCGGCTCCTTGTCCGTCAGAACAGTAAATGCTCCTGTAATATCACTTTGCGTTGAATTACGGGTCAGGTCTACAGTGAATGATGGGATGATCCAGTCACTGTCAATACCGCCCTGGCTAAAATAGAGACGGGCATCACTCACCCGTAACTTTTTAAGGGAAGAGGTCGTTTTCCTGTATTTATGGAGGCTGGTAAAAATTGATGCCAGTCTCTTGACCACAGCCTGTTCATCAAGAATGGCATTACCCTCGCCAATACCGCCCCTCAGGTCAATTTCGACATCTTTCCCCTGTTTCGTGCCCCCCGTCCTGGTCTGGGCAAAAGAAAGTTTTAATCCCTTTTCCTCATCATACAGGACTGCCAACTGGGGTTCGTAAAAGATAATTTCCTCAACAGCGGATTCCCCACGCAACAGAGCCTGAACATCAAACTGGAAACCTGCCTCTGGCGCCTCTGCCACCAGTTTTCCGTCATCCTGTAAGAGCTGCATCCCAAGCAACCTGATCTGGACACCGACCTGCTTGTCCTTACGTTTCAGGATGACACTTCTAAGCTTGATATGCACATCATTAAGCTGGGTATTGATGGCCTTTTCAATATAGGGAATCAGGCTCTTGACGTGAAGGGGCTGCCCCTCCAAATGATGATAGAGCAAGAGCAGTCCCATAGCCCCTACAAAGGTCAGCAGCAGGGCTGAAGCGATGAGAAACTTAAAGAAACGCCAAAGGAAGGGAGCCTTTACCTGTTCTGAAGTGTCGCGTGCCAGGGTTGAGCCAGCATAAAAATCAGTCAGGTCGACGGATGGGACAGGACTTCCTTCAGGGCGGCGGTCTGTCTCTCCTGCCCCTTCCTGATATCCATGACGATTGTCCCGACTTGGCATAAACCTGTTTTTCCAATTGATAAATAATAATCTAGTATAAAATATACAGGACACTGTTTCAACTGTAGCTGCAAAAACTCGTCAAAACATGGTGCATATCAAGCTCTAAAAAATTTTAGTGTCTGTTTAAAGGCATAAAATGGTTCTTTGCGCCCTAAAAAACATGATTTTTCCTGTTTTTATGATTATAACAAGCCCAGCCAAATTCTTACAAAACCCTGGACCTGCTCCAGGATACCCATACAAGGAAACCATACCATGATTAGTGAAAACGACAATGCTCCAGACTTCACCCTGGAGCGTGATGGTGGTGAAACAGTGACGCTGGCTGATTTTGGCGGGAAATATATAGTGTTATATTTTTATCCCAAAGACAACACCCCCGGCTGCACCATAGAGGCCAATGATTTCAGTGCCAAAATTAAGGAATTTGAAAACCTGGACTGTGTTGTTCTCGGCGTGTCCCCTGATACAGTCAGGAAACATGATAACTTTGTCAAGAAATATGACCTGAAAGTTGTTCTGCTGGCGGATATTGACAAAAAACTGATAGAATCCTACGGCCTATGGGTCGAAAAAAAGATGTTTGGACGCATCTATTTTGGTGTGGAACGCTCAACCTTCCTGATCAACCCAAAAGGCAAGATTGTCAAGGAATGGCGCAAGGTCAAGGTCAAGGGGCATGTTGACGAGGTTTTGGAAACCCTCAAAAACCTGTCCTAAAACGTCCCAGAACACTAAAATCCAGACCATTTCAGCCCCTGCCCAAAACAAAATAATTTTTATGTTGCAAAAGCCCTGGAATGTTATATACAGGGCTTTCTTTCCACAACTTTTGGGAAAGACTAGATATTGCTCCAAAACATGGAAACCCTTTTTGACAGGAGTTTTTCTGGCAAATGGGTTACATTAGCCCTCATTTTGGCATCCATATTTGGATCATACATATTGTGCGCTGGTAGCTCAGTTGGATAGAGTACCTGGCTACGAACCAGGGGGTCGGGAGTTCGAATCTTCCCCAGCGCACCATTTCTTACTTACAAATCAATGACTTGCAATTTTTCAAGATTTTCTTGTTTTGCCTTGGGGTTCTGGTGGGGTTCTAAATTTTCAAGGCTCAATTTCCAATAGCCCTGTTTCTTTTATCAGGTGCACCCTTCGCGCCTAGCCAGAATGACTATGACTGGTTGGGGCATGGTATCTATTTTGGGGGAGCAAATCCAGAGCGTGCTTTTGCCTTTGCCCAAGAAAGCATTAAACGCAAAAATATCAATGACAGTCCTACTGTTGTCGGGGCTGTCCTGGATATGGGACTATGCCTTGATACCACCACGCAAAAGGGACTGGCAGAACTAAAGTTTGCCTATAAATTTTCCTGATTACGCCATCCTCTCCGCCATCCTTATGAATTTTTCAGTTCTAGGGGGTGTGCAGATGGAAATATAGGCCAGTCTTTCGATCATATCACCAAGTTTATAGCGTCTATTGAATCGATATTCAAATTCTGCGAGA
>JAJRRF010000189.1 GCA_024279735.1 Alphaproteobacteria bacterium
GCTCTATGGACAACCCTCCAAAACTCCAAGAACAAACCAGAACCAAAATCCCACCAAGGTGGGTCAATTTTAAACGCCAATAGGGGGTCAATTTTGAATGCTCATTGACACCTGTCATTGTGGACTTGATCCACAATCCATAACCCCAAAAGGTCAAGTGAGGCAGAATAAATACCCCATAAACATAACAAAGTCCTGGGAGTATGGATCCTGAACCAAGTTCAGGATGACAAAGTTATATATATCAATAGGTTAGATGTCTCCTTAAACGAGGCTGGGGTTAAAAAATACGGTTCTTTATCATTTGATAAAACGGGCATGAACATGGGAAATGGGCGAGATACCCATTCCCGCAAAGGTGACCATCGCGAGGCACTATTTCTTGTCGCCTGCCTTATCCTTTTTGGGGGGCTGGGCGGCCTTTTTCAGGCGTTGCCACAATTCCTTGGGGATACTAGGCCTTTGCTTTTTGACAGTCCTTGGCCTTCAGGCGGGCAAGCAGTTGGGCGGCTGATTGTGGTGGTCATCATCGTTAAAATAGCCGCTACCTAGTGGCCAAAAATCAGTGACATACTCAAACCCTTGCTCCAGTCCCTGCTCCTTTATTTTGGCCAAAACTTTTTTCAGTTGTTGGTCAGCAGATTTTATTTGTTCATACTCATAAACTGGTTCTACATCAACAAAATATGTATCATAATCATATGAACCATCACTGATCCCATCATCACCCCAACCACTGTCACTCCCATAACCACCAACATCATAATATTGGGGCAATATTTGTTGAATGATCGGTACAGCATATTTATCGACCTTCTTGTCATCCCTGACCTTGCTGCCACAGAGAAACTGATCCACAAAATAGTTGATACGCTGCTTCATATATTTTCTGTCCCTAGTGTAGGACAGGCCTGATTTCAGGTTTGAATATCGGCAGGATCAACCCATCCTGCCCGAACATCCAGAACTTTATACTTCCCACGCCATTTCTGAAAATTCGCTCCTGCATTTTGCAAAAATTTCCAACTCTTTCTAACCTGCTCTTCCCTTTCTTTCTCAGCCGCGATCCTGGCCTCTTCCTTCCTTTTACGTTCCTTCTCATCATCCTTCTCACTTGGTGCATACTCTTCACTCTCACCAAATGAGGTATGGTTCAGTTCCTTAACATTTGGCAGCCTTGTCCACCAAAGATGGGCATCGCCAAAATCTGCATATTCCAGGCCTGAAGCGGGCAGATATGTCCCGATCAGGGAAGCCTGGTTCAGCACAGCCCCAACCAGTTTGCTGTTCTTCATGCCTGCCCAGTCCAGATTGGCCGAAGTCAGGTCCGCAAAGGTCAGATTGGCTGACCAGAGCAACGACTTTCTCAAATCGGCCTCTGTCAGGTTGGCACCGACCAGGTTGGCACGTTCAAAACTGGCTTCACGGATTTGCGCGTTGGACAGGTTGGCACCAGACAAATTGGCCGCAAAAAAAGTGCTGCACCTCTTGGTTTGAGTCTTTTTGCCAGCCTTTTTGTCAATCTCTTTTTTTGAGCCAGGTTCGTCTTTTGGTTTTTGTTTTCTCTTTTCTTTCCCTTTTTTGGGCTTCCTTTTGGGCAGCCATTCAGGCGCGCGCCCCATATCAGCACAGCCAAACCTGGAATATCTCAGATCAGTGCCCTTCATGCTGATATACTGCATATTGGCAGCGGTAAAGTCGACATTGCGCAGGCCTGAGCGGTCAAATGTGGCATAGCGCAGGTCACGGCCGCGCAGGCTCAGACTGGTCTCCTTGTCCTTATAGTCCCTGTCAGGAACAATCTGCTGGTCTGGCACAACCAGGCTGCGGGAAAACAGGCTACGGGATTTGCCGGAACTATAGTCAATCTGTCCCTCAAAAAGATACGCCGTTGGCCAAAAGGCGTAACGTGACCCCTTGGCCTTCCATTGCCAGTCTTTAAGCCCCATAGGCACCTTGGTACTCGCCCACTCAAAAGAGGCCATTTTCTTGTCCAGCGGGCTATCAGGAATGGTCAGGGCAAAAACGGAGGACAGGGCCAAGACAAGCCAACAGACAAAAAAGAGACCCCGTACAAACCAATTTCCCAGCTTTTTGTCCCTGCCCACCAAATTGTCAAAACGTGAGAACCACACCATACCCACCAGCAAGCCCAGATCCAATACAGCAATCCCTCGGTGAACCCAGGTCACGGGGCTGTCATGGTATGGCAAAAAGGCTGCCTGAAAATACAGGATGAGAAGTAGCGGCAAAAGGGTCATGGTGGTCCACATCAGGACATTGCGGATGAATGTAACAAACAGATCACCCTTCACGTTTGACACCGCCTGGGTATAGAAATAGATGCTGAGGCTTTGGCGCAAAGCCTTAACCTTTTCGTCCGCAAAACGCTCGCGGCCTTCATACTGCGCCAGCGACTGGTCCCATGAAAACACCTTTTCGGCCAGGGCGGCATGTTGCAGCAACAGGATGACATGTATGCCAAACAAAATCATCGGGGAAAACATGAAAAAGGCGGTGATCGGCATCGGCACCTGGAGCAACGGCAGCAGGATGGGGGTGTCCAGCAAGAGTTGCTGGTGGGTTACACTGGTGATGGCAATGGTAAAATAAGCCATCAGGGCAAGGAAGAAAATCCAGCTCCGACGTGCAGAGGCCGAGGCTGCGTTGACAGCTTCCAGCAATTTATCGTGATAGTCATTAGCCATTATCAAACCTGATTACGCCATCCTCTCCGCCATCCTTATGAATTTTTCAGTTCTAGGGGGTGTGCAGATGGAAATA
>JAJRRF010000190.1 GCA_024279735.1 Alphaproteobacteria bacterium
ACGAACACCTGCTCAAAACCTTTTCTTCCATGTTAGGTTTTGAGTTGAACTCCATTAAATCACAACCTGAATTCAAGAAGCTGTGTAACTACGGGACTATAGCAGCATGAAACTGTCCAAACTATTGATAAGGACACCCGCAATATTAACCGCCCACATTTGAAAGTAACTAATCAGCACAAACCAACGAATAGTGCTTGGTGAAATTGATTCACTTATTGTTGCGGGTGTCCTAAGTAAAACGCTTGATATCCCTACTTCTTCTTGGCAGCAACCGTTGGTTTCTTTCCTGACGGGGTGGCAACTTCCTTTTTGGTAGCCGAAGCCTTGTCGGTTTTATCACCGCCATCACCATCCGCTTCACCATCGCCGAACAGGCCTGCCTTTTCCCTGATGGCAAACTCAATCTCGTCAGCAAAGTTGGTATGTTCTGCCATAAACCGCTTGGCATTCTCACGCCCCTGGCCAATACGCTGGCTATCATATGAATACCACGATCCCGACTTTTCAACGATCTCTTCCTTCACACCAATATCGACAAGTTCACCTGTCTTGGAAATACCTTCACCATACATGATATCGAACTCCACCTGGCGAAATGGCGGCGCAACCTTATTTTTTACGACCTTGACGCGGGTCTGGTTGCCAATAATCTCATCACGATCCTTGATCGCACCGATACGGCGGATATCAAGCCTGACAGAGGCATAAAACTTCAGGGCATTGCCGCCTGTTGTTGTCTCCGGACTGCCAAACATCACACCAATCTTGTGACGGATCTGGTTGATAAAGATCACCATGGTATTTGACTTCGAGATTGAGCCTGTCAGCTTGCGCAGAGCCTGGGACATCAAACGGGCCTGGAGACCGGGCAAACTATCCCCCATATCCCCCTCAAGTTCAGCCTTTGGTGTCAGTGCGGCCACAGAATCAATCACCAGGACATCAATCGCCCCTGAGCGCACAAGTGTGTCCGTAATCTCAAGAGCCTGCTCCCCTGTATCCGGCTGGGAAATCAGCAATTCATCAACATTGACCCCAATCTTGCCAGCATAGATCGGGTCAAGGGCATGTTCTGCATCCACAAAGGCGCAGATACCCCCTGCCTTCTGGGCTTCTGCCACAACATGCAGGGCCAGGGTTGTCTTGCCCGATGATTCAGGGCCATAAATTTCAATCACCCGCCCCTTGGGCAGACCGCCAATACCCAACGAAATATCAAGGCCAAGGGAACCTGTCGAAATGGATTCAATATCCATTGTCTTCTTATCCCCCATCTTCATGATGGAGCCCTTCCCGAAAGAACGTTCAATCTGTGCCAGCGCGGCATCAATAGCCTTTTGCTTGTCCATACCCTTTTTTCCTTCAGTCCTGTCGAGAAGATTTGTAGCCTGCACTATGTTTATCCCTTATTCCATACTGTGTGTTGTCTGGCAATTCAAAGCTACAGCACTCTATTTGTTCTTATGACACAACAAAAAAAGAACATTAAGACAACTTATAAGGTAAATATATGATATATATGGTTTAAAAAGTATCATCGCCTGTTACGCAAACCAGAAGATATTCACAGATAACAGCAGCAAAAGAAAAAAGCCGCTCCAGCAACCCCGGAACGGCTCATTAATACGCTCAATCATCCCTAAAATTTACAGGGTACAGACCTTGCCAGCCAGGTTCTTGATCCCCCCTGAACCATATTCAGAAAAACCAACAGAACCACCTTCCTTGCCACGGGTCCACCATTGTTTGTCACGCCAAAAATAAAGCCTCAGCTGTTTCTTATCAAGACACTTCACCACCCAAAGTGTCTCCCCATGCCTGGTACGCCCAAGGGTGTGGACATAATCAACCCGCCTGGCAGCCTTTGGGTCTATAAGGAGAGCACCCATTTTTTGCGCACTTCCCTGCCCTGGCAAAGCAGAGAGCTTGCCTTCATTTTTTTTCTGGTTCACCCTAAGGCTGGCCTGTTGCCCCAGCTTCTTTGGCCTCACAGCAATAAAGGGTTTAGCCTTCCGCTTGATAGCCAGCTTAGTGAACTTGATTTTTTTCGGCTCAAGGACGGCCTTTTCACTGGTAGGCAACTGGCTACGGCCTGCCAGCAACCTAGCCTGTTTCTTTATCTTCTCCTGCCTGTCATATTTTTGGTCACCCTGGGGCAGATAACTATTACCAGATACAGTATTCCTGGAAACAGCCTGCAACAGGGAAGACATCTGGATACTGTCCAGACGGCCTGTCCTGTCCTGTCCAAGACTTTTTTGGTAATCCTTAATCGCACTACGCGTTTTAGGCCCAAAAAGGCCATCGGCAGCCCCGCCATAAAACCCAGCTCTGGAAAGAGCCAACTGCACACCTTTCTTGTCTGCCCGATTCAGGGCAGGCACATTGTCCTGAACACCATATGTCGACCATCCCCTGGCCTGTTCAAGCAGTTGCGGTTTGTGGGATGTCTGCAAGGACTGTACTGCCGCCCTTTTGGCCTTGTGCCTTTGGGCAGCAGGATACTTCCTCGCAGCCTTTGGCGAAGCCAACGCAACCCTTCTCGGCCTGGCTGCTTTGGCACGGGCAGCACTATTTTTCTTCTTGCGGACAATACGCTGCGCTGCCAACTGAGCGTTCCGACGTACCTTGCGCTGCCTGGCAACAACTTGCCTGACGCGCCGTTGTCTCACATGTTGCTGACGGGCGATACGCCTTTTCACAACCCTTGCCTGCTGCCTTTTTATCTGTTGCCTCCTGGCCAATTTCGCCCTTTTTCTGGCCTGAATGTTGCGGCGCACCCGCGCTTGCCTGATGGATCTGGCTAGTATATTCCTGTGGCGCATTCTTATGGCAGCCCTGCGGCGACGGGCATAATATCTCCTACGCATTGCATGGCGTCTTCTAGCAATCCGTCTTCTGATCGAACGTCTGCGCCGGGATGCCCGATAATAACGCCCCGTATTGAACATTCTGGAATAATTGGAAATAGTGCCAAAGGCTTCCTCAAATGGACTGGCCATAGCAGAGCCTGTCAAAGCCAGGGATGATATAAGGAAGAGAATAAGGCCAGTGACTGGCAAGAAAATTTTGGGTGTCATAACTCAAGACTCACAAACTGCCGGAGCAAACCCATCACAGTTCAGCTTCCTGAAAGGATTGAATTTGACCCAAAGATGCCCCCTTATCAGAACTCATGATATATGATTAACCATGCCCTGACAAGAAATTTTCCCACTCCCCAATAAACCGAGTGTTCTTTTTACAACAGAGAGGCCAATACAAAAAGGGCACTCCCAAAGGAACGCCCTCTTTACTATATTTCCAGCCTTCACATGACCTGTCTGGTTGACCGATTAGGCAGTACCGCCAGACAAATGCGAATGAACAGTCTCAATAATGGTACGGCCATTGCGTTTAAGCTTATGCTTCTTGTAATATCCCAGAATTGACTTCCTGGTTGGGGCATCCAGCATACCGTTTGACTTCCCTGCATAGAGACCTTTTTCTGCAAGCATACTCTGAATATCAACAATCTTGTTGCCGCTTGACTTGGGCTTTGGGTTGCTGGCAGGAACTGCCGCAGCTGCAACAGTTTTCGTTGCCCCGCCAGACTTCAGGTCCTTGTGAACCGCCTGGGCAATCGTACCATTACCAACATCAAGTTTATGGGCACTATAATAATTGATGACCGACTTGCGCGTCTCAATATTCATTGTGCCGTCCACTTTCCCGGCATATTTTCCCTTGGCAGCCAGTAAAGTTTGGAGGTCAGCAATATTGTTGCCACCCTTGGCAGCTGAAGCAACCTTTGTTGTTGGAGCAGTGGCCTTGGTTGTCCCAGCCAACGCCTGCTGGCGATCATAAAGAGATGGCTTCGTAGCAACCTTGGTTGACGCAGCTGTTTTTGCAGCAGCGACCCGCTTAGCGGCGGCGGCATCAGCAGAAGCCTGCTTCTTCGCAGCAGCAGCCCTGGTTTTTGCGGCAGAAGCACGTTTGGCAGCAACCGCCTTTTTGATGGCCGCAACTCTAGCTTTCTTCGCAGCAGCAGATTTCTTCGCGGCGGCGGCATCAGCAGAAGCCTGCTTCTTAGCGGCAGCAGCCCTGGTTTTTGCAGCAGCAGCACGTTTGGCAGCAACCGCCTTTTTGATGG